>JABFWF010000169.1 GCA_013362405.1 Lysobacter sp. | reverse complement strand
CACCCCCACCCCCACCCACACCCCCCCCACAACCCCCAGCACCACCAACACCAGGCCGACGGCCACCCAGGGTGCGAGCTGCTGGGGATCGTCGAGCAGGCGGGTGAGCGCGACATCGCCCGCGCGTTCGGCCTGCGCGACGAGGAAGGGACGCGCGAGGCGCGTGAGCTCGCGGCGTTCGCCGAGCCATTGCGCCAGCGGCAGGCGCGTGCCGTCGTGGTCGACCGGCGCGTCGCGGTCCAGCGACAGCGTCGCCAGCACCTCGTCCACCAGCGCGGGCGGATTGCGCGGCCACACGCCGAGCGCGTCGCCGGGTTCGTAGCGCAGCCCGGATCCGGCGAGCGAAAGCTCCAGGTGGCGCACGTCCTTGCCGCTGTCGCGCGCGGTGATGCGCTGGTTGGCGAGCACTTCGGCGGCAAGGGGCGCTTCGCGCGTCGCGGCCGCCACGCTCGCGGGCGTGCGCAGCGGGGTGACGTTGGTGGTGGCAGGCGTCGCGTCGGCAAGGCGCTCGCGCGCGTCGCGCAGGGCCTGCGCTTGCCACGGCGCCGCGATGGTGCCGACGTCCACGTCGGCCGTCGCCACCGCCTGCAGCCGCTGCGCGCCGAGTTCGGCCAGGCGCGCGTCGAGCTGGCGGCCAATCACGCAGAACTGCGGATAGCTGGAATCGCCCAGGCCGAGCACGGCGTAGTGCAGCCCCGGCAGGCGCGGCGCGCGCCGGCCGGCGAGGTATTCGACGAAGCCGCGCGCATCATCCGACGGCTCGCCGTCGCCCTGCGTGCTGAAGACGAGGTAGAGCATGCGCTCGTCGGCGAGTTCGCGCTGCGGATAGGCGTCGGCGCGCAGCAGGCGCGCGGGCAGCCCCGCCGCTTCGAGTTCGCGATGCAGGCGTTCCGCCTCGCGGCGCGCATTGCCGGTCTGGCTGCCGTACACGATCGTCGCCCGCGGCTGCGCCGCCTGCGCATCGACCGCGTGCAGCCATCGCGGCGCGCGCGCCGGTTGCGCGGCCAGGCCGTAGGCGTAGCCCGACAGCCAGTGCAGGGCGCCCGCGCCCATGCCGTCGACCAGCTGCGCGAGCAGGCCGGCCTGCGTCGGCGAAAGCGGCAGCGGAACGTCGCTGGGAACGGAAAGGGCGGACATGACGGATCGCGCGATCGGAGGCCGTCAGGCTAGGCAGCCGCGCGCGCGGCCGGAAAGGACGCGCCGGCATGGGCTTATGCCGTGATCCCGGTTCAGCGCCACGCGGGCGCCCGGAATGCACGGCAGCCTGGCGACGGGGCTGTCGCGCTGGCGCGGCCAGCGGAGCGCGAAACGCATCACGAAGCGATCGGTTGACCATCCCCGTCTAGCCCTGACGGCACGGGGCGTGCGTCATCCGCGCCTCGTACACTCGGGCGTTCCCCTCGTCGCCCGATCGCTCGATGTCCAGAGTTCCGCTCCTCGCCGCCGTCCTGCTCGCCGCCGCCCTGCCGGGTTGCGCGCGCAAGGACGCCGGCGCCCACCGCCAGGACGACGCGCGCCCCGTCGCCGTGACCACGACCGTGCTGGCGCCGCGGCCCTACCACGACGCATTGCAGGCGCTGGGCACCGCGCAGGCGCGCGAGTCGGTGGCGATCACCGCCAAGGTCAGCGACGTGGTGACCCGCCTGGCCTTCGACAGCGGCCAGCGCGTGCATGCCGGCCA
Organism: Lysobacter sp.; assembly: GCA_013362405.1. GTDB lineage: Bacteria > Pseudomonadota > Gammaproteobacteria > Xanthomonadales > Xanthomonadaceae > JABFWF01. The sequence goes on along the minus strand of JABFWF010000169.1, from coordinate 25,022 downwards.
GCTGCTCGCCGACATGAACAGCGCCGCGCAGCGCGCCGACGTCGCCGCCGCGCAGGCCAGTCTGCGCGACGCCGAACAACAGTTGCGCCGCGGCGACGAACTCGCGCGCCAGCAGCTGATCGCGAAAAGCCAGCTCGACACGCTCGATGCGAACCGCGACGCCGCGGCCGCCGCGCTCGCCTCCAGGCGCGCCGCCGTCGTCGACCGCACCATCAGCGCGCCCTTCGCCGGCGTGCTCGGCCTGCGCCAGGTCAGCCCCGGCGCGCTGGTCACGCCGGGCACGGTGATCACCACGCTCGACGACGACAGCAGCATCAAGCTCGACTTCACCCTGCCCGAATCCGTGCTCTCCGCGATCGCGCCCGGACAGGCGGTGGCCGCGCGCAGCGATGCATGGCCGGGGCAGGCGTTCGACGGCCGCATCGCGCAGGTCGACAGCCGCGTCGACCCCGCCACGCGCGCCGTGAAGGTGCGCGCCCAACTGCCCAACCCCGATGGCCGGCTGCGTGCCGGCATGCTGCTGCGCGTGCAGGTGCAGCTGCCGGCGCGCCGGGCGCTGGTGGTGCCGGAGATCGCCGTGCAGCAGGAAGGCGAGCAGGCCTACGTGTTCCGCGTCGCCGGCGGCAAGGCCGACAAGGTGCCGGTGAAGCTCGGCAGCCGCCACGAGGGCGAGGTCGAGGTCGTGTCCGGCGTGAAGCCGGGCGACCGCATCGTGGTCGAGGGCACGGTGAAGCTGCATCCGGGCAGCAGGGTCGTGGAGGCGAAGGCAACGCCGACCGCCACGGCGGATGGCAGCCCATGAGTGTCGTCGTTCCCGCGAAAGCGGGGATCCAGTGACGCTCGCGCAGCCCATTGCGCACCAGTTGACGACGCGGGCAAAGACCCCGCACTCCCGCCTTCGCGGGAATGACGGGCAAGGCAAGGCAGGCGCGATCTTCAAATGAAGCTTTCCGACATCTCCATCCACCGCCCGGTCTTCGCCACCGTGGTCAGCCTGCTGCTGATCGTGCTCGGCGTGATCGCGTTCACCCGCCTGCCGCTGCGCGAGTTGCCCGACATCGATCCGCCGGTGGTGTCGATCACCACCACCTACACCGGCGCCAGCGCCGCGGTGATGGAAACGCGCGTGACCAAGGTGCTGGAGGACGCGGTGTCCGGCATCGAGGGCGTCGACACCATCCAGTCGAGCAGCCAGAACGGCGTCTCGAACATCAACATCGAGTTCACCCTCAAGCGCGACATCGAAAGCGCCGCGAACGACGTGCGCGACGCGGTCAGCCGCAGCCTCGACCAGTTGCCCGTCGACGCCGATGCGCCGCAGATCCGCAAGGTGTCGAGCGATTCCGACGTCATCCTCTGGCTCAACCTCAGCGGCCCGGGCATGGACACGCTGCAGCTGACCGACTACGCGAAGCGCTACCTGGTCGACCGCCTGTCGACCGTCGACGGCGTGGCGCAGGTGCAGCTCGGCGGCGCGCAGGAATATGCGATGCGGATCTGGATCGACCGCAACGCGCTCGCCGCGCGCGGGCTGACCATCGGCGACGTCGAGGACGCGCTGCGCACGCGCAACGTCGACATCCCCGCGGGCCGGCTGGAGTCGACCTCGCGCGACTTCACCCTGCAGCTGGACCGCAGTTTCGCCGGCGCCACGGACTTCGAGCAGCTGCCGATCGGCCACGGCGCCGACGGCCACGTGGTGCGCCTGGGCGAAGTGGCGAAGGTCTCACTCGGCTCGCTCGAGCGGCGCGCCTACTACCGCACGAACGGGCTGCCGCAGGTCGGCCTCGGCATCGTCAAGACCTCGACCGCGAACGACCTCGCCGTCGCCGCGGCGGCGAAGAAGGAAGCCGAGGCGATCAACAAGACCCTGCCCAACGGCATGAAGATCGCGGTGACCTACGACGCGACCGTCTTCATCGACGTCGCCGTGCACGAGGTCTACAAGACGCTGGCCGAAGCCATCGTGCTGGTGCTGGTGGTGATCTGGCTGTTCCTCGGCAAGTTGCGGTCCGCGCTGGTGCCCGCGGTGACGGTGCCGGTGTGCGTGATGGCGGCCTTCGTGCCGCTGCTCGCGTTCGGCTTCTCGATCAACCTGCTGACACTGTTGGCACTCGTGCTGTCGATCGGCCTCGTGGTCGACGACGCCATCGTGGTGCTGGAGAACATCCAGCGCCGCGCCGACCTCGGCGAACCGCCGGCGCTGGCCGCGCTGCGCGGCACCCGACAGGTCGGCTTCGCCGTGCTCGCGACGACCGCCGTGCTGGTCGCGGTGTTCCTGCCGATCGCCTTCCTGCAGGGCAACAATGGCCGCCTGTTCCGCGAGCTGGCGGTGGCGCTGGCGGGCGCGGTCGCGATCTCCGGCTTCGTCGCGCTCAGCCTGACGCCGATGATGGGGTCGCTGCTGGTGCACCCGCGGCGCGTCGGTCCAGGACAGGAACCGCGCGGCCTGGACGCATGGATGGAACGACGCATGCGCGCGCTGTCGTCCGGCTATCGGCGCACGCTCGACCGCTTCATCGCGCGTCCGCTGCTGTTCCTGGTCGCGATGGGCATCGCGCTCGCGCTCGCCGCGTTGCTGTTCACCCGCGTGCCGCGCGAGCTCGCGCCGAGCGAGGACCGCGGCGCGTTCTCGGTCGGCGTCACCGCGCCGGAAGGCGCGGGCTTCGACTACACCGCGGCGCAGATGGCCAAGGTCGAACAGGTGCTGATGCGCTACATCGGCGACGACGGCGCGAATGATCGAAAGCCCGGCATGCGCGTGCTCGGCCGGGTGCCGGGCAGCTACGGCGCGAGCGAGAACATGAACACCGGGCGCGGCGTCATGATCCTCAAGCCGTGGGACGAGCGTTCGGCAAGCACCGATGACGTCGTGAAAGAGATCCGCGGCGACCTCGACCGGATCCCCGGCGTGCGCGCGATTCCGCAGATCCGCCAGGGCCTGGTGCGCAGTGGCGGCCAGCCGCTGCAGGTGGTGCTGGAAGGACCCGAGTATTCGCAACTCATGCAGTGGCGCGACCGCCTGCTCGGACGCATGGAGCAGAACCCGGGGCTGTACGGCGCGGACGCCGACTACAAGGAAACGCGGCCGCAGGTGCACGTGGTCGTCGACCAGGCCAAGGCCGCCGACCTCGGCGTGACCGAGCAGGCGATCGGGCAGACCCTGCAGGCGATGCTCGGTTCGGCGCGCGTGACCACCTTCGTGCGGCAGGGGCAGGAGTATTACGTCGTGCTGCAGGCCACCGAAGGCGAGCGCGCCACGCCGACGGACCTCGACAATCTTTACGTGCGCAGCCGCAGCGGCGCGCTGGTGCCGCTGGCGAGCGTGGTGCGGCTGGAGGAACGCGCCGAGGCCGGCAACCTCAACCGCTTCAACCGCCTGCGCGCGATCACGTTGTCGGCCGGCCTGTCGCCGGGCTACACGCTGGGCGAGGCGATCGACTGGGTGAACAAGGTCGCGCGCGAGGAACTGCCGGCCAGCGCGCAGGTGGACTACAGCGGCCAGTCGCGCGAATACCTGCAGCAGGGCAGCGCGGTGCTGTTCACCTTCGGCATGGCGCTGCTGATCGTGTTCCTGGTGCTGGCGGCGCAGTTCGAGAGCTTCCTGCATCCGCTGGTCATCATGCTCACCGTGCCGCTGGCCGTGCTCGGCGCGCTGCTCGGGCTGTGGCTGTTCGGCAAGTCGCTCAACCTGTTCAGCCAGATCGGCATCGTGATGCTGGTCGGCCTCGCGGCGAAGAACGGCATCCTCATCGTCGAATTCGCCAACCAGCGGCGCGATGCGGGCCTGTCGGTGCGCGAGGCCATCCTGGACGCCGCGGCGACGCGCATGCGGCCGATCCTGATGACCTCGATCGCGACGATCGCCGGCGCGATGCCGCTGATGCTGGCGACCGGCGCCGGCGCCGGCAGCCGCACGTCGATCGGCGTGGTCGTCGTGTTCGGCGTGGCGCTGTCGACGCTGCTGTCGCTGTTCGTGGTGCCGGCGTTCTACCTGCTGCTGGCGCCGTACACACGCTCGCCGGACGAGCGCACGCAGGCGCTGGACAAGCTGGAAACCGAGATCCCGCCGGTCGAGGACGCCTCGCACGAGTAGACTGCGCGCATGCGCGGACCGGACAACCCGTGGGAAAAGCGGACGCCGCCTGCGCGGCCCGCGGACGCGCCCGTGCGCGGACAGGGTGCCACGCCTGCCACGCACGAACGCACGAGGGCGCCCGACGCGGGTGCCGCGCCGCACGATGCGGCCCGCGAACAGCGCCACGCCGAGCTGCGCCTGCATGGCCTGAACGCGGTGCGCGCGCTGTTCGCGCGCCGCCCGCAGGCGCTGCGCAAGCTGTACCTGTCGCAGGCGCGCGTGCCGGGCCTCAAGCCGCTGCTGCAGTGGTGCGTCGCGCACCGCATCGGCTACCGCGTGGTCGAGGAGGCGGATTTGCAGAAGCTCGCCGCCAGCAGCCACCACGAGGGCGTGGTCGCCGACGTGCTGCGCGAGGAGCCGCTCCCCTTGTCGAACTGGCTGCGCGACCTGCCGCCGGGACCGCACTGCGCGCTGTGGCTGGATGGCGTCGGCAACCCGCACAACCTCGGCGCGATCCTGCGCTCGGCCGCGCATTTCGGCGTGTCGGCGCTGCTGTTGCCGAAGGCGTCCACGCTCGCGCTGTCCGGCGCCGCGGCGCGCGTGGCCGAAGGCGGCGCCGAAGCAGTGCCGTTCGTGCGGCTCGGTCGGGAGGACAATGCGCTGGCGCAGTTGCGCGGCGCGGGGTTCGCACTCGCGGCGACGGTGGTCGAGGGCGGCGACGATCTGTTCGCGACGCCGCTGCCGGAGCGGCTGGTGCTGGTGCTTGGCGCCGAAGGCGAAGGCATGGACCGCGCGTTCGCGGCGGCGTGCGACCTGCGCCTGTCGATTCCCGGTACCGGCGCCGTCGAGAGCCTCAACGTCGCGGCGGCCACCGCGGTGCTGCTCGGGGCCTGGCGGATGCGACGCCCGCTGCTTCTTCGCTGACGCCTCCGCTGTCGTTCCCGGTCTGCCCACGCTGCATTCGCGCGTGCTGCGGGACCGTGCGCGGATGGATTGCGACGTGCTCGTCATCGGCGGCGGACTCGCCGGCCTCGCCTGCGCGATGGCGCTGTCCGATGCCGGTCTCCACGTCCGGGTGGTCGAGCGTGCCGACGAGGCCGGTGGCCGCGCGCGCAGCATCACCGACGCCACGACGGGCGAGCGCATCGACCTCGGCCCCCACATCCTGCTGTCCGAATACCGCAACATGTTGCGCCTGCTCGATCTCCTCGGCACGCGCCGGCACGTCGCCTGGCAGGGCGCGCGCTTCATCACCCTGGTCGATGCGCCGGGCGCGACCACGCTGCACCTCTACCCGCTGCCGGCCCCGCTGCACTTCCTCCCCGACCTGCTGCGCGTGCCGCAGCTTTCGCTCGCCGACGTCGCGTCCAATGCGCGGTTGTTCTGGCGCGTGCTGCGCCTCGACGACGCGGGGCGCATGCAGCTCGACCAGGTCGATGCCGAGCAGTACCTGCGCGCGCTGGGCGTCAGCGAGCGCTTCATCGACTGGTACTGGCGCACCGTGGCGATGGCGATCATGAACGTGCCGCTGGGCGAATGCTCGGCCGGCGCCCTGCTCGGCTTCTTCCGCTACCTGGTCGGGCGCAACGGCTACCAGCTGGGGCTGCCGTCGATCGGCCTGGGCGACCTGTTCGCGCCGGCGGCGCGGCATTGGATCGAAGCACGTGGCGGTGCGGTCCGACTCGGCATCGAAGCGGCGCGACTCGAGCTCGCAGGCGACCGCGCGTGCGGCGCCATCCTCGCCGACGGTACCCGGCTGCATGCGCGCTGGACCGTCGCCGCGCTGCCGCCGCCCAGCCTGCACGCGTTGCTGCCGGAGAGCCTCCGGACGCACGCGACGTTCCGCGACCTCGCCGCCTTCGCGCCAAGTCCCTACGTCAGCACCTACCTGTGGTTCGACCGGCGGCTGTCGCGCGAACGCTTCTGGGCCAACACCTGGTCGCCTCGCACCCTCTACTACGACTTCTACGACCTCGCCAACATCCGCGCACACCGCGACGCGGAAGGCTCGCTGGTCGCCTGCAACCTGATTTTCAGCACGCGCGCCGCGCACCTCGACGACGCCGCGCTGATCGACGCCGCCTGCAGCGAACTCGCCGCCTACCTGCCACGGACGCGTGAAGCGGTGTTGCGCCACGCGGTGGTGCACCGCATCCCGATGGCGATCCCGGCACCGCACCCTGGCTCCGAGTCGCTGCGGCCAGAGGCGCGCACGCCGATCCGCAACCTGTTCCTGGCCGGCGACTGGCTCGCAACCGGCCTGCCGGCGTCGATGGAAAGCGCGGTGCGCGGTGGCTGGATGGCGGCCGAAGCGGTGCTGCAGGAGGCGGGACGGCCGCGCGCGTGGGTGCAGCCGCTGCCGCGCATGGATCCGCTGGCCGCGCTGGGCGGCCGGCGCGCGGCGGCGGGGTGACGCGGGTCAGCGCAGCGGGATGTGCGCCCTGACGCAACTGCCCGCGCCGGGCGCGGTGTCGATGTCGAGCGTGCCGCCGACCTGCTGCGCGCGCTCACGCATCGTCACCAGGCCGAGTCCGCCGGGCTGCGAAGGATCGAAGCCGCGGCCGTCGTCGCGCACCGTCAGTTGCAGACCGCGGCCGCCTTCCTCCGGCATGAGCGCGACCGTGACGTTGGCGGCGCGCGCATGGCGCTGGATGTTGGTCATCGCTTCCTGCGCGATGCGGAAGCAGGCGAGCTCGGCGGTCGGGTCCGGACGTTGCGGCAACGCCGCGAGCGCCAGCGCGAGGCGCGGCTTGCCGGCACGGAACATGCGCTCGGCCTGCCAGCGCAGCGCGGCTTCCAGGCCGAGCGCGTCGAGCTGCGGCGGACGCAGCAGCATCGACAGGTCGCGCAGCTTGGCCAGCGTCTGGTCGGCGGTGGCGAGGATCTCCTCGAGCAGCTCCGCGCGCACCACCGGCTCCGTCTCGTCGCGCAGCGCCAGCGCGCCGAGCTTGATCGCGGTGAGCTGCTGGCCGATGTCGTCGTGCAGTTCGCGCGAGAGCGTGCGCCGCTCGTCTTCCTGTACGCCGAGCAGGCGGCGGGCAAGGGTCTGCAGCTCCTCGCGCCGTGCCGCGAGTTCGGCGTGGATGCGCGCGCTGTCGCTCAGGTCGGAGACGTGCAGCACGGCGAGCGGCCGGCCTTCGAGCTGCAGCGCATGGATGCCGATGCGGGCCTGGAAGGTGCTGCCGTCGACGCGCAGCAGGCGGGTGGTGCGCTCGCGCGGTAGTTGCGCGAGGCATGCGCGCGCTTCCGCGGCATCCGTGAACAGCGCTTCCGGCGCGAGCCCGAGCAACGCGGCCTCGTCGTGCCCGAGCAGTTGCAGCGCCTTGCCGTTGGCCCAGCGCACGCGTCCGTTTTCCAGCAGGAGCATGCCCGCGGGCGTGCTTTCGGCGAGGTCGCGCACCGCCTGTTCGGCGCTGCACACCGGATGATGATCGTGCGAGGTCATGCCCGCAGTGTGCCGCAGACCCGCGCGCCCGGTCGAGGTCAGCAACGATCTTCACGCAGGCACCGACGTTCGCCGGAGTGGTGGGCGAACGCCGGTCGGTGTTGCGCTGGACGCGTCAGAACAGTTCGACGCTGCCTGCGTCCATCGACTGCTGCATCACCGGCTTGTGCGGCGGGCGTTCCCATTCGCCGCGCAGCTGGCCGACGCGCTGCACCAGCCGGTGGATCGCCTGCTGGCGCTCCGCATCGCGCACGCCGCCGCGGTGCAGCAGTTCGTTCAGCGCGGTCGCCTCGCGATTGATCGCCGACAAGCGCTCCAGGTGCACGGTCGCCGCGGTCAATGCCTGGGTCGCGATGTCCTCGAACTGCAGCGAGCGCACGGCCTCGGCGACGGACCCGTCGATGCTGCGTCCGCACGCGGCGATCTCGCGCATCCCCTTGCCCAGGCCCTGGTTGATGTCCTCCACGCGATCGAGCATCGCCGCGGCCTCGGTGCGCGCGCCGCGCGAGCGGTCGAGGTCGCGCGAGGCCATCTGGCTGACGGTATCGCGCACCCGCGCGATCGCCTCCTTCGAACTGTGCGCAAGGCGGCGGATCTGCTCGTTGAAGGCGGTCGAGCGCTCGGACAGGTTGCGCACCTCGTCGGCGACCACCGCGAAGCCGCGGCCCGCCTCGCCGGCGCGCGCGGCCTCGATCGCCGCGTTCAGCGCGAGCAGGTTGGTCTGGTCGGCGATCGACTTGACGTCCTCGAGCAGGGCGAAGATGCCATCCAGGTGCTCGGCCATCGCGTCGATGTGGGTGACGGTGGTCGTGCTCTGGCCGCTCACCGCCTCGAGCGCGTCGACCAGTTGCTCCATCTGCTGGCTGGCCTGCTGGGCGAAGCGCGAGACGTCCATGCCGCGCTCGTCGCCGCTGCGGTCGATCAGGCGCGACACCACTTCGCTCTGCTCGCGCGACTTCCGGTTGAGCAGGTCGAAGCTGCCGCCGAGCTTGGCGACCGCCTCGCGTATCAGGTCGCGCGTGCGGTCGATCTCGGCACGCGAGCCCTGCACCTCGGCACCGACGAAGTTGCGCAGTTCGTCCAGCAGGCGACTCTGTTCGCGCAGCGCCTCGCGGTTGATCGGATGCAGCGCGATCCAGGCGAAGGCCAGCCAGGCCAGCGTCATCGCCACCAGCGCGCCCCATCTGACGCCTGCTGGCCAGCCGAGCGCTTCGGCCAGGATCAGGACCAGGGTGAGGGCGAGCGGCGCGGCGAGGCGGAACAGGGTGCGGGAGTCCATCGGCGATCTCGTGACAACGTGTCTTGCAGGGTTTAACGGCGCCCGCCGAGGTGACCTTTAGTCGCCGGCGGTGCTGGCGAGCAGGGCCTGTGCGATCTGCGACAGCGGCAGCACTTCCTGCGCGGCGCCGAGTGCGACCGCCGTGCCGGGCATGCCCCAGACCAGGCTGGTGGCTTCGTCCTGCGCGAAGGTGGCCGCGCCGGCGTGGCGCAGCGCCAAGAGGCCGCGCGCGCCGTCATCGCCCATGCCGGTGAGCAGCGCCGCGCCCGCATTCGCACCGACATGCTGCGCGACCGATTCGAACAGCACGTCCACGCTCGGCCGGTGCCGGCGAACCGGCGCGTCGTCGCCGAGCCGGCAGTGCCAGCGCGCGCCGCTGCGGTACACGCGCAGGTGCCGGCCGCCGGGCGCGACATACGCGTGGCCGGCGAGCAACGGCTGGTCCTCGCGCACCTCGCGCACGGTCATGCGCGCGTGCCGGTCCAGGCGCTGGGCGAACGCGCCGCTGAAGCTGCCCGGGATGTGCTGGGCGATCACCGTCGCCGGCGCGTCGGCCGGCAACTGCGCGAGCAACTCGCGGATGGCCTCGGTGCCGCCGCAGGACGCGCCGATCGCGAGCAGGCGGTCGGTGGTGCGGTAGGCGATCGGCATCGCCAGCGCCTGCGCCGGTGCCGACGTCGCCAGCGCCGCGACCCGTGCGCCGGCGGCGGTGCGCACCTTCTCGATCAGGTCCGACGCGTACGCGCCCAGTCCGCGCGCGACGTCGAGCTTCGGTTTGGCGACGAAGTCGACCGCGCCGAGCGCGAGCGCATCGAGCGTGACCTGCGCGCCGGCCTCGGTCAGCGTCGACACCATCACCACCGGCATCGGCCGCAGCCGCATCAGGTTCTGCAGGAACGTGAGGCCGTCCATGCGCGGCATCTCGACGTCGAGCGTGATGACGTCGGGAGCGAGCTGCTTGATCTTCTCGCGCGCGATATACGGATCCGACGCGGTTCCCACCACCTGGATGCCCGGGTCGCTGCCGAGGATCTCGCTCATCAGCTGCCGCACCAGCGCCGAATCGTCGACGATCAGCACCTTGATGGGCGCGCTGGCGGAGCGGCCTGGCGGGCCCGCACGGGTCCCGGATGGGACGGTGCCGGGCTCCGGCGCGGGGAGGCCGGGAGGACTGCGCATGCTCAGAACAGCTCCACGCTGCCGCCGCTCGGCGCGCGCGACAGACGCTCGTGGTAGGCGCGCTCGATGTCGGCGAGCTCGCGTTCGCGGGTGGCCGGCAACCTGCGCACGAACGCGCGTCCGGTCTGCGGGAAGAAGGCGATCTTGCGCGGATGGATGTCGCCGAGGTCCTGCGCGAGCAGCGGGATGCGCTCGGCGGCGAGGTAGTCGACGACGAAGCGCGCGTTGCGCGTGCCGACCGGATCGGCGAAGCCGCGCAGCACGTTGCCCCCGCCGAAGGCCTTGGCCTGCAGCCGGGCGCGCCGCGCGCCGCGCTTGAGCAGGTCGTTGATCAGCAGTTCCATGGCGTTGGCGCCGTAGCGCGCGCAGCTGCCGTCGCCGTCCGGGAGCATGAAATGGTTCATGCCGCCGATGCGCAGCAGCGGATCCCAGAGGCAGGCGGCCACGCAGGAACCGAGCAGCGTCACCAGCGCGATGGGCTCGTCGCTCACCGCATAGTCGGCCGGCAGCAGCTTGAGTGCCTCGGTCTGCAGCGCGCCATCGAAATAGCGCCCGGGTGCGGCGACGGCGGCGGTGGCGACGCTCACCGCGACCCCGCGGCGGCGCGATAGGTCGTGCGCCCGCAGGACACGACGAGGTCGCCGGCGTGGGTGAAGCTTTCGGAATGGCCGGCGAACAGCGGCGCGCCCGGCGCCAGCAGCGGCACGATCCGCGCGAGCACCTCGCGCTGCGTCGGCTTGTCGAAGTAGATCATCACGTTGCGGCAGAACACCGCCGCGAAGCCACCGCGCAGGCCGTAATCGGCGTCGAGCAGGTTGAGCGGGCGGAAGCCGACCAGCGCGCGCAGCGACGGCTTGATCCGGCACAGACCCGCATTCGCGCCGGTGCCGCGCTGGAAGAAGCGCCGGCGCCGCTCCGGCGATACGGATTCGAGCCGCTCGAGCGTGTACACGCCGGCCGCCGCGGCCTCCAGGACCTGCGTATCGATGTCGGTGGCGAGGATCCGCACCGGGGGCGTGTCGGTTCCGAAGGCTTCGCACGCGGTCATCGCGATCGACCACGGCTCCTCGCCGGTCGAGGCCGCGCAGCACCAGAGCGTCAGCGGCCCGCGCGGAGCGGCGCGCAGCACGTCGGCCAGCGCGTCGAAGTGGTGCGGCTCGCGGAAGAACGCGGTGAGGTTGGTGGTCAGCGCGTTGACGAAGGCCTGGGATTCGTCGGCGTCGTCCTCGTGCTCGACGAAGTCGAGGTAGTCGCAGAAGCGCTGCAGGCCGAGCGCGCGCACCCGCCGCGACAGCCGGCTGTACACCATGTCGCGCTTGTGCTCGCCGAGGTGGATGCCGGCGCGCGCGCGGATCATCCGCGCGATCCGGCGGAAGTCGCGATCGTCGAAGGCGAACGCGCGTGCCTCCGCGCGGGCGTCGGCCAGCGCCTCAGGCATGGCCGCCGACCGACATCTGCTGCAGCGACGCCAGACGCACCCGCTGTGCGACCCAGCGCGCGAATTCGCGCGGCGGCAGCGCCGGCGAGTACAGGAAGCCCTGCGCCTCCTGGCAGCCGAGCCCGTGCAGCAGTTCGGCCTGCTCGGGCGTCTCCACGCCCTCCGCAATCACGCGCAGGTCGAAGTTGCGCGCGATCAGCAGGATCGAGCGCACGATCGCCGCATCGCCGCGGTTGGCGAGCACGTCGCGCACGAACGAGCGGTCGATCTTGACGCGGTCGACCGGCAGCCGGCGCAGCACCGACAGCGAGGCGTAACCGGTGCCGAAGTCATCGTAGGCCACGCTGATCCCGCGCGAACGCAGCGCCGCCAGCGCGTCGGCGGTGCTGCCGTCGTCGTCGCGCAGGGCGATCTTCTCGGTCAGTTCCAGCTCGAGGTGCGCCGCGGTGAGGCCGCTGCGGGTAAGCGCGTGCTCCACCTCGCCCGGCAGGCGTTCGTTGTCGAGCTGCACCGGGAACAGGTTGACGCCGACCGCGAGCCGGCGGCCGTCGATGATCGGCCAGGTCGCCGCGTCCTGGCAGGCGCGCTCGAGGATCCAGCGGCCGACCGCCGGCCCGACCGAGCTCTGCCCGAGCGCGTCGATGAACTTGTCCGGCGCGAGCAGGCCGCGCTGCGGATGGCGCCAGCGCAACAGTGCCTCCGCGCCGGTCGGCATGCCGGTGGCCAGGGACACCTGCGGCTGGTAATGCAGCTCGAATTCGTTCTCGCGGCAGGCGCGGCGCAATTCGAGGTCGAGCTGCCGCCGGTCGATGGCCGCGGTGCGCATGCCGGGTTCGAAATAACGCAGCTGGCGGCCGCCGTTGAGCTTTGCGCGCTGCATGGCGAGGTCCGCGCGCGCGACGAGTTCGTCGCTGCCGGCGGTGGCGTCGGCCATCGCTGCGCCGATGCTGGCCTCGATGTGGATGCTGTGGCTGTCGACCTGGCACGGCCGCGCGAGGTCCTGCAGCACCGCGCGCAGGTGGGCGTCGATCTGTTCGCCGTCGGTGCGCGGATAGGCGAGGGCGAACTCGTCGCCGCCGAAGCGTGCCAGCCGCGCGCCGACCGGCAGGCCGGCCTGCAGGCGGCAGGCGACCAGTTGCAGCACCGCATCGCCGATGGTGTGGCCGAGCGTGTCGTTGATGGTGCGGAAGCTGTCCAGCCCGATCAGCGCGACGCCGAACGGATGCGCGCGCTCGTCGAGCAGGCCGTTGAGCGTGGTGAGGAAGGCGGCGCGGCGCGGCAGGCCGGTGAGGTCGTCGTTCGACGCCGCGCGCTGCTGGCGCGCGCGCAGCAGGCGACGCTCGGTGACATCACGCAGCGCCAGCGCCGCCATGCCGCGCCGGGCCGTGCCGGGGGGCGTGCAACGCACCGCTTCCAGCGTGCGCAGGCTGCCGTCCGCTGTGAGCGCGCGCAGGTCGCGCGACTGCCCCGGGCCGTCGTCGCCGGGTTCCTGCAGCCAGCGCGCGAGCTCGTCCGGATCGGTCTGCAGCTCGGTGGGGAACAGCGCCGCCACCGGCGTGCCCGCCGCCACCCCCGCGGCGAACAGCGCCTGCGCGCCAGCATTGGCGTAGCGCACGCCTTCCTGCGGATCGAACAGCACCACCGCGTTGAAGTCGCCCTGGGCGATCGCCCCGGCGATGCGCTGGTGTTGCTGCAGCAGGCGGCGCTCCACCAGCCGGGTGGCGATGCGGCCGAGCTGGCGCAGGGTCTCGCGCGCGGCCTCGGGTGACGCCGGGCGCGCGCGGGTGTCGGCCACCGCCAGCACGCCAAGCATGCGCCGCCGCGCGTCGATCAGGGCGACGCCGCAGAAGTAACGGATGCCGCCGGCGCCGTGCACCCGCGGATCGTCGTGGAAACGCGCGTCGATGCCGGCGTCGAGGATCTCGATCTCGGGCAAGTGCGTGCCGAGCACGCGGCACACCGCGTGCTCACGGGCGATGAAGCCGGCATCGATGCCTTCGGCGGCGACGAAGCGGAAGCAGTCGCCCTCGGTGACCGCGAGCGCCGCGATGGGGGCGTCGGACAGGCGCGCCGCCATGCGCACGATGTCGGCCAGTTCCTCGGCGCGCTCCGGTGCGAACTCGTCGCCGTCGACGGGCGCGGCGGAGGTTGCGGGCATCGGGAGCGCTTGCGACATGTGGATCTTCCGTGAGGGTGTGCGGTCGGCGGGGGAAGGCGGCGCTGGCGTCCTGCGCGGCGCCGCCCGTGGATCGGAGGGAGAAACGGCGATCAGAATTCCTGCCAGCTGCTGTCCTCGGCCGTCAGCGCGGCGACCTGCGCGCGCGGGCGGCGTGAGGCAGGCTTGGCGGGCGCGACCGCGGCGGGCTTGCGCGCGCGCGGCGCGGCCAGTTCCACCACCGCCGCCTGCGGACGCTCGACCTGCGCGATGCGCGCCGGATCCACGCGGAATACCGCCACCGTCTGCACCAGCTGCTCGGCCTGCTGCTCCAGGCTGCGCGCCGAGGCCGACGCCTCCTCCACCAGCGCCGCGTTCTGCTGGGTGCCCTCGTCCATCGAGGTGATCGCGACATTGACCTGCTCGATGCCCGCGCTCTGCTCGGCGGAGGCCGCGGCGATATCGGCGATGATGTCGGTGACGCGCTTCACGCTGGTCACGATCTCGCCCATCGTCCGGCCCGCGCGATCGACCAGCGCCGAGCCCTCCTCGACCTTGCCGACCGAATCGGTGATCAGCTGCTTGATCTCCTTGGCGGCATTCGCCGAGCGCTGCGCGAGCGAGCGCACCTCCGAGGCCACCACCGCGAAACCACGGCCCTGCTCGCCGGCGCGCGCGGCTTCCACCGCGGCGTTCAGCGCCAGAATATTCGTCTGGAAGGCGATGCCGTCGATGACGCCGATGATGTCGGCGATCTTCTTCGACGAATCGGAAATCGCGCTCATGGTGTGCACGACCTGGCCGACCACCGCGCCGCCCTGTTCGGCGACGTCGGCCGCGCCCTGCGCCAGCTGGTTGGCCTGGCGCGCGTTGTCGGCGTTCTGCTTGACGGTGGAAGTCAGCTCCTCCATCGACGACGCGGTCTCTTCCAGCGACGCGGCCTGCTGCTCGGTGCGTTGCGAGAGGTCGTTGTTGCCGGCCGAGATCTCGCCCGCGGCAGCACTGATGGCGTCGGAGCCGACGCGGATCTGCGCGACGATCTGGGTGAGCTGGTCGACCGTGCGGTTGGCATCGCCGGCGAGGCGGCCGAACTGGCCCGGCAGGTCGACTTCGACGCGGCGGTTGAGGTCGCCGTCGGCCACGGCCGACAGCAGTGCGCCGACTTCGCCCAGGCCGCCATCGGCGGTGGCCATCAGCGTGTTGAGCGAATCGATCAGGTCGCGGTAGACGAAACGGAAGCGCTGGGCGTCGCCGCGGCGGGAGAAGTCGCCGGCCACGGCAGCGTCGACCAGCGCCTTGGTCTCGGCGTTGACGGCGAGCATTCCCGCCTTGACCGCGTCCACCGCCTCGGTGATGCGCGCCTTCTCGCCCGGCATCCGTTCGATGTCCTGCGACAGGTCGCCCTGCGCGTACTCGCTCACCACCTCGATCACCCGCATCTTCACCGCGATGTGCGAAGCGACCAGCGTGTTGATCTCGTCGGCCATCACGCCGAACGCGCCGTCGAAGGACGCGGCGTCCAGGCGATCGCTGATCTGGCCGGCCTGGTGCGCCTCGAACAGCGCGCGTTGCGCTTCCTCGAACTTGCGCAGCGTCTTCACCGCGCGTTCGAGGCTGTTGGCGATGCCGCGCAGTTCGTCCTGGCTGTCGACGCGCACCTGGTCGGGGAACTGGCCGCGCGCGAGCATCAGCGCCGCTTCCTCGATGCGACCGAGGGCGTTGCGCGTGCTGCGGCTGAAACCGAGGAACAGGTAGGCGGTGAGCAGCAGCGCGAGCGCGATGATCACCGCGACCATGGTGGCCTGGCGCTTGAGGCCGGCGAGATAGGCGTCGGCCTCCTTCGCGAGCGCGGCGTTGAGCTGGTCGTGGCTGTGCCGCAGCGCCATGCGCGTGGCTTCGCTCTGGGCGCCCATCGCGGCGACGGCGAGATCGGGCGTGTCGGCGTCGAGCACGTGCTTCTGGATCACCGCCGTCTGCGTGGCGAGCGCCTTGCGCGCGTTCTCGGCCGGTGCGCGGGTCTCCGCGGCGATGCGCTGGTTGCGCGTGGCGATCTGCGCGCTGGCGGCGTTGATGTTCTTCAGCAGGTAGCCGGTCATCGCGTTGGCGACGGCGAGGTTGGCGCGGTCCTCGGCCCAGATCGAGCCTTCGCCGACCACGCGCGTGGCGACCAGCGCCTGCTGCGAGGCGTATTCGCTCAGCATCGGCATCTGCTCGACGACGGAGCGGCTGAGGTAGTACATGACCGGGTCGTTGGCGAGGGCGAGGCCGGACTCGTCGTCCAGCGCCTGCATCAGGAGGCGCGTGCGGGCGATCGCCGCGTCGTGGTCGGCGACGGCGGCGGTGGCGTCCGCGTGCGGGCCGAGCGCCTTGGTCCAGGCCGCGCGCGCGGCCGCGAGTTCGGGAGAGGTCTTGCCGTCGTGCGAGGTCTCCCATTCGGCGACTGCCGCCAGGCCGGCGTCCGCGGCCGCGCGGGCCTCGTCGAGCGCGCCGGCCTTCGTGTCCTTGTACGACTGGCGCAGCACCAGCTCGCGGTGCTGCTGCATGCCGAACATGCCGCCGTACAGCGTATCGGCCGGCTTCACCGCCGACATCGCGCGCTCGGTCTGCGAGATGTCGCCGTGGATGTTGACGACGATGTAACCCGCCAGCACCGTGCAGGTCAGCACGAAGGATGCGCCGATCACCATCGCCTTCTGCCCGAAGCGGAACCGCGCCATCAGGCGCGTCGCAGGCGCCAGCAGGCCATCGAGCAGGGAATTGTTCTTTGTCGCGTGCATGCCAACCTCGGAAGTGCCTGGGCTTCGATCCGTCATCGGCCGCGCGGCGCGCGACTTTAGGTGGGCCCGCGCCCGCGCCGCATCCCCGATGCGTCTTTCGCGACGTCGGCGGGGATGGCGCCGGCCGGGTGCGCGCCTGACGACTGCGTCACAGATCGGCGATTCCCGAGCGCCGCGCCGCTCAACTGCCGCCGCGCGCGGCCGATGGAGGGGTAAGCCCCAAGCACCAAGGAACAACCCATGCGTCATCTGACCCTCGCGACCGGCCTGGCCCTGCTGACGGTCTCGTTCGCGGCACCGGCCCTCGCCGACCTCAAGCCGACCAAGCGGGTCGAGCCGCAATACCCGGTGGAAGCAGCGCGCAGCGGCACGACCGGCTTCGTCGAGCTCGAGTACACCGTGGATGCCAGCGGCAAGGTGGAGAGCGTCTCGGTGACCAACGCCAAGCCGGCGCGCACCTTCGAGAAGGCCGCGGTGACGGCGGTGAAGCAATGGGAATTCGCCCCGGGCGGCGGCAAGGGCAAGGTGCGGCTCGACTTCAACCTCTGAGCGGCGAAGCCCAAAAAAAACGCGCCGGAGACGGCGCGTTTTTTTGTGGACGCGGAAAGCGTCCGTCGGTGGGGTTGCGTGCGCTACCAGCGCCGCGACCAGCCTATCGTCAGCGCGCGGCCGGGCGCGGCCGCCGTCAATCCGACGCTGGCCGCGACGTCGACCTGGGTGTCGTTGTCGACCCGCCATGTCGCGCCGGTGTCGAAGGTGGCGACGTTGCCGCCATGCGCGCGCGCCGCCAGCTGCTCGGCGGCGACTTCGACGAAGCCATGCGCGCGCGGCGTCCACGGGTGATCCAGGCTCACCGCCAGCACGCCGCTCGCGTAGCGACGGCCGGCATCGTCGCTGTCGTAGACGATGCCCGGCATCACCGACAGCCCGTTGCCCTGCGGCAGCTCCCACTCGGCGGCGAGCATCACGCCCGGACGCACGCCGTGGCCGCGCACCGCGCGGGCGCCGGTGGGCAGCTTGGCGTCGACCAGCCATCCCAGCGACGCGCCGGCCGGGCCGGTCGCCTGCCAGTGGTACTTGAAGCCGACATCAAGGTCCGCCAGGCCGCTGCTTTCGTCGTGCACCCCGTTTCCATGCACGGTGGCGCGCTGCCAGCCATCGGAGCCGATGCGCAGTTCCCAACGCTCGCCCGTGCCGATGCGCAACAACACCGGCGTCGTCCAGGTGGCGGTCGTCGTCCCGTCGGCACGCTGTCGCGCCCAGGCCACGCCCGTTTCGAGCTGCCAGCGGCCCGCGCCGACCGTGTCGCTGGAATTGGCGACATCGGGCCGGTCGGTGGACATCGGTTCCTCCGCGCCGGCGGGCGCGGCGAACGCGCCGAGGACCAGGCACAGCAGCGCTTGGCGCATCATCCAGTCGGTCGAAGAAGTGGCGTCGCGGGCGAGCTTAGCCGTTCGCGCGCCGGTCGCGGGTGCCTGCCGCGTGCGGAAGCGCCGGCGTCCCGTGGCGGCGTGGCTCAGGCCGCCTGCGCGACCAGCCCCATCTCGGCGCTGCCCATCAGCCGCTCGATGTCGAGCAGGATCAGCATGCGTTCGTCGAGCGTGCCGATGCCGGTGATGAACTGCCGGTCGATCGCGCCACCGATGTCCGGCACGGCGCGGATCTGCGCGGGTTCCAGCCGCATCACGTCGGACACGCTGTCCACCACCATGCCGATGACTCGCCCGCCGACGTTGAGCACGATCATCACCGTGGTCGGGCCGTAGTCGACGCGCGCGAGGCGGAACTTCACCCGCATGTCGACCACCGGCACGATCACGCCGCGCAGGTTGATCACGCCCTTGATGTAGTCGGGCGCGTCGGGCAGGCGGGTGACCGCGTCGTAGCCGCGGATCTCCTGCACCTTGAGGATGTCCACGCCGTATTCCTCGCTGCCGAGGGCGAAGGTGAGGAATTCGGCGGCGGGCGTGCCGGAAGCGGTGGTGGCGTCGGACATGGCGTCGGTGTGCGGAAGTCTGTCTACGGAATCGGCTGGCCGCGGGCGGACTTGAGGCTCAGGCCGCGGCGGGCAGCCGCAGCGCGGCGCCGAGGCCGCCGGCGTCGACGATCAGCGCGACGCGGCCGTCGCCGAGGATGGTCGCGCCGGACACGCCCGGCACGCGGCGGTAGTTCGCCTCGAGGTTCTTCACCACCACCTGCTGCTGGCCGACCAGTTCGTCGACCTCCAGCGCCAGGCGCTGGCCCTCGCTCTCGACCACAACCACGATCCCGGCGGTGCCGGTCGCTGCATTGCGGTTGCGCGCGTGCAGGCCGTAGAACGACGCGAGATCGACCAGCGGCAGGTAGTCGTCGCGCACCTTCAACACGCGCGTGTCGTTGGCGATGGTGCGTACGTCGGCGGCCTCGGGCTGCAGCGATTCGATCACCGTGTTGAGCGGCACGATGAACACTTCGCCGCCCACCGCCACGGACATGCCGTCGAGGATGGCCAACGTCAGCGGCAGCTTGATCGCCACCGTCGTGCCCTGGCCCCTGCGGCTGCGGATCTCGACCTGGCCGCCGAGCGCAGTGATGTTCTTGCGCACCACGTCCATGCCGACGCCGCGGCCGGACAGGTCGGTGAGCTGCTCGGCGGTGGAGAAGCCCGGCGCGAACACCAGGTCCCACACCTGCGCGTCGGTCGGGTTGTCGGCCACCGGAATGCCGCGTTCGGCCGCCTTCCCGAGGATGCGCTCACGGTCGAGGCCGCGGCCGTCGTCGCTGATCTCGATCAGGATGTGGCCGCCCTGGTGCGCGGCCGACAGGCTCAACGTGCCGGTCTCGTCCTTGCCGGCGGCGCGGCGGTCGGCGGGCGATTCCAGGCCATGGTCGATCGCGTTGCGCACCAGGTGCACCAGCGGATCGACGATCTTCTCGATCATGCCCTTGTCGAGCTCGGTGCCTTCGCCGGTCATGCGCAGGCGCACCTTCTTCTCCAGCCGCGCGGACAGGTCGCGGACCATCCGCGGGAAGCGGCTGAAGGCGAAGTCGACCGGCAGCATGCGCACGCCCATCACCGCTTCCTGCAGGTCGCGGGTGTTGCGGTCGAGCTGGTCGAGCCCGGAAAGCAGCAGCTCGTGCGCGACCGGATCGAGCTGCGCCGAACGCTGGCGCAGCATCGCCTGGGTGATCACGAGCTCGCCGACGAGGTTGATCAGCACATCGACCTTGGACACCGCGACGCGGATGGAACCGTCGCTGTCGGAGGCGCGCTGCGCGAACTGGGCGACGTTGCCGCCGCCGTCGCTGCCGGTGGCGGCGGCGACCGCTTCGGCGAGCGGCGACTTCGGCTGCGCGGCGATCGCCTGGATCGACAGCTCGCATTCGTCCTCGACCCAGGCGAACGCCTCGTCGATGGCAGTGCGCGGCACGTCGCCGGGCAGCGTGAGGTCCCATGCGAGGTAGGCCTCGTAGGGATCCATCGTCGCGAACGCGGGCACGCGCTCGTCGAGGCAGGTGACGCCAAGGTCGCCGTGGCGGCCGAGCTCGCGCAGGATGCGCAGCGGATCGTTGCCGCCCATGAACAGCGACGGTGCCGGCCGGAAGCCGATCTGCCAGCGCTCGGGCGCCGCATCGGCCGTCGTCGCGGTGGCCTGTGCCGACGCCGCCGCGTCGCCCTTGAGCATCCTTTCCAGGCCCGCGCGCGCACGGGCCAGCCCGACCTCGTCGATCGCGTCGCCGTGCTCGGCCGCCGCCAGCAGCCCGCGCAGCACGTCGACCGCCACCAGCAGCGCGCCGATCTCGTCGCTGCCGAGCGCACGCTTGCCCGCGCGCGCCTCGTCGAGCAGCGTTTCCAGCAGGTGGGTGAGGTCGGTGATCGAAGTGAAGCCGAAGGTCGCCGCGCCGCCCTTGATCGAATGCGCCGCGCGGAACACCACGTGGATGGTCTCGCCGTCGGCGGTGCCTGATTCGAGCGCGAGCAGGCCGCTCTCCATCGCGTCAAGGTTCTCGCGGCTCTCCTCGTAGAATGCGGCGTGGAACTTGCGGATGTCCATTAGAGCGAGTGAAGAGTGGAGAGGAGTGAGAAAAGAGTGGGAAGCGGTCAGCGCGTGGAAGGGACGGAGTGCAGGGCTTTCACTCGTTTCTCACTCCTCTCCACTCTTCACTCGCCCTCACCCCAGCACCTTGCGCATGGTGGCGAGCAGCTGCTCGGGGTCGAAGGGCTTGACCAGCCAGCCGGTGGCGCCGGCGGCCTTGCCTTCCATCTTCTTGTCGGCGCCCGACTCGGTGGTCAGCATCAGCAGCGGCGTGAACTTGTAGGTCGGCAGCTGGCGCAGCTGGCGGATCAGCTCGATGCCGTCCATGCGCGGCATGTTGACGTCGGTGACCACCGCGTCGAAGCGTTGCCCGCGCGCGATGTCGAGCGCGGCCTGGCCGTCCTCCGCCTGCTCGACGGTGTAGCCGCCGGAGCTCAGGGCGAACGCGACCATCTGCCGCATGGAGGTGGAATCGTCGACGATCAGCAGGCGCGCACTCACTGGCGTTCTCCATGGGGGGCGTCGACGCCGAGGCTGGCCGCGAGCGCGAGGTCGCGCGCCGCCTGCGCCAGCGCCGGCGAGGGTGTGGCGATGGTGGTTTCGCAGCCGCGCGCGGCGCGGTCGCGGATGAAGGCATGCAGCAGTTGCAGGCCCGCGGTGTGCACGCGCGATACCCGGTCGCCGTCGAGCACCACCGGCTCGGCGGCCTCCAGGTGCGGCATCAGCGCCGCCTGCAGCTCGGCGACATGCTCGATGCCGAGATCGGATTGCAGCGGGATCTCGATCATGCGCGGCTCGTGCCCGCATGGCGGGCGTGGGAGGTCGCAAGGGTTATCGGCAGGCGCCGGGCAGGCTTGAGCGAAGGGCAGGGTAGGGGCCGATCTGCGATCCCGGTCGTATTTCCACGGCGCGTCGCGGGAATCGCCGCGCAGGTGCGTCGCTTCATGAAAAACGGCCCCTTGCGGGGCCGTCGAGAGAATGATGACGCTGTGTTCTGGTCGAGCTCTTCGCGGCTCAGAAGCGCTGGCTGTAGCGCACGTACCAGAAGCGGCCGATGTCGAAGCCGCCGTAGTACGAGACGTTGGCGCTCGGCTGCGTGTACATCACCGGGCCGACGTGGTCGAACACGTTGTTGGCGCCGACCGCGATGGTCGCCTTCCACGGCGCCTGCCAGCGCACCTGCACGTCATGGAAGGTATTGGCGCCGACCACGTGGCGGCGCGCCACCGAGCTGGCCGGCGTGCCGGTGCCGGGCACGTAGGCACCGGTGGGCGCGTAGTGGATCTCCTCGCACTCCAGGTTCGGTTCGGTCGAGCCCGGCACGAAGTAGGTGCAGGACTCCTTCATCCCCGAGAAGTAGCGCGCGGTCCAGGTGGCGCCGAACGAGCCCATCTCCCAGGTCGTGTTGAGCGTGGAACGGATCCGGAAGAAGTTCGCGAAGCCCACGGCGGAGAGCGGGTAGCGCGGGTCGTTGGTGGCGATGGTGACGTCCTTGACCGTGTAGGTCGAGTTCGACGTGACGTTGAACGTGCCGAAGCGGTCGGTCTTCAGGCGGTACGTCAGGTCGACGTCGTAGCCCTCGACCTCGCGGTAGCCGGCATTGCGGCTGCCGAAGGAGAGGAACCTGACGTAGCCCAGCGCCGGATCGCGGCTGAACAGCTGCGGCGAACAGCGGCTGGCGATGCCTTGCACGTAGCAGTCGTTGAGGATCTGGTTCGGGCTGTCGCCGACGATGGTGTCCTTGCGGAGGATCTTCCACCAGTCGCCCGCCAGGTTGAAGCCGCTCAGGAACTCCGGACTCCACACCGCGCCGAGCGTCTTCGAGGTGGACATCTCGGGCGTCAGCGTCGGGTTGGAGCCGGACTTGAAGGCGACCGGCGTCTGCGCGTTCGGCGCGCCCACCGGCACGAAGCCCTGGCCGAGCTGGCGGTAGGTGTTCGCCAGCGTGCCCAGGGCGCCGTTGCCGCCGACGCCGTTGGTGCAGTTGGCGCGGGTGGCCGGGTTGCTGCGCGAATCACCGAACTGCACGTCGCACGGGTCGGTGAAGAACGAGAACGTATCCGACGAGCCGCCGTACAGGTCCGCGATGGTCGGCGCGCGGAAGCCTTCGGCATAGGTGCCGCGCAGCATCAGCGAGTCGATCGGCTTCCACTTCAGCATGTACTTGTTGTTGGTGGTCTTGCCGAAGGTGTCGTAGTCCGAATAGCGGCTGGCGACGTTGAGGGTGAGCTGCCTGGCGAACGGCATGTTCGCGAGCAGCGGCGCCTCGATCTCGGCGTAGATCTCGTCCACGCTGTACTGGCCCTTGGTCGGGCCGGAGGACAGGTTGGTCGAGCCGCCGGTCACGGCCAGCGCATCCGGCACGAACTTGCCGCTTTCCTTGCGGCGCTCGACGCCGGCGGCGAAGCCGAGCGAACCCGCCGGCAGGTCGAACAGCGCCGCGGTGACGTTGGCCGAGTAGACCCGCGTGTTGGTCTGGCCGGTGGCGTGCTCGTTCTGGAACAGGAAGGCCTGCAGCGCCGAGTTGCCGGTCAGGCCGCCCGCACGGGTGTCGCCGTAGGGCAGGAACGGGTCGAACGGCACGCACTGCGACGGCGAAATCGGTGCCGCCGCCGTGCCGCACTGCACCTGGCCCCCGGCGTTGAGGAAGGAGGGACCCACCGCCGCGCGCAGGTTGGCGAGGTTGACGTTGCCGTAGGTGTCCTGCACCAGCCGGTTCTGGTTGTCGAGGTAGCTGACGTTCCAGTCGAAGCTGCGGCCAAACAGGTCGAACGAGCCCTCGAACGCGCCCGCGAAGCGGTAGGTGGTGAGGTCCGCGGTGGTGGTGCGCGGCACTTCCCAGGTGCGGCGCCACCAGTTGCCGATGGTCGCGCCGGTCGGGTTGAAGTAGCTCTGCGCGGACATCGGCACGTTGAACGGCGCCGCCTGCACCGGGTAGCCCGCCACCTGCCGCTCGCTGGAGCGGAAGCTGTACAGCAGCTCGCTGCGGAAGCGGATGTTGTCGGTGATGTCGTAGGTGCCGTTGACGAACAGCGAGCGGCGATCCAGCGGCGTGTGCAGGTCCGTCTGCTCGAGGGTGTTGGTCTTGTCGAGCGTCGAACCCGGGATGCAGCCGGTGGCGGCAGTGGCGCCGACGCAGGTGCCGGTGCTGGTGTTCTGGCGGATCCAGTCGGCCTTGTTGCGGGGGTCGCCACCCTGGCGGAGGATCACGCGCGAACCATTCGGGATGCCCGGGATCGCGGTGGTGGGCGTGGTGACGAAGCCGCCGAACTGGCCGACCGTGGTCCAGCCGTCGGTCGGGTGGGCCGAACCGCGCGGGAAGGCGCTGTAGGGACGGTCGGAAGCGGCGACGCGCTCCTCCTTGCCCCATTCCGCGCCGAACACCAGCGAGCCGCGGTCGCTACCGAGGCCCATCAGCAGATCGGCCTTGGTGATGGTGCCGTCGCCTTCGCCGTACTGGCCCCGATACACGCTGGCCGACGTGCCGTCGTACCGGGTGCGGGTGATGATGTTGATCACGCCGGCGATCGCGTCCGAGCCGTAGATCGAGGACGCGCCGTCCTTCAGCACTTCGATGCGTTCCACCGCCACGGCGGGGATCGTCGACACGTCCGCGAGCCCGGAGGTGCTGACGCCGAGGCGACGGCCGTTGACCAGCACGAGCGTGCGCGCCGCGCCGAGGTTGCGCATGCTGATGAAGGTGCCGCCGGCGTTCTCGCCCGCCGACAGCGGCGCGGCGCGGCTGATCGGCGGCGCGCCCATGGTGCTGATGTTCTGCAGGATGTCGGCGACCGACTGGAAGCCCTGCTTCTGGATGTCCTGGCTGGTGATGGTCAGGACGGGTTGCGCCGTTTCCCTATCGACCTGCCGGATGCGCGAACCCGTGACCTCGATGCGATCCAGCGTTGTCGCGTTGCCGGCGTCCTGCGCGATGGCTGCCATCGAGCCGACCATGGCCGTGGCTCCCAGCGCGAGCCGGATGGCGTCGCGCAGGACTGAACGTTTGATCCTCATGAACGAAGTACCCCTGGACGTTGAAGTGGATGCGCCGCCGCTTTTCTTGTGCCCCCAACGACGTGCGCGGCTCCGATCCTAGGTCAAGCAAAAGTCAAGTTAAAGCTTTGTAAGAATTCGCCCCCGTATGGTTTTCGGGACTGACCGCCTTGCGGAAGAGGCGTCCGCGGCAGGGGCGACGGGGCTTTGGCGCTCTTCGCCACGACCATGCGGTGGGCCGGACGTCTCGCAGGCGGCGCATGGCAGGCGGCGTGCAGGGCCCGAGCGGATCGCCGGGCGCACAGGCAAAGCGCATCGATCCCGCGGAAGCGGGAACGCGCCGCGGACGCGCCTCACTCGAACAGCGCGTTGGCGTCGAGCAGCACGGTCGGCAGGCCGCCGGGGCGGGCGATGCCGCGCACCGCGCGGTCCGCGGCCCGGCGTTTGCGCGGGCCGGTGTCGTAGGGCGGCTCGATGGCGTCGTCGGCGAGCGTGACCACGTCGTCGACGCTGGTGACCAGCACGCCGAGCAGTTCGTCGTCGCGCTCGAGCACCACGATGCGCGCGCGTTCGCTCGGTCGCACCTCGCCGGCGCCCAGCCACAGGCCGAGGTCGTACACCGGGACGATGCGGCCGCGCAGGTTCATCACGCCGAGCACGGC
>JABFWF010000015.1 GCA_013362405.1 Lysobacter sp. | reverse complement strand
CCGGCTGGCCGGGCACGACGCGCAGGATCTCCTCCGCCTGCGCCCCGGCGAGGGCGGGGTCGCCGGCGAGCAGGCGCTGGGTGTGGGCGAGCGCGACCTCGAGCGAAGCGGTCGGTTCGGCGCTCACCGGCCGGCTCCGCGCGCACGACGGAGCGGCGCCGCGGAAGCGCACGCCACAGGCCGATCCGTGCGGATGTCCCGCATTCACTCCCCCAAGCCCACGGGCGATGCCGGGCGCCGGTCAATCTACGCCTGCGTCGTTCGCGACGTCCAGCACCCGCGCGAACCGACGCCCGTCACGTGCCATTGAGCCCGCGCCGGCCAGCCTGTCGGCGTTTTCCCACCGCGCGAGGCGGCAATGCTCACCCTGCGAATGCGCGTGACCGGCAGCGAGGACGACGTCCGCGCGATGATGAACCTGCTGCAGAGCCTGGACGGGATCGAGCACGTCGAGGAAGTCTCCGACCTGATGGCGCACGGCGACGACGCGGATTCGAGTTCGGCCGGCCTGAGCGAAAACACCGTGTCCCCCGACGCCCACGAGATCGAGATCGAGGCGCCGAACGTCTCCACCGCACGCAAGGTGCGCGAGGCGGTGGAGGCGCTCGCCTTCGACCTCGATGCGCTGGTCGAATTCGAAGAAGAAGAGGACTGAGGTCCGGCCCGGACCGGGCGCGCGATACCCACGGGTGAACCATTCAGGGCGCCTTCCCGGCGCGGCCGGCGTGGACGGGCGCACGCGGGGGCGGCCGGCGTGCCCACGCCGTATCCTAGGCGGCTTGCCTTCGCCGGGGATCGCCATGCGCCGCCTGCTGCCCGCCACTGCCCTGCTCACCTTCGCCCTCGCCGGCTGCCAGTCCGTGCACGCCCCCGCCGGCACGCACGCCGCGCCGGCCGCGTCCGTCGCGGTCGCCAGCACCGCGGACGCGCGTTTCGCGGACGTCTCCAAGCGCTGGCTCGACGGCTGGATGCGGCTCAACCCGGTCGCCGCCACCCAGCTCGGCGACCACCGCTTCGACGACCGCATCGACGACACCAGCGCGGCCGGCCGCCAGCAGCTCGTCGACTTCAGCAGGACGCTGCTCGCCGAGCTTGATGCGATCGACGCGGCGAAGCTGTCGCGCGCGAACCAGGTCGACGCGCTGATCCTGCGCAACCAGCTGCGCAGCGACATCTGGACCATGGAGACGCTGCAGTCCTGGGCGTGGGACCCGCAGGTCTACCAGGGCCTCGCCGGCGGCGCGATCTACAACGTGATGGCACGCGATTTCGCGCCGATGCCGCAGCGGCTGAAGTCGGCGACCGCGCGCATGGAACGGATCCCGGTGTTGTTCGCGCAGATGCGCGCCAACCTCGATCCCGCCCGCGTGCCGGCGATCCATGCGCAAACCGTCGCCAAGCAGACCGGCGGCCTGCTCGAACTGGTCGACGAGTTCATCACGCCGAACGCCGGCCAGCTCGCCGGCGCCGACCGCGCGCGCCTCGACGCGGCGGTCGCCAACCTCCGCAAGGCCGTGGCCGAGCAGCAGGCGTGGCTCGACGGGACGCTGGTGCCGAACGCGAAGGGCGACTTCCGCCTCGGCGCGGCGCTGTACGACCAGAAGCTGCAGATGTCGCTGATGTCCTCGCTGTCGCGCGCGGAGATCCGCCAGCGCGCCGAATCGGAATTGAAGCGCGTGCGCGGCGAGATGTACGGCATCGCGCAGCAGGTGCTGAAGGATCGCAGGGGCGCGCCGGCCACACCGGGCGATCCGACCGACGACCAGCGCCAGAAGGCGATCGAAGCCGCGCTCGAGCTCGCCTATGCCGACCACCCGAGTCGCGCGGGCGTCGTCGACGCCGCCAAGGCCGCGCTCGCGCAGACGACCGACTTCGTGCGTGCGAAGAACCTCGTCGGCGTGCCGAGCGATCCGGTCAAGGTGATCCTGATGCCCGAGTTCCAGCGCGGCGTCGCCGTCGCCTACTGCGACTCGCCCGGCCCGCTCGACAAGGGGCTCGATACCTATTTCGCGATCTCGCCCATTCCGGACGACTGGTCGAACCAGCAGGCCGAGTCCTTCCTGCGCGAATACAACAGCCGGATGATCCACCTGCTGACCATCCACGAAGCGATGCCCGGGCATTACCTCGAGGGGGCGTACTCGGCCCGCTATCCGTCGACGCTGCGCGGCGTGCTGCGCTCGGGCCTGTTCGCCGAAGGCTGGGCCGTCTACACCGAGAACATGATGCAGCGCGCCGGCTACATGGACGGCGATCCGCTGTTCCACCTGGTGCAGCTGAAGTTCTACCTGCGCACGATTGCCAACGCGATCCTCGACCAGGGCGTGCACGTCGACGGCTGGAGCCGCGAGCAGGCGATGCACCTGATGACCCACGACGCCTTCCAGCAGGAGCGCGAGGCCGCCGGCAAATGGGTGCGCGCACAGCTGACCTCGGCGCAGCTGCCGACCTACTTCGTCGGCGTGCAGGAGCAGTTCGACACCCGCAAGGCGGTCGAGGCGAAGCTGGGCGACCGGTTCGACCTCAAGGCCTACCACGACCAGGTGCTGTCCTACGGCGCGCCGCCGGTCCGCTTCGTGCGGGAACTGATGCTCGGCCAGCCGATCGAATAGCCGGCGGCCGCTCCGGTGCCCTCACGACGTTCTAACGTGCGTGGGCAGCGCCGGCGCTAAAGTCGGTACAGGGGGGTGCCCATGCAGTCACACGGCAACGGCGAGACCCGGGCCGGGGAACAGTCGGGACTGGACCCGGCCTCCGCCCTGCTCGCCACCCAGTCGCCCGCGGCGCTTGCCACGCTGCTCGGGACCTTGCATCCGGCGCTCGGCGAGCGCGTGGAGGCGGTCCTGTGGTCGGCGCACTGGCCGCAGCGCCTCGCCGCTCGCCCCGTGGGGGCGCTGAGCGAGGCCGCGGCGACCCGCGCCGTGCGCGAGATCTCCGCGCGCCGCGCCGGCGGCCGCCCGGACCCCCGTTTCGCCCTGCTCTGCGACGACCGCGCGGCCGACGTCGGCATGCTGATCCTGCGCGAGCCGCTGCCCCCCGATCCCACCCTCGGCGGCCTGCTCGCCCAGGCCGGGACGCGCATGGCCGAGCTGCTCGAGCGCGAGCGCCTGCAGGAAAGCGTCACCCAGCTGGAGGACGCCGAGCGCCTGCAGCGTGCGCTCTACGCCATCGCCGACATGGCCGGCTCCGACTTCGACATGCCGGACCTGCTGCGCGGCCTGCACCGCATCGTCTCCGACCTCATGTACGCGGAGAACTTCTACATCGCGCTGTACGAGGAGGAGCAGGACAGCCTGCGCTTCGTCTACTTCGCCGACACCGTCGACACCCTCGGCCCCTCGCTGGTCGAGCCGGTGCCGATGGCGGCGATCGAGCGCGGCCTCACCTGGTACCTGGTCCGCGACGGCCGCCCGCTGATGGGCACCACCGAGCAACTGCAGCAGCAGGTGTCCGGGCCCCTCGCCCTGCACGGTGCGGACAGCGTCGACTGGCTGGGCGTGCCGATGCTGCGCGAGGGCCACGTCATCGGCGCGCTGGTCGTGCAGAGCTACCTCGAAGGCACGCGCTACACGCATGCCGACATGAGCCTGCTGGCCTTCGTCGCCGAGCACGTGCTGACAGCGCTGGAACGCAAGCGCTCGCAGGAGGAACTGGAGCAGCGCGTCGCCGAGCGCACCCGCGAACTCGCCACGGCCAACACCGAACTCAGCCGCGAGGTCGCCGAGCGCGAGCGCGGCGAGCGCCTGCAGGCGGCGCTGTACCAGATCGCCGCGCTGGCCGGCAGCGACGAATCGGCGGAAACCTTCTACCGCCATGTGCACGAGATCGTCGGCAGCCTGATCGACGCGGAGAACTTCTTCATCGCCCTGCTCTCCGACGACGGCGAGCGCGTGTCCTTCCCCTATGGCGTGGACCGCACGCCCACCGACTGGCGCGAGCGCCCGTTCGGCCACGGCTTCACCGAGTACGTGATCCGCACCGGGCGCACGCAGCTGATCGACAGGGACGGCAAGGCGATGCTGCTCGACGCCGGCGAGGTGGACGCGCAGCGGGTGGCCGACTCGGTGCTCTGGCTCGGCGCGCCCATGCTCGACTTCGACCGCCCGATCGGCGTGGTCGCCGTGCAGTCGTACGCGCGGACGCCGACCTACGACGAGCGCGACGTCGAGCTGCTGACCTACGTGTCCTACCAGATCGCGGCCAGCCTGCAGCGCCGGCGCGCGGCCGAGGCGCTGAAGGAAGCCAACGCCCGGCTGGAGGAACGGGTCGAACTGCGCACCCGCGAACTGCGCGAGCAGATCGCCCAGCGCGAGCTGATCGAGGCCCAGCTCAAGCACCAGGTGATGCACGACGCGCTCACCGGCCTGCCCAACCGCGTCTACCTGCGCGATCGCATCGAGCGCGCAATCGCCCAGGTGCGGCGCGATCCGGCGCGCAACTTCGCCCTGCTCTACATCGACGTCGACCGCTTCAAGCAGATCAACGATTCGCTCGGCCACCTGGCCGGCGACCACGTGCTGAAGGAAGTATCGCGCCGGCTGGAAAGCGTGGTCCGCGATCCGGATGTCGTCGCGCGCCTGTCCGGCGACGAGTTCGCCGTCCTGCTCGAATCGGTGGACCTGCCGGAAACCGCGACCAAGGTCGCGCAGCGCATCATCGCCCTGCAGGAGACGCCGATCGAGTTCGGCGACCACCTCCTGCAGTGCAGCGCGAGCATCGGCGTGGCGATCGGCGACCGCCGATACCACAGCGTCGACACGATCCTGCGCGACGCCGACATCGCGCTGTACCGCGCCAAGCAACACGGCCGCAACCGCTTCGTGCTGTTCGACGACCACCTCCACCGCGCCGCGATGGAAGACCTCGCGCTGGAGCAGGAACTGCGCGCGGAGGACGACCGGCACGCGTTCGTGCCGTGGTTCCAGCCACTGGTGCGGCTCGAGGACGCGAGCGTCGCCGGCTACGAGGCGCTGCTGCGCTGGCAGCATCCGCAGCGCGGCGTGCTGGCGCCGGCGGACTTCCTGCAGGTCGCGGAGGACAGCGGCCTGATCGAGCAGATCGACTGGCAGGTGTTCCGCCATGCCTGCGACGGCGCGCGCCAGCTCCTGCTGCCCGGGCAGTTCGTGGCGATCAACGTCACCCAGCGGCTCCTGCGCCTGCGCGACTTCGACATCCGCCTGCTGAAGCTGCTGGACGACAGCGGCCTGCCCCGCACGGCATTGCGCATCGAGGTCACCGAGGACGCGCTGTTCGGCGACCCGGAGTCCGTCGCCGCGATCCTGCGCCGGTTGCGCGCGGCCGGCGTGGAGACGGTGCTCGACGACTTCGGCACCGGCACTTCGGCGCTGGGGTCGGTGCATGCTTTCCCCTTGCGCATGGTCAAGATCGACCGCGAGGTGATCGCGCAGCTCGACCGCGGCGTTTCCCATCGCGGCCGCGCCACCGTCGGCGCCGTGCTCGCCCTGACCCAGGCGCTCGGCATGGACGCGGTGGCCGAGGGCGTCGAGACCGACACCCAGCGCGCCTTCCTCTCGCGCATGGGCTGCCGCTACGGGCAGGGCCACCTGTTCGGCCGCGCGCAACCGCTGGCGTTCTGGCTGCAGCGCCGCTGAGCCACCCGCAAGAGCGGCGGGAGCTTTTTTGCAGGAGCGGCGCATAGCCGCGAGCTCTTGCCGCAATGCATCCACGGTTCACCGAAGCAAGCGCTCGCGGCTACGAGCCGCTCCTACAGGCGAGCCCTATGGCGCCGCCTTCGCTTCCACCGGCGCCAGCCGCAGGTCCTGGAAGTCGAAGCTGAAGTCGGTCAGCGGCGAGATCGGTTCCATCCGCGCCTCGCGCACCTTGCCGTCCGGGGTCAGCGCGAAAGTCAGGAACGCGTCGGCGTTGAGCTCACGCTCGCGCCAGCGAACGATGAAGGTGTCGTGCTGCCAGGGCGTGAGGTCGCCGACCAGTTCCGCGGTGTGGGTGAAACGCAGCACCGGCTTGCCGTCTTCCATCGTCCAGGTGACGTCGCCGTACCACGGGTCGCGGTAGGTGCCGGCGTACTTCGCCAGCGGCAGGGACGGCTTCGACTTCGCATCGCGCGCGGCGAGATGCCGCTTCCAGTCCTCGTCGGCCTTGCCGCGCTGCTTCGCGAGCGCCGCCGCGTAGGCCGCGGTCCAGTCGGTTTTCGGCGCGTCGAGCATCGCATCGAGCACGCGCATGGTCACTGCGTTGAATGCCCCGCCGAGCTCCTGGCTGGTCAGCACGATCACGCCGGCGTTTTCCTGCGGCACCAGCGTGAGCCGCGAGACCATGCCCGGCCAGCCGCCGGTGTGCCAGGCGAGCTTGCGGCCGCGATAGTCGGACAGCTCCCAGCCTTCGCCGTAGCCGAGGAAGTTAGGTTTTGCCGCCGCGAGTTCCGGCACGGCCGGCTCGCTGATCGGCATCGGCGTGAGGATCGACCACATCTCCTGCTGCCGCTTCGCGCTGAACAGCCGCTGCTCGTGGCCCTGCGCGTCGGTGTAGCGGCCGCCTGCCAGCTGCACGCGCATCCACTCCGCCATGTCGTGCACGCTGGAGTAGATGCCGCCCGCGCCGGAGACGTTGCGCCAGGTGAGCAGCTGGGCCGGTTCGAGCTTGCTGAAATCGGCCTTCGCGTAGCCGGTGGCGACGTTGTCGCCAGGCCGCAGGCGGTCGGCGTTGAAGCGCGTCTCGGTCATGCCGAGCGGGCCGAAGATGCGCGTCTGCAGGAACTGCTCGTAAGGCATGCCGCTCGCCTGTTCGACCACCAGCTGGGCGACGCCGAACAGGATGTTGTCGTAGGCGTACTGGCCGCGGAACTGCCCGGTCAGCGGCACGTCCTTCAGCCGGCGTGCGACCTCCTCGGTGCCGTAGTCGGTGGTCGGCCAGTACAGCAGGTCGCCGGCGCCGAGGCTGAGGCCGCTGCGGTGCGCGAGCAGGTCGCGGATGCGCATCTCGCGCGTCACGTAGGGATCGGCCATGCGGAACCACGGCAGGTGGTCGATCACGCGGTCGTCCATCGCCAGCTTGCCTTCGTCCGCGAGGATCGACAGCGACGCGGCGGTGAACGCCTTCGTGTTCGACGCGATCGCGAACAGCGTGTGCGCATCGATCGGCTGCGGCTTGCCGATGGTACGGGGGCCGTAGCCGCGCTCGAGCACCACCTGGCCGTCCTTGACGATCGCGACCGCGATGCCGGGCACGTCGAAGGTCTTCCGCACGTTGTCGACGTAGGCGTCGAAGTCCGCGAGCTGCGCGGGGAGCGCCGGCTGCGCGCTGGCGGACGCCTGCTCCTGCGCATGCAGCGGCGCGGCGGTCGCGACGCCCAGGCAAGCCACCAGCAACGAAACGCGCACCTGCGACATCGCCATTCTCCTGCGCAAGGAAGCCCTCCCACCGGGAGAGGGACTGGGGGTGGAGGGTCCGCGCGGTGACGACATCCCCGGTCCACCACGCACGCCGCAGTATCCCATCCGCAGCCCGCGCATCGACGTGCCATCTGCCACGCCCGCGCTAAGCTCCGGCCATGGACAACCTACCGGACACCGCGGGCCGTGTTACCGATGGCGGCATGGCCGATCCAATCCGCGTCGGCATCGGCGGCTGGACCTATGCGCCGTGGCGCGACAACTTCTACCCGAAGGGCCTGGTCCAGCGCCGCGAGCTCGAATACGCCAGCCGCCACGTCAGCGCGATCGAGATCAACGGCACCTGGTACGGCGCGCAGAAGCCGGCCACCTACGCGAAATGGCGCGACGAAACGCCGGATGGCTTCGTGTTCTCCGCGAAGGCGCCACAGCGCATCACCATGGCGCAGGCGTTCGCGAAGACCGGCGTGCAGGTCGAGGATTTCCTCGCCGGCATCGCCACGCTGGGCGACAAGCTCGGGCCGGTCGTGTGGCAGTTCGAGAAGGGACGCCGCATCGACCGCGGCGAACTGGCCGAATTCGCCGCGATGCTGCCGCAGGCCGTCGAAGGCCGCCGCATCCGCCACGTGCTCGACGTGCGCGATCCGGCGGTGATCGACGCCGGCTTCCTCGCCCTCGCCCGCCGGCATGGGCTGGCGACGGTGTTCACCGACTCGCCGGAGCATCCGTCCTTCGCCGACGTCACCGCCGACTTCGTCTACGCGCGACTGATGCGCTCGCATGGCGACGTGGCCACCGGCTACCCGGACGCCGGCCTCGACGACTGGGCCCGGCGCGCGCGCGAATGGGCGGGCGGCGAGGATCCGGCCGACCTGCCGCGCGTCGAGGTTGCCGGTCC
>JABFWF010000037.1 GCA_013362405.1 Lysobacter sp. | reverse complement strand
GGCGACCGGATGCGGGTCGCCCTGGATCATCGTGCGCTGCGTCTCCGGCCGCGTTTCGTCACCACGCCACTGGCCCCAGGCGAGGACGAACTGCTGCTTCGGGGTGTAGCCATCGATGGTCGGCTCGGGGCCCTTGCCTTCGCGCGACTTGAGGTAGGCGCGGTACGCGATCTTCGCGCCGGCGAGGTCGCCGATGGATTCGCCGAGCACGAGCTTGCCGTTGTGGTGGATGCCGGGCTCGATGTAGTAGTTGTCGAACTGCTTCACCACGCACTGGCCCTTGGCCTGGAATTTCGCGTTGTCCGTCGGCGTCCACCAGTTGGCCAGCGCGCCGCGCGCGTCGAACTGCGCGCCCTGGTCGTCGAAACCGTGGCTGATCTCGTGGCCGATGACGACGCCGATCGCGCCGTAGTTGACCGCATCCGTCGCCTTCATGTCGAAGGCCGGCGGCTGCAGGATGCCGGCGGGAAAAACAATTTCGTTGAGCAGCGGGTTGTAGTAGGCGTTCGACGTCGGCGGCGTCATGCCCCAGCGCGCGCGGTCCACCGGCTTGCCGATCTGGTTGCGGTCGTCCTGCACGTTCCAGCGCGATGCGGCGACGCGGTCGTCCCAGTACGACGCGCGGGTGACGCGTACGCCGGCGTAGGTCTTCCACTTGTCGGGATAGCCGATCTTCGGATTGAAGGTCGACAGCTTTTCCAGGGCCTTGGCCTTGGTGGCCGGCGTCATCCAGTCGAGGCCTTCGATGGTGTCGTGCATGGCGAGCAGGATGTTTTTCACCATGTCCTGCATGCGTGCCTTGGCCTCGGGCGGGAAGTACTTCTCGACGTAGGCATGGCCGAGCGCGTCGCCGAGCTGGGCGTCGGTGTCCTCGGCGCAGCGCTTCCAGCGCGGCTTCATCTCGGTCGCGCCGCTGAGGTACTTGCCGTAGAAGGCGAACTTCTCCTGCACGAAGGGTTCGGGCAGCGCGTCGGCGCCGGCGCGCAGGACGTGCCAGCGCAGGTAGGTGCGCCACTGGTCGAGCGGCGTGGTCGCCATCTCCTGGTTGAAGCGGGCGAGGAACGCCGGCTGGGCGACGTTGAGGTCGGCGCGCGGCAGGTGCGCGGCGTCGAAGTACGCGCTCCAGTCGAAGGCCGGCGCCATCGCCTGCAGCGCGGCGAACGCGGCCGGATGGTCCTGCTGGTGCGGATCGCGCAGGGCGACGTTGTCGAGCGAAGCCGCGGCGAGGCGCTTCTCGAAGTCGAACACGGCCTGCGCGTGCGTCCTGGCGGCGCCTGGCTGCTCGCCGGCGAGCTGGAACATCCTGGCGACGTGCTCGACGTACTTCGCGCGCGCCTCGACGAAGCGCGCGTCGGGCTTGAGGTAGTAGTCGCGGTCCGGCAGGCCGAGGCCGCCGGCATCGACGTTGGCGATCACCTGGGTCGGGTTGTGCACGTCCTGCACCGAGTACAGCGCGAACGGCACGGCGACGCCGGCGTCGTGCAGGTGGCCGATGGCCTGCTGCAGGTCGGTGCGTGTTTTGATGCGCGACACCTCGTCGAGCCACGGTTTCACCGGCGCGAGGCCGCGCGCGTTGACCGCGCCTTCGTCCATGCACGCCGCGTAGTAGTCGCCCGACAGCTGCTGCGCGCTGCCGTCCGCCCAGTCGCGCTTCGCCGACACCTCGGTGAGGATGTCGCGCACGTGCTCCTTGTTGACCTCGCCCGACTGCCAGCGCCGGCTCCAGCGGTCCATGTAGGACGGGATCGGGTTCTGCTGCCGCCATGTGCCGTTGGCGTACTGGAAGAAGTCGGTGCAGGCGTTCGCGTTGCGGTCGATGTCGCCGGGGATGATCCCGTGCAGCGAACCGGCCGACACGGTGCCGGCGGCGAGGAGCAGGACGAGCGGAAGGCGGGCTGGGCGGCGCACGGGCGGCATCCTTGGCGAAGGTCGGCCGACTATAGCCAGCCACCGCCGCGCGCAACCCTCCCGGAGGTCCTGCCCCGCTTCGCCCGCGCCACCCTCCGGAGGCGCGGGCGTCCCGGCTCAGCCGGCGCCGCTCATGGCGGCCATCAGCTTGTCGATCTCGGCCTTGTGCTGCTTCACGAACTCGACGGACGCCGGGTCGATGCCGTCGGGGATCTGCTTCAGCTGCCCGGCTTCCA
>JABFWF010000191.1 GCA_013362405.1 Lysobacter sp. | reverse complement strand
CATGCGCACCTCGATCGCATGGCCGAGCTGCGCCACGGCGTCCTGCGCGAGCGGCAGCGGATCGCCGGCAGCGACGCGCAGCTGCCATTCGACGAGATCCTGCCCCGTGACCAGTTCGGTCACCGGATGCTCGACCTGCAGCCGGGTGTTGATCTCCATGAAGTAGAAGCGGCCGTCGGGCGCGACGATGAACTCGACCGTGCCGGCGTTGACGTAGTCGATCGCCCGCGCCGCCTGCACCGCGGCCGCGCCCATCGCGGCGCGCAGCTCCGGCGTCACGAACGGCGACGGCGATTCCTCCAGCACCTTCTGGTAGCGGCGCTGCGCCGAGCATTCGCGCTCGCCGAGGTGGATGGCATGGCCATGCACGTCGCCGAACACCTGGATCTCGATGTGTCGCGGCGTTTCGACGTAGCGCTCGAGCAGCACGCGGTCGCGGCCGAACGCGTTCGCCGCTTCGCGCTGGCAGCTCTCCAGCGCCGGCAGGAACTCGCCGGCGGTGCGCACGATGCGCATGCCCTTGCCGCCACCGCCATGCGCGGCCTTGATCATCAGCGGGTAGCCGATGCGGTCGGCTTCGCGCTGCAACGTTTCCGGCGCCTGGTCGGCGCCGGTGTAGCCCGGCACCACCGGCACGCCGGCGGCCTGCATCAACTCCTTCGCGCCGGCCTTGCTGCCCATCTTGCGCATCGACGCCGCCTTCGGGCCGATGAAGACGAGGCCGGCCGCTTCCACCGCGTCGGCGAAGTCGGCGTTCTCGCTGAGGAAGCCGTAGCCCGGATGGACCGCCTGCGCGCCGCTCTGCCGCGCCACCTCGAGGATGACGTCGCCCAGCAGGTAGGACTCCTGCGGACGCGGGCCGCCGATGTGGTACGCCTCGTCGGCCTGGCGCACGTGCTGCGCGTCGGCGTCGGCATCCGAATACACGGCGACGGTACGGATGCCGAGCCGCCGGCAGGTGCGGATCACCCGGCAGGCGATCTCGCCGCGGTTGGCGATGAGGACCTTCGAGAACATACCCTTGGAGAGCGTCGCCTTGGGAAACATGCCTTATTCGCCTTCCCAGTAGTCGTGCGCGTCGCCGGTGCGGCCGATGTGGCGGAACATCTGCGGCGCGCCGCTGGCGTCCCTGCCGAACTCGGCCATGACCCCGAACTTGCCGGAGTCCGGGTATTCGCAGATTTCCGGCCAGAGCTTCGTGCTGACCGCGAGGTACTTCAGCTCGGCGTCGCTTGTATTGACGAGCTGGTGCGCGGTCTCGGGCCCTCCCGGCGGGCACGCGACGATGTCGCCGGCGCGCACCGGCCATGTGTCGGCGCCGACGCGCAGCTCGCCACGGCCTTCGAGGATGAAGAACATCTCCTCGTTGATGCGGTGGTTGTGGGCCGGGAACGCGCGCCTGCCGGGTGGCACCGCAGTGATGTTGTAGCCGAGCAGCCGCGCGCCGATGCGCGGGCCGACCATGCCCATGCGCGCATCGTAGCGTTGCGCCGCGTCGCCCTTGGCCGCGAATTGCGGCGGGCGCGGCTGCAGCTCGATTTCGTCGATGTTGACGACGGGCTTGCTGGCGGTGGCATCCATGTTCGTCCTCATTCGGGCGGGTGGCGGACGGCTTCGATGTCGTGGCCGTCCGGGTCGCGCACGCAGGCGCCGTAGCGGTGGCCCGGGTGGGAATGCGGCCGCAGGCCCGGCGCGCCGTTGTCGATGCCGCCGGTGGCGCGTGCGGGGGCGTGCTGGCCGCCGCGCATGGCCGCTTCGTCGCTGCCGAAGACGGCGTGCCGCGCGTGGCCGCCGGTCGCTTCCGGCGTCACTTCCATCTCGATGCCGATGCCGAGCGGCGCCGGTGCCTGCAGGTAGAACGCCTTGCTGCGTTCGAAGCCGGACATCGTGAAGCCGATGTGGTCGGGCATGGCGCGCTCCTCAGTCGCACCAGGCGGGCGTGCGCTTGTCGAGGAAGGCGGACAGGCCCTCCTGGCCTTCGGGCGAGACGCGCAGCGCGGCGATCAGGTCGGCGTTCGCGGCATCGATCGCGGCGCCGTCGCCACCCGCGGCCACCCGGCGCACCAGCGCCTTCGCGCCGGCGGCGGCGCGTGGGCCGGCCTTGCGCAGCAGGTCGAGCTGGCGCTGCACGGCCGTGTCCAGCGCCTCCGCTTCGACGACGTCGTGCAGCAGGCCGATGCGGCGCGCTTCGTGCGCGTCGAAGATTTCCGCGGTGGCGAACCAGCGGCGCGACTGGCGCTGGCCGATCGCGGCGATGACATAGGGGGAGATCACCGCCGGCAACAGGCCGAGCTTGCTTTCGGTCAGCCCGAACTTCGCGCCGGACGCGCCGATCGCGATGTCGCAACAGGCCACCAGGCCCACGCCGCCACCGAAGGCCGCGCCATGCACGCGCGCGATGGTCGGTTTCGGCAGCTCGTCCAGGGTACGCATCAGGCGGGCGAGGGCGAGCGCGTCGTCGCGGTTCTCCGCTTCCGACGCCGCCGCCATTCCGCGCATCCAGTTCAGGTCCGCGCCGGCGGAGAAGGAAGCGCCTTCGCCCTCCAGCACCACCGCGCGCACAGCGGGGTCGGCGCCCACCTGGCGCAGCGCATCGGTCAGCGCCGAGATCAATGCGGCGTCGAAGGCATTGTGCAGCGCGGGGCGGTTGAGCCGCAGCCGGGCGATGCCGGCCTCGACGTGGACGAGCAGCGGGTCGCTCATGGGGCGATGCGTGGCGAAAACCTGAATGATAGCCGCAGGCGTGGCGTGCGCCCGCCGCGGAACAGGCGCCGCCCGTCCTCCAGGGCGAGACGCGGCGCCCCGGCCGGGCGTATGATGAGAACAATTCCCATTTAGGTCTCCGCACCGTGAGACTGTCGGACCTGCCGCGGCGCATCGCCGCCATCGTCGAGCACGTCGAGGATCGCGCGCCCAACGATCCGATCGCGCGCCGCCTGCGCGAACTCGGGTTCGTGCAGGGCGAGCCGGTCGAAGTGATGGCCGCCGGCCCGCTGGGCGCGGAACCGCTGCTGGTGCAGGTGGGCTTCACCCGCTTCGCCCTGCGCCGCAGCGAGGCCGAGCGGGTGCGCGTGCAGGTCGAGGTGGCGGCATGAACCCGCAGGCCTCCGCTGTGGACGCGCTGCTGCGGGTGGCGCTGGTCGGCAATCCGAACTGCGGCAAGACCGCGCTGTTCAACCTGCTCACCGGCAGCCGGCAGAAGGTCGCCAACTACGCCGGCGTGACCGTCGAGCGGAAGGAAGGCCGCCTGCAGGCGCCCTCGGGGCGCAGCTACGCGCTGCTCGACCTGCCCGGCGCGTACAGCCTCAACGCGGCGAGCCTGGACGAGGCGATCACCCGCGACCTGTGCCGCGGCTTCCTGCCGGGCGAACCAGTGCCGGACGTGCTGGTGTGCGTGGTCGACGCGACCAACCTGCGCCTGCACCTGCGCTTCGTGCTGGAGCTGCGCGAACTCGGCCGGCCGATGATCGTGGCGGTGAACATGGCCGACGCGGCGCGGCGCCGCGGCATCGGCATCGACCTGCCGATGCTGGAGCACGAGCTCGGCGTGCCGGTGGTCGAAACGGTGGCGGTGCAGCGCGATGGCGCGCGCGCGCTGGTCGCCTCGCTGGACGCGCTGGCGCAGTCGCCGTGCGTGCCGCAGGTGCGCCTGGCCGATGACGGCGATCATGCCCTGCATGCGGAAACGCGCCGCCTGCTGGCCTCCGCGGTGACGATGCCGCGCCGCACGGCCGAGATCGACGACGCGCTCGATCGCTGGTTGCTGCATCCGGTGGTGGGACTGGTCGCGCTCGCCGCGGTGATGTTCCTGATCTTCCAGGCGGTGTTCTCGTGGGCCGCGCCGCTGCAGGACGCGCTGGCGACGGGCGTCGCCTGGCTGGGTGGACGGACGGCCGGGCTGCTGCCGGACGGGCCGCTGCACAGCCTGGTGGTCGACGGCCTGTTCGCCGGCGTGGGCACGGTGGTCGAGTTCCTGCCGCAGATCCTCATCCTGTTCGCCTTCATCCTCGCGCTGGAGGAATCCGGTTACCTGCCGCGCGCGGCGTTCCTGCTCGACCGGGTGATGTTCAAGGCGGGCCTGTCGGGCCGCAGCTTCATCCCGCTGCTGTCGAGCTTCGCCTGTGCGGTGCCCGGCATCATGGCGACGCGCTCGATCCAGGATCCGCGCGACCGCCTCGCGACGATCCTCGTCGCGCCGCTCATGACCTGCTCGGCGCGGCTGCCGGTGTACACGCTGCTGATCGGTGCCTTCATCCCGCGAACGACGGTGGCGGGCGTGTTCAACCTGCAGGGACTGGTGCTGTTCGCGCTGTACCTCGCCGGCATCCTCAGCGCGTTGGCGGTGGCGTGGGTGATGAAGCGCTGGCGCCGCGATCGCAGCGAACACGCGCTGCTGCTGGAGCTGCCTGCCTACCGCGTGCCGCATCCGCGCGATCTCGCGATCGGCCTGTGGGACCGCGCGCGCATCTTCCTGCGCCGCGTCGGCGGCATCATCCTCGCGCTGACCGTGCTGCTGTGGTTCCTGGCCAGTTTCCCGGCGCCGCCGGCGAACGCGACGCTGCCGGCGATCGACTACAGCTTCGCCGGCCGCATCGGCCACGGCATGCAGCACGTCTTCGCGCCGCTCGGCTTCAACTGGCAGATCTGCGTGGCGCTGGTGCCCGGCATGGCGGCGCGCGAAGTGGCGGTGTCGTCGCTGGCCACGGTCTACGCACTGGCGGCGGGCACCGACGATGCCGCGGCCGCCCAGCTCTCGCCGATCATGCACGCGCAATGGTCGCTGGCGACCGCGCTGGCGCTGCTGGTCTGGTACATCTACGCACCGCAGTGCCTGTCGACGCTGGCGATCATCCGCCGCGAGACGCATTCCTGGAAGCAGGTCGGCATCGCCGCGGGCTACCTGTTCGCGCTCGCTTACCTCGTCTCGCTGGCCACCTACCAGGTGGCGGTCGCGCTGGGAGCGGGCTGATGCACGCCGGGCTGCTCGCGCAGTACGTGGTGATCGCGCTGGCCGTCGGGTTCAGCGTGGTCGTCGTCGCGCGCAAGCAATTTCCCGCCGGTGTGCGACGCCTGCGCATCGCATGCGCGGTTCCACTGGTGCGCGAGGGCAGGGCGACGTGGCTGCAGCGCGTCGGGCGCTGGCTGGCGCCGGCGCCGCGGTTCGCGGGCGATCGCTGCGGCGGCTGCAACGGCTGCGAGGACAAGCGCTAGCGGATCCCGCCCGCGGTAAGGACGACGCATCTGCTTGGATGCGACATGTCGACCGAGGCGTTTTTCGACACGCTCCGAGCAGCGGGCGGTGAAAAAGCAGGCGCGAACGTCGGAAAAGCTAGTGTCGCCGTCGCGCCTTCGATCCGGTGGCCTCGGTCATCTCGACCTGCAGGGTGAAGCTGCGCACGTCGCCGGGATACAGCGCGCCGACGCCGATCACCTGGCGGGTGATCTCCTCGCCGCGTTCGTTGCGGATCGACAGCACCATCGAATACTCGTGCACCGACTCGCCGTCCGGCGCGGCCAGCGTGCCCTCGATGCCGAGCGGCACGCTGCGCGTCTTCGCGCGCTGCATCGACGCCTCGTCGTAGCGCAGGTGGCCCCGACAGGCGGGGCACACGCTGGCGCTTTCGAGGATGACGGCCTTGCAGTGCGGGCAGGGGCGCGTCGCGCCCGGGCTGCCCTGGCGCGCGGCGTTCATGCCGCCGCGGCGTTGCTCTCGGCGTTGCCGCCCGACTTCGCCTTGTCTTCCCAGCCGAAGTCGACCTGGCCGCGCATGCGCGCGCCGGCGGCGACGGTGAGCGTGCCGGCCTTGACGTCGCCGACCAGCACGCCGCCCTGCTGCAGCTCCACGCGCTGGGCGCCGTCGACGTTGCCTTCCAGCTCGCCCGCGATGACGACCTTGCGCGCGCGCACCGAGCCGGTGAGCTTGGCGCCGGCGTCGAGCGTGAGGTCGCCCTGGACGTTGACGTCGCCCTTGAAGCGGCCGGCGATGCGTACGTGCCCGGCGCCTTCGATCTTGCCTTCGATGGTGAGGTCGGAGGCGATCAGCGACTCCTTCGCCTGCGGCTCCGTGCGCGAGGCCGGCGCGACCGCGGGTGCGCCGACGGCGGGCATGGCGTCCGCATTGGCCGGTGTTTCGCGGAAGGGCGGCGGATCGGGAGTGAACGAGGCCGCTTCCTTTTTGGCCGGGGTCTGCGGGTTGAAGATCGCCATCGCGCTTGGTCCTCTGGTAGCCGGTGAATCCCCCCTGGGCGGCCGAGCCTAGCACGCGCCCGCGACAACCAGCCCGTGACGCCGCGCCGCAAAATCGCCAGCGGCCGGCGCATCGATGCGCTTCGTTCCGGATCCAGTCAGCAAGGCCTCGCGGTCACATCCGGAACACGCCGAAGCGGCCGCGCCCGATCGGCGCATTCAGCGCGGCCGACAGCCCGAGACCGAGCACGCGGCGCGTGTCGGCCGGATCGATGATGCCGTCGTCCCACAGCCGGGCGGTGGCGTACCAGGGGCTGCCCTGCGTCTCGTACTGCTCGCGGATCGGCGCCTTGAACGCGTCCTCTTCGGTGGTGCTCCATTCGCCGCCCTTGGCCTCGATGCCATCGCGACGCACCGTCGCCAGCACCGATGCCGCCTGCTCGCCACCCATCACCGAGATGCGCGCGTTCGGCCACATCCACAGGAAGCGGCCGCCGTAGGCGCGGCCGCACATCGCATAGTTGCCGGCGCCGAAGCTGCCGCCGATCACCACCGTGAACTTCGGCACCGCCGTGCACGCGACCGCGGTGACCATCTTGGCGCCGTCCTTGGCGATGCCGGCGTTCTCGTATTTCTTTCCGACCATGAAGCCGGTGATGTTCTGCAGGAACACCAGCGGGATGCCGCGCTGGTCGCACAGTTCGATGAAATGCGCGCCCTTGAGCGCGCTTTCCGAGAACAGGATGCCGTTGTTCGCGACGATGCCGACCGGATAGCCATGGACGTGGGCGAAGCCGCACACCAGCGTCTTGCCGTAGCGCGCCTTGAACTCATGGAATTCGCTGCCGTCGACGATGCGCGCGATCACCTCGCGGATGTCGAACGGGCGGCGGGTGTCCTTCGGCACGATGCCGTACAGCTCTTCCGCAGCGAACAGCGGCTCGCGCGACGGCTGCACCGCGGTGTCGACCTGCTTGCGGCGGTTGAAGCCGGCGACGATGTCGCGCGCGATCTGCAGTGCTTCGCGGTCGTCCTCGGCGAAATGGTCGGCGACGCCGGACACGCTGGTATGCACGTCCGCGCCGCCGAGCGATTCGGCATCGACCACTTCGCCGGTCGCCGCCTTCACCAGCGGCGGACCGCCTAGGAAGATCGTGCCCTGTTCCTTGACGATCACCGACTCGTCGCACATCGCCGGCACGTAGGCGCCGCCCGCGGTGCACGAGCCCATGACGACGGCGACCTGCGGGATGTTCTCCGCCGACAGCCGC
Organism: Lysobacter sp.; assembly: GCA_013362405.1. Taxonomy (GTDB): domain Bacteria; phylum Pseudomonadota; class Gammaproteobacteria; order Xanthomonadales; family Xanthomonadaceae; genus JABFWF01. Next base: position 836 of record JABFWF010000191.1, on the reverse strand, counting down.
GCCTGGTTGTAGAAGATGCGGCCGAAGTGTTCCCGGTCGGGAAAGACCTCGTCCTGCAGCGGCAGGAACGCACCACCGGAATCGACGAGGTAGACGCAGGGCAGGCGGTTTTCGCGCGCGATCTCCTGCGCGCGCAGGTGCTTCTTGACCGTCATCGGGAAATAGGTGCCGCCCTTGACCGTCGCGTCGTTGGCGACGATGACGACTTCCTGGCCGGCGACCCGGCCGATGCCGGTGACGATGCCGGCGGCGGGTGCGGCGTCGTCGTACATGCCTTCGGCGGCGAGTGGCGAAAGCTCCAGGAACGGCGAGCCGGGATCGAGCAGCGCGGCGATGCGATCGCGCGCCAGCAGCTTGCCGCGTTCGGTGTGCTTCGCCCGTGCCTTCGCGCCACCGCCCTCGGCCGCGCGCGCGAGGCGCGCGTCGAGTTCGGCGACGAGGTCGCGGTGGTAGGCGGCGCTGTCGAGGAATTCCCGCGAGCGGGGATCGAGCTGCGAGCGGAGGACGGGCATGTGCGCGTGGGCCGGAAGCGAAGCGGCAAGGATACGGGATGCGGACTGCGCGGCCGGCACGGGCGTTCCGCGCGTCGATCGCCAAAAAAGAAAGACCCGCTTGCGCGGGTCTTTCCGGGTACGGCGATCGACGGGAATTACTTCTTCTGTTCGGCGCTCTGCTGCTTCGCCTGGTCGGCCGCGGCCTTGGCCTTGTCCGCGACGTCCTGCGCGGCATTGGCGGTCGACTGGGCAGCGTTGGCGGCGGCACCGGTGGTGGCGGCGGCAGCCTGGTCGGCCGCGGTCTTGGCCGCATCGGCGGCCTGCTGGGCGCCGTTGGCGACC
>JABFWF010000120.1 GCA_013362405.1 Lysobacter sp. | reverse complement strand
CGTTTCACCCTCGATCCGGTAAAACGCACCTGGACCGCGCCGATGGGTCGTAGCGGTGTGGTGCCGCCGTCGCTGAGCATCACCTTCACCGGCGCGCGCGAAGTGCAGCCCAGGCGCGGCGAAGGCGCGATCGTCTTCTTTCCCGACGGCGCCAGCACGGGCGGTCGCGTGCAGCTGGGCGCGCGCAAGGCGGCCTGGAACATCGATGTCGCCTGGCTCACGGGCGAGGTGAAACTCAAGCGCGCGCAGGTGGCGCAGTGATGCGGCGCCAAGGCGGCTACACGCTGTTGGAAGTCATCGTCGCCTTCGCTCTGCTGGCGGTGGCGCTGACGCTGCTGCTGGGCATCCTGTCGGGTTCGACGCGGCAGGTCCGCCAGTCCGCCGACGCCGGGCGCGCGGCGATGTACGCGCAATCGGTGATGGACCAGGTCGGCGTCGGCGAGCGTCTTGCGGCCAGCGAGCGCGACGGCGAGTTCGACCAGGGCCGGTATCGCTGGCGCCTGCGCGTGGCGCCGTGGCGCGATGCGGCGGTGGCGGCGAGCGGCCAGCCGACGTCGCTCGGCGGCCCGGAACTGTTCGAGGTCACCCTGGCGATGCAGTGGGGCGACGGTCCCGGGCAGCGCCTGCAACTGCGCACGCTGCGCATCGCCGCGGCCGGCAGCGGAGGCACGCTGCCATGAAACGCATTCACGGATTCACGCTGATCGAAGTGCTCATCGCGATGGTGCTGCTGGTGGCAGGCCTCGCGCTGGCGTTCGCCACGCTTGGCGCGGCGACGCGCACCGCCGCGCGCGGCGAAGCGATGGCCGACCGAAGCGAGCGCATGCGCTCGGTCGAAGGCTTCCTGCGCACGCGCCTTACCGGTGCACGGCCCATCGCGTTCGATATCGACCAGTCGCGTGCGATCGCGGTGCGTTTCATCGGTGAGCGCGAACGCATGCGATTCGTCGCGGACATTCCCGACTACCTCGGCCGCGGCGGCCCGTACCTGCACGATTTCAAGGTCGAGGACGATGGCAGCGGCGTGCGCATGACGTTGTCGCTGAGCATGGTGCAGTCCGGCAAGACCGTGGAGGAACGCGATCCGCGTCCGCCGGAAATGCTGGTCGATGGCCTGCGCGAGGTGCGTTTTCGCTATCGCTCGCTCGACCAGGACGGACGCCTGGGCGACTGGCTCGAAACCTGGGAGGCGACCGAGCAGCTCCCACTACTGGTGGAAGTGACGATGATCGATCGTGATGGCGCGACGTGGCCGCCGCTGATCGTCTCGTTGCCGCTCGCGCCGGCGTTCACCAGTTTCTCGCTGCCGGTGCAGACGCAATGACGCGCACGCATCGCATGCCTTCCACGAAACACGCGCGCGGCGCTGCGCTGATCCTAGTGTTGTGGCTGATCGTGCTGCTGACGGCGTTGATCGGTGGCTTCGCGCTCGCCGCGCGGGTCGAAGCGCTGCAGGGCCGCGTGCTCGTGCGCGGACTGGTCGCCTCCAATGCCGCGCGCGCCGGGCTGGAATATTCGCTTACGCGCGTCGCCTTGCCGGATGCACGCCTGCAATGGAAACCGGACGGAACCGCGCACCGCTGGCGCTTCGGCGATGCAGCGGTCGAGGTGAAGATCGTCGACGAGAACGGCAAGCTCGACCTCAACCAGGCGCCGTATCCGCTGATCGCCGCGCTGATCCAGCGCCACGGCATTGAACCCTCCGAGGCCGGGCGCATCGCCGGCGCCATCGTCGACTGGCGCGACCCCGATCCGCTCACCCAGCCCGGCGGCGGCGCCGAGGACGGCGACTACGAGGCCGCGGGCCTGCCGTACGGCGCCAAGGACGCGGATTTCGAAAGCGTGGCCGAACTGCTGCAGGTGTTGGGCATGACGCCGGCGCTGTTCGCCAGGCTGGAGCCGGACCTGACGGTCTACAGCGGCCGTGCGCAGCCGGATCCGGCGTATGCGTCTGCGCAGCTGCTCGATGCGATGGGCTTGAATGGCGCCGACCTGGTCGCGCAGCGCGGCCGCCCCGAGGGTGCGCTGCCGGTGGAGGGCGGTGTACCCGGGGCAAGCATGGTCGGCGCCGGCAGCGGCACCTATAGTATCGACAGCCGCGCGCGGCTCCCCGACGGTCGACAGTCGCTGCTGCGAGCGGTGGTTCGCACGGGCGGA
>JABFWF010000144.1 GCA_013362405.1 Lysobacter sp. | reverse complement strand
GCGGACCAGCGCAGCGGGCGCGGCGGATCGCGGCCGGGGCCGTGCAGCAGGCTGCCGACGAGGGTGGTCAGGAGATCGAGGCGGGCCTCGATCCGCTGCAGGGCGAGCGCGGTCGGGCCGTGTTCCTCGGGATCCTCGCCGCGGCTGTCTTCGACCAGCGCGAGCGCCTGCAGGAAAGCTTCGGCGCGCAGGGCTTCGGCGTGCAGCGTGGCCGGCTCCGGCGTGCCCGGCTCGAAGCCGACCGGGCGCGCCTCGTCGCAGGCCAGCACCTCGCCGAACAGCACGGCATCGGCCTCGCGTGCGTTCATTCCTCGTCCGGCCGCTGCGACTGGCTGAGGTACAGGTGCGCGGCGCGGCGCTCGCGCTGCAGGCGGGCCAGCGCCTCGCCGGCGGCGTCGCGCTGCCGTTGCAGCTCCAGCATCAGCTGCTGCTGCTCGACCAGCAGGTCGCGCCAGGCCGCCAGGCTCTCGGCCGGCGGCGGATCGACGAAGGCGGCGCGCACCTGCGCATCGTGGCCGGCCACCAGCGCGCTGGCGCGCGTCCAGTCGCCGGCGGCGACGGCGCCACGGATGTCGGCGGCGGGCAGGACGGGCAGGACCATGGCGTGCTTGGACATACGACCCCCTACGGCGCCGGAGCGGCCGGCGCAATGGCATTCCAGGCGGACTGCACCTCGGCGATCAGCGCATCGGCCTCGCGCAGGATCGCCGGGTCGTTGTGCAGGTTGGCTTCCACCAGCCGCCGTTGCAGGTACTCGTAGAGCGACTGCAGGCCGGTGGCGATGTTGCCGCCCGCCTCGTGGTCGAGCGCGCCGTCGAGGCTTCCCAGGATCGCGATCGCCTCGGTGATCGACTGGCCCTTGCGCGCGGTATCGCCACGCTCGAGGCTGGCCGTGGCCAGCTGCACGCGGTCGCGGAAGCCCGCGAACATCAGCGCGACGAGCTGGTGCGGGCTGGCTTCCAGCACGGCGCTGGAAACGGCGGTCTGGCGGTACTGGGCGGCGTAGGCGCGTGGGGTCATGGCGTGGTGCTCCTCGGCGGCTGGCTCAGCCCAGCTGCTTGGCGAGGAAGGACGAGGTGGACTGCATCTGCGCCATCATCGAATCGAGCGCGGTGAACTGGCGCCGGTAGTCGGCGTCGAGCAGCGCCATGCGGCGGTCGAGCGCGGCGCGCTGGTCATCGATGCGCTTGAGGCTGGCGTTGAGCGCGGTGGTACGGCTGGCGATCACGCCGGTGTCGCCGGTGTAGGCGGTGAGCGTGCCGCGCAGTTTGGTTGCGTAGGTGGCGCTGTCGCCGAAGCTCCTGCGCACCGCGCCGGGGTCGGTGGCGAGGGTGGCGTCGAGCTTGGTGCCATCGAGCGTGAGCGTGCCGTCCACCGCGGTCGTCAGGCCCAGCGTGGCCATGTTGGCGTAGTCGATGCCCATCGCGCTGCGCAACGCCTGGATGATTGCGCGTGGGGTGGCGTCGCCGCTGAGCGGGCCCGCCATGCTGTCCTTGCCGCCGGCCGCGCTCTGCGTGCGCAGCGTGCCGATCGCGCTGTTGTAGGCCTTGACGAAGGCATCCACGCGCGTATGCAGCGATGACGGGTCGGCGGCGATGGTGAGGTTGAAGCTGAGCCCCGTCTGCGCCTTGGTCAGGTCGAGGGTGACGCCGTCGATCAGGTCGGTGAGGTGGTTGCTGGCGCTGATGCGCTGCACGCCATCCACCCACACTTCCGCATCGCTGGCCGCGGTCACCTGCGTCATCGTGCCGCCGGTGCCGGTGGTGAGCACCGACAGCTTGCCGTCGCCGCCGCTGGTGGTGATGGTGAGGGCGCTGCTGGCGCCGGTGCGCGACGAGGTGAGCACCAGCACGTCGCCGGCGGTGCCGTGCACGATGCTGGCGCCGACGCCCTGGCTGCCGGTGGCCGCGTTGATGGCGTCGCGGATGTTCGCGAGCGTGCCCTGGCCCTGGGCGATGTCGACGTTCACCGCGGGATCGGTGCCGACCTGGATGGTCAGCCTGCCGTAGCCGACCTGGGTGGTGCTGACGACCGCGGCCGACTGCAGCTTCTGCGCGCTCGCGAGCTTTTCCACCCGCACGCCGTAGGTGCCGAGCCTCGCCGTGGTCAAGGCGCTGGCGGTGAAGCCGGCGCCGTCGGCCACGGTGGTCTTGCGCGAGGGATCGGCGCCGATGTCCTTGAACGCATCGAGCGCCGTCTGCAGCCCGGACAGCACGCTGCTGAGCATGCCGAAGGCGGAGATCTGCGTCCTCGCGATCGACTGGTCGCGGTTGAGGCGATTGTCGGTCGGCGCGCGCTCCGCACCGATCAGCTGGTTGACCAGGCTGTTGACGTCCAGGCCGGAGCCGATGCCTGGGCTGGAAAGGGTGGCCATTGCTTGCCTCCGGCCCCCGTGCGTGGGGCTCACTGCGGGTAACGGCCGGCGGACGGCCATCTTGAGCGCTGCAAGCCGCGTGCCCAGGCCAGGGTGGAAGGAACGCAAGACGGCCGCGGCGGCCTTCCGAAAGCCACGCGCACGGCGACAGCGTGAACGGAGCGCGGCCCTGAAACGCACGGGAGGCCGCTTGCGCGGCCTCCCGGGGTAACGCGGTGTCTCCTGGATCAGCGCAGCAGGCTGAGCACGCTCTGCGGCGACTGGTTGGCCTGGGCGAGCATCGCGGTGCCGGCCTGGGTCAGGATCTGCGTGCGGGTCAGTTCCGCCGTTTCCTTCGCGAAGTCGGTGTCGCGGATGCGGCTGCGCGATGCGGTCAGGTTCTCGGCCGTCGTGTTGAGGGTCGCGATCACCGAGGTGAAGCGGTTCTGCACCGCACCCAGGTCGGCGCGGGCGCTGTTGACCGCGTCGAGCGCGCCGTCCATCGCCAGGATCGCGTTGTCGGCGCCGTTGGCGGTGGAGATGTCCAGGTTGGCGAAGCCGACCTGCGCCGTGCCGGCGGTGTCGGTCATGGTCGCGCTGCCGAACGTCAGGCCCGTGCGCGTCTGGGTCTGCGCCTGGTTGGCGGAGGCACCGCCGATGGTGACGGCGACGCCCTTGTCCGCCGTCAGCGTGAGGACGCCCGCGGCGTTGCTGGCGGTGACGCCGGTCTGCGCGGTCTTGGCGTTGATGGCGGCGGCGACGGCAGCGCCCTGCGTGGTCGCGTCGGTGCCGGCGGTGACCGCGCCGACGTCGACGCCGTTGATCGTCAGGTCGCCGGCGGCCAGCGCGCCGACGGCCGCGGCGGTGCCCGTGGTCGACGCCTTGCCGGTGACCGAGGTCCAGGTGCCCAGCGCGGAGATGTTGGCGTTGGCGATGCTGCTGATGGTGATCGTCTGGCCCTGGTTCGCGCCGACCTGGAAGGCCTGGGCGGTGAACGAGCCATCCAGCAGCTTGGTGCCGTTGAAGGTGGTCTGGCTGGCGACGCGGTCGATTTCCGACTTCAGCTGCGCGACTTCCTTCTGCAGGGCGGCGCGGTCGTTGGCGGAGTTGGTCGCGTTGCGCGACTGCACGGCCAGTTCGCGGATGCGCTGCAGGTTGTTGCCGATCGTGCCCAGCGCGCCTTCGGCCGTCTGCGCCAGCGAGATGCCGTCATTGGCGTTGCGCGCGGCCTGGTTCATGCCGCGGATCTGGGTGGAGAAACGCTCGGAAATCGCGAGGCCGGCGGCGTCGTCCTTCGCGCTGTTGATGCGCAGGCCCGACGACAGGCGCTGGATGGTGGTGGCGAGGCTGGCGCTGTTGGTATCGAGATTGCGCTGAGAGTTCAGCGACATCACGTTGGTGTTGATGATCGTGGACATGGGTTGTCTCCGGTAGCGGTCCGATGGAGCTGGATTTCGGGTGGTGGTCCACAGGGGCCTGCCGTTTCCACCGGCCGTGTCCTCTGCTGGACTCGGTAACGGCCCCGCCGGGGACGTCTTTAGCCCGAAATCTGCCGGTTCCGTGAGGGACGTCCCGGAAACCGCGGCGCCCGGTGTGTTGCGCCGTCGCGACGGAGTGCTTCGCTCCGTTCCACCCGTCCTTGCCGCCCCGTTTTCCCTGCCTTACAGCTTGTCGAACAGCGACAACCCCTGGATCCGCAGCATCGACTTCTGCGCCGCGTCCAGCGCCGTCATCTTCAGCGTGAGCTGGCTGACCGCCTTCGCCAGGTCGGTGTCGCGCAACGACGAAAGCGTGTCCGCCAGCGTGACCTTCTCGCTGCTGCGCCGGTCGGCCGTGTGGTCGAGTTCCTGCAGGCGCATGCCGGCGTCCGCGCGCAGGGTGAGCATGTGGTCCTGCGCGGTGGCGATGTCGCCGATGGCCGAGGCCATCGCGTTCGTGCGCCGTGCGGTGTCGGCCGGCGTGCCGGAAGGCGCCTCCAGCGTGGTGGCGAGCGCATCGAGGGTCGCGAAGATGTCGCGCGTGGGTGCGCGCCCGATCGAGAACGTATCGCCCGTCGCGGGCGTGCCCGTGATGCGGAACTGGACGCCCAGGTTGGCCGCCGGATCGGGAAACGCCTGGCCGGATGTCCAGGTGCCGGTCACCGGCGGCACCAGCGCGGCGCCATTGCGGTCGACGATTTCGTAGGTGCTCGCGGACGTGAAGCGCACCGTCAGCGTGCGTCCGTTCCATGCGGCCGGATCGGTGACGCTCGCCACTTCCAGCACGCCGCTGCCGTTGTTGGCGGCGCCCGCGCTTCCGCGCGAGTAGCCATCGCCGGTGCCCACGCGCAGGAAGACGGCGCTGCCCGGATCGGTGTCGGCCACTGCGGTGTCGGGGGCGATGTCGACGTTGTTGCGGCCGTCGTCGCCCTGGTACCGGATGCTGCCCGCGTTGTCGACGAAGGGCACCACGCCGTCGCGCGTGCCGGCGAACAGGCTGCGCCCGTTGCCGTCGTCGCGGTTGGCGATGCCGATGAGCGCCGAGCGCAACTGGCGGACTTCGGCGGCGATGGCCTTGCGATCGTTGTCGGACAGTGGCGCGTTGTTGCCCTGGATGGCGAGCTCGCGCGCGCGCGCCAGCACGTCGCCGGCATCGCTCAGCGCGCCTTCCTGCTGGGTCAGGCGGTTGCCGACCAGGGTGGCGTCCTTGTCGTACTGGGCCAGCCGCGCCACCACGTGGTCGAGCTGCTGCGTGGTCGCCATGCCGGTCGGATCGTCCGCGCCGCGGGCCAGCTTCACGCCGCTGCTGATCTGCTGCTGCAGCCTGGCGATCTCGCCCTCCCGCAACTCCAGGTTGCCGAGCCCCTGTGCGTACATGCCGTTGGTGGAGACTCGCAGCGCCATGGGCATCTCTCCGTCAGCCGCGCACCGCGGCGAGCAGGCTCTGGAACACGGTGTTGGCCGTCGTCATCACCTGCGCCGCGGCCTGGTAGGCCTGCTGGTAGCGCAGCATGTTGGCGGCTTCCTCGTCGAGGTTGACGCCGGACACCGACTCGCGCTCGGCGCCGATCTGGTCGTGGATGGTCTGCTGCGCCTGCAGCGACAGCTGCGCGTGGCGCGCGTCGCCGCCGACCTGCGCGGTGAGCTGGCTGATGCCGGCGGTGACGCTGGTGGCGCCGCCGTCGAGCACGCCGGCCTGGTCGAGCGCGGCCATCGCGCGCACGTTGGCGTTGTCGGCCGAGCGCGGCGGCGTGCGCGACAACGTGAAGCTGTCGCCCGCGGCTGGCGTGCCGGTGAGCGACAGCGACCAGCCGCCGCTGCCGATCGGCGTGCCCGCGCTGTAGGCATAGGGCCCCGCGCCGTTGATGGTGTAGGTGTTGCTGTCGAGGAAGTCGATCGTCGCGCCGCTGAAGGATGCGAAGGCGGCCGCGTTCGTCACCTGCGTGGACGCAGCGCGCGCGCTGCCGGTGTTGGTGTTCGCCGCGGCGACCTGCAGCGGCGCGGCGGCGGCGATCGTCATCGGATCGCTCAGGGCGAGTTTCAGCGAACCGGCGGCGCCGGTGGTGGGACTGACGTCGAAGCGGTCGCCGGCCGCGGCGCTGCCGCTGACCACGATCGACACGCCGTTGGCGACGAAGGGACTGGCGGCGGTGCCGCTGCCGCCCATCGCCACGCTGCTGCCGTCGCTGCGCGTGGCCGACCACGCCGTGCCGTCGAAGCGCAGCACCAGGTCGGCGCCCTGCAGCGTACCGATGCCGGACACGCTGGCCGCGAGCGTCGCGCTGCCGGTGTTGGACGCGTGCGCGGCGACCCGCGGAGGATCCAGCGAGAACATCCTGGTGCCGGCGTTGCCGTTGTAATCCACGCCCGCCTGCTGGGTGGCGTTGTACTGGGTGGCGACGGCGGTGGCGAGGCGGCCGAGTCCGGCACGCGCCGGATCCAGCGCATTGCCGCGGAATTCCATCAGTCCGCCGAGCTGCCCGGCGACGCTGCCCGCGCCCAGCGGCACCGCGCCGGCGGGCGAGGCGAGCGCGAGCTGCAGGCGTTCGGGATGGTAGGGATCGGGCGTGGCCGAAAGTTGCTGCGCGCGGATGCCGAGCACCAGCGCCTGGCCGCCGGCGGTGAACACGTTCACCGAGCCGTCGTCCTGCGCGACCGTGCTGCCGCCGACCAGCGCGGCGAGCTGGTCGATGCGCTGGTCGCGCGCATCCTGCAGGTCCGGTGCGGCGTTGGCGCCGGCGGCGATGATGTCGCGGTTGAGGTTGGCGATCTCGCCGCTGAGCCGGTTGACGTCGGTGACGCCGGCCGCGAGTTTCTGGTCGACGTCCTCGTCGAGCTGGCCGAGGCGGCCGTCGAGCGCGTGGAAGCGGTCGACCAGGCGCGCGGCCGCGCCAAGGAGCTGGCTGCGCGCCGTGCGCGACGTGGGATCGGAAGCAACCCCGTCGATGGCGCTGGCGAACTCGCTCCACGGCTGCGACAGCGATGTCGCGCCGTCGGACATCAGCGCGTCGACGCGGTCCGACAGCGAGGACAACTGCTGCAGGCGGCCGAGTTCGCCGCTGCTGTCGATCTGGCGCGCGAACACGAGGTTGTCCGCGAGCCGCTGCAGGTCCTGCACCTGCACGCCGGAGCCCACGTAGGTCTGCGCGGTACCGGCGCCCGGGCGCGCGGCGAGGTCGACGCGCTGTCGCGAATAGCCCGGCGTGCTGGCGTTGGCGACGTTGTGGCTGACCGTCGCCAGCGCGCGCTGGAAGGCGAGCAGCGCGGAGGTGCCGCTGGCGAGGATGTCGCCCATCGCTTATCCCTCGGTGTGCGCCGGCGTGGCGATGCTGGCGACGGTGGCGCTGCCGTCGACGGTGGTCGCGATGGCGCTGCCCAGGCCGGCGAGCGCGCGGTGGAGCGTGGGACCGTTGGCGATCGCGGCGATCTTGGCCGCGTACGACGGATCGGTTGCATAACCGGCTCGTTGCAGCGCCTGCGCGAAGCGGCGCGTGTCCTCGCCGGTGCCGCGCGCGGCGGCGTAGCGCGGGCCAGACAGCAGCTTCGCGTAGTCGGCGAAGGAGTCCGCAGCCGAGTGGTAGGCGCGGAACGCGGCGTGCCTGGCGACGCGCACGCCGTCGACGAATTCGTGCGTGGCGGCGTTCACCTGTTCGCCCAGCCACTGCGCGCCGGCCTTGATGCCGAACAGGTTGTGCGAACCGCCGCCGGCGAGGCGCTTGCCCCAGTTCGTTTCGAGCGCGGCCTGCGCGACCAGTGCCTTCGCCGGGATGCCGAGCGCGGCCGCGGTCTTCTGCGCGTGCGGCCAGACCGAACGGACGAAGGCCTCGGGGCTGCTGCAGTCGAGCGGCGCGTCCGGATCGCAGGCTGCGATCGGGACGTGCGCTGGCGTGACCGCGGGCAGCGAGACGCCGAGGCTCGAGGGCGCCAGCGCCAGGTGTCCGGCGTCGAGGCCGGCGGGAAGCGGTAGTCCCGAAGGCGTGGTGGCGGCGGGCAGGGCCAGCGCGGCTGGCGCGTGTTGCAGCGGCAGTGGCGCCGACGCCACGGGTGCGGCCTGCGCGGGCGTGGTGCTCTTCTCCAGCTGGCGCACGATCGCGGGCGCGAGGCCGATGCCCTTGCCCCTGGTCAGCTCGCGCGCGAGCTGCTGGTCGTACATGTCGCGGTAGGTGGTGTTGTCGCCCAGCAGCGGATCGCCCATCGATGCGTTGCGCATCGACTTGATCAGCATCTGCGCGAACTGCGCCTCGAGCCCGTGCGCGGCCTCCTCGATGCGCGCGTGGGTCGGCGTGGTCGAGGGAGCGAGCGGCAGCGGCGTGGTGGCGGGCAGGCGCATGTCAGGCCACAGGCAAGGCGCGTACCAGCGCGCCGCCGTCGCCCCGGGCAACGCGAGGGATTTGCTTGCCCATGACGGCAAGTCGGCTCCCCGCTGCATTCGGAACGACAGGGCGCATCAGATCACCTCGAGCTCCGCGCGCAGCGCGCCGGCCTGCTTGAGCGCCTCGAGAATGGCGACGAT
>JABFWF010000114.1 GCA_013362405.1 Lysobacter sp. | reverse complement strand
GTGGCTGCTGCCGGCCGCGGCGACGCGCGCATGCCTGCGGCCGGCCGCGCCGCCGGGCCAGGGCGCGGGATGAGCGAGGCGAACGCAACCGCCGCGCCGCTCGTTTCGGTGGCGCTGTGCACGTACAACGGCGCCGCCTATCTCGGCGAACAGCTCGAATCGCTGCTCGGCCAGCACGGCGTGCGCATCGAGATCGTCGCGGTCGACGACGGTTCGCAGGACGGTACGCGCGCCATCCTGCGCGACTATGCGGCGCGGGACGCGCGCGTGCGCTGCTTCGAGAACGCCCGCAATCTCGGCCCGACGGCGAGCTTCGAGCGCGCGATGTCGCTGTGCCGGGGCGACTTCATCGCGCCGAGCGACCAGGACGACGTCTGGGAGCCAGACAAGCTCGCGCGCCTGCTCGATGCGATCGACGGATGCGACACCGTCTATTGCGACTCGGCGTACATCCACGCGGACGGGCGTCCCACCGGGCGGCGGATCTCCGACGGGATGGCCATGCTCGAGGGAACCAACCCGATCGCGTTCCTGTTCGCCAACTCGGTGTCCGGCCACGCGATGCTGCTGCGACGCGCGCTGTTCGAGCGTGCGCGCCCTTTTCCGGAAGGTGCGTACCACGACTGGTGGCTCGCGCTCTGCGCCGCGGGAATCGCAGGCATCCGCTACGTCGACCAGCCGCTGGTACGTTTCCGCCGGCATGAGGACGCTTTCTCGCCGATGGGGCGCGTTGGCCGCGCATCGTCGCGCGAGGCCGCGCCAAGCCTGGCGTGGCTCGAACAGCGCCATCGCCTGATGGCGGCCTATGGCGAGACCGGGCTGCGGCGCAGCGCCGAAGCCGGCGCACTCGCCGACGCGCTGCGGCAGGCGATCGACCACGGCCGCACCGCGCGGTTGGCGGCGCTGCTCTGGCGCATGCGCGCCGTACTGCCGCGCTGGAGCGGATTCGCGCCCTTCGATGCGGGGAAGATGTTCGTGCGCCTGCTGCGCAAGCTGCGCCGCGCGCGCCGGACCTCAGGTGCGTCCGAACCAGCGTCGCGGCAATAGCAGCTTGAGTGCGCGTTCGGCGCTCTTGCGCCGCAGGCCGGGATGCCGCAGCCCACGCCAGAGCGGCCGCAGCCATTGGCTGCGCGGGCGGTCGAGCAGGGCTTCGCGCATGTCCGCCTCCAGCCGGTACATGCGCGCGAGCTCCAGTCCCAACTGGGTTCGCTCTTGCGGCAGCTGCGGCAGGGCGGCCACGCAGCGCTCCTGGTCCGCGGCGATGTCGCGGTACATCGCCAGCACGCGCCGGTTGCGCCGCTCGTAGGTCGCGTAGGTCGCTTCGCTGCGATCGAACATCCAGTCGTTGAGGTTGTTGCCGTGCAGGCGGTATCCCATCAGTGCCTCCTGCACGCAGCGGCACGATCCGACCAGCGCCGCCCGCAGGCTCAGCATGTTGTCCTCGACCGTGCCCTGCAGCGGCGGCAGCGCGGTGAGCAGCGAGCGCCGCACCGCCATCGACGCGCCGAGCACCGTCTGCAGGCGGCCGCGCCGGAGGAACCAGCGCTGGTCCACCTCGACGGGCAATGCGCGCGCGCGCGCGGCGAGCAGCTGGCCTGCGGCATCGATGTCGTCGACCGCGGAGCCGACCACCATCGCTTCCGGATGCGCCGCCATCTCCGCCAGCAGGCGCTCCACGCGCCGCGGATACGCGACGTCGTCGCCGGCCGCGAACACGAGCACGTCGCATGTCGCGAGTGTCGCGAGGTCGTTCAGGTGCGCGCACAAGCCGAGGTTGCGCGGCGTGCTGCGCACGACGACCTCGTGGGGGCCGGTGTAACCCGCGAGCGCCTGCTGCGCGGCTTCCAGCGTGCCGTCGCCGGAACAGTCGTCCGAGACGATGACCTGGCAGCGCACCGTCTGCGCAAGCACCGAGGCGACGGTCTGCGCGATCGTCCCGCGCATCCGGTAGGCGATCACGAGGACCGTCGCCTGCATGGCCGTCGGGTCGCGGCCGGTCATCGGGTCATCCATTGCGCGCGCCATCGGCAGGAAGCGGCTTGATTGCTTCGAGCTCCCACAGCAAATAGAGCTTCGGCGGCGGCCGGATGCCACGTAGCCGGCGGGACAGCGTGCGCAGGCCGCGCGCGACCCGCTTCAGGCCGGTGTGCGGACGGCGGTTTTCCGGCGAGCCGGGGATCGCGCTGTACGCGTCGGCGATGTGCACCCATTCCGTGCGCCGCGCGCGAAAGGTGCCGCGGAAGCCGTACATCCGCGCCATTGGCGCGTCCCCGCAGAAGTATTCGTGCGTTTCGGCGGTGACGATGTTCACGTGGGTGGGATCGGTGAACGCCGCCGCGTGCGGGTACGCCGGCGTCAGCGCATAGAAGAGGCCGCCGGGCGCCAGCACGCGCCACACCTCGTCCATGACCTCGATGAAGGGAAAGCGGGTGCCCCCGTGGCCATCGGCAAGCAGGCGCGGCACGTGTTCGATGAAGTCATACGCGGACACCGAACCGAAGCTGCCGTCTTCCCACGGGATCGGCTGCAGGCTGAGGTTGGCGATGCGGTAGTCGAACGCGTCGCTCGCCTGCAACGGACGGATGTCGACGCCGCACAGCGTGCCGCGCGCGTAGGGATTGCGCGGGAACTTGCCGCAGCCGAGGTCGAGGTGGCGGTCGGGGAGGGGCATGGCGTCCGGCTAGTCGGCGGGCGGCGCGCGCAGGCGGCGGTACTTGTCGAACACGTAGCGCGCGTGCAGCGCATGGTAGCGACGGGCCTGCGCACCGTCGAGGAAGCCGCCGCGCAGGACGTAGTTCTTCAGCCAGTAGGCGGCGGCGTGCGATGGCGCGGACAGCGCGCCGGCGCGCTTGCCGGCGGCGCGGCGCTGGTTCGCCCACAGCGTCGCGTAGCGGTCGAGCTTGGCGGCGTATTCGGCGTCCGAGCGCGCGGTGTCGTGTTCGATGCGCGCCTCGAGGTCGGCGACGCGGCGGCCGGCGAGGTCGAGGCGTTCGTGCACCTCCGCCGGCAGGTAGCGCAGGTCGTTGCGGAACAGGCGCTCGACGCGCTCGCGGCCCCAGCCGCCGTGGTCGAGCGCGGCGCCGAGATAATGCGTGCGCCGCACGAGTCGCCAGACGTCGGCACGTTCCAGCTGGTTGCTGGCGAACAACGCGCGCAATCGCGGAGCGGCGGCGGGATCCAGCCATTCGTCGGCGTCGAGCAGCAGCACCCACGGTTGCGTCGCGCGCGCGATCGCTGCGTTCTTCTGCGCGGCGAAGCCGAGCCACGGCTGCTGTTCGACGCGCGCGCCGTGCGCGGTCGCGATCGCGGCGGTGGCGTCGGTCGAGCCGGAATCGAGCACCAGCACGTCCGCACACACCGGCGCAAGGCTGGCGACGCAGCGGCCAATGCGGTCGGCTTCGTTCTTCGCGATCACCACGCCGCTGACGGGTAACGGGTCGCCGGCCATCAGTGCCGCTCCAGGTCGCGATAGGGATTGACCTCGCCGCTGCCGGGCGGGCGCAGCGTGTAGCGCTTGTAGGTCCATTGGTACTGCGCGGGATCGCGGCGGGCGATGCGCTCGATGCCGGCGTTGAGCGCGGCCACGGCGACGCGGGGGTCGTCGGCGTGCAGCTCGGCGGGCGCGGATTCGACGTGCAGCGCGAAGCCATCGCCGTCGCCCATGCGTTCGCACCACGCGAACAGCACCGGCGCGCCGGTGCGCGCGGCCAGGCGCGGCAACAGCGTCATCGTCAGCGCGTCGACGCCGAAAAACGGCGCGAACTCGCCGTCGCCCGCCTTCGGCTGCTGGTCCGGGAGGATGCCGACCACGCCACCGCCCTGCAGCAGCTTGAACAGTTGGCGCACCGCCGGCCCTTCGGCGCGCACCTGGGTGATGCGGCCGCCTTCATCGGCGCGGACGCGGCGGAGGAAGGCCTCGCCGATCGTCGACTCCGGCGGGCGGTAGAGGATCGCGAGCGGCGTGCGCGAGGCCAGCCATTGGTTGAGTAGTTCCCAGTTGCCGTAATGCGGCGCGGCGACGATCAGGCCATGGCCTGCGGCGAGCGCGGCGTCGAACAGGTCGACGCCGTGCGTCTCGCGGATGCACGCGAGGTTGGCCGCGGGCGGGCGCGTCCAGAAGCGCAGCGTCTCCAACGCCTGCCAAGCGGTGTTGCGCAGGATCGCGGCGTGCAGTGCGGTGCGCTCCGCCGGCGGCAGCCCTGGCCACGCGAGTTCGAGGTTGCGGCGGGCGACGCGACTTTCGCGCGCGTCGAAGACGCGCCAGAGGTGGGCGACCGCGTTGGCCAGGTTGCGCAGCCACGACGACGGCAGGCGGCCGAGGAGTGTGGCGAGGGTGTACAGGCAGGTGGCGGCAAGGTCGGTCACGCGCGGCAGTCTAGCGGGCGTGGCGAGCGCGCCGGCCGAGGCGCCCTGCAGGCGCGGCTTGCAGGCGCGAGATTTTTCGCCACCGGGCGCGTCTTGCGCCGCTCCTACAATGGAGATTCGCGCAAACGCTCGCGGCGGCAAGCCGCTCCCACAGGAAGCACCACATGCTCGCCCTGATCCAGCGCGTCACCCAGGCCAAGGTGGAGATCGATGGCGGCATCGTCGGCGCGATCGGCCCTGGCCTGCTCGCGCTGGTCGGCGTCGAACCCGGCGACGGGCCGTCGCAGGTCGCGCGCATGGCGGGGCGACTGCTCGGCTACCGCGTCTTCGCCGACGAAGCGGGGAAGATGAACCGCGCGCTGGCCGACACCGGCGGCGGCCTGCTGCTGGTCAGCCAGTTCACCCTCGCCGCCGACACCGCCAAGGGCCTGCGACCGAGCTTCTCCAGTACCGCGCCGCCTGCCGAAGCTGAACGCATCTTCGCCGAGCTGCTGGCAACCTGCCGGCAACGCCACCCGGCGAGGGTGGAAAGCGGCCGGTTCGGGGCCCATATGACGGTGTCCCTGGTCAACGACGGCCCGGTCACTTTCCTGCTGCGGGCCTGAGGGCCCTACCCCTGTCGGGTATAATGCAGGGTTCCGTTTTCTCTTCTTTTCCGGTGGCGCGCCCCATGGCCAACGAACGTCAGGCCCCGCAGTCCGATATCAAGCAGCTGATCAGCAAGGGCCTGGAACAGGGTTACCTGACCTATGCCGAGGTCAACGACCACCTGCCCGACGACCTCGTCGATCCGGAGCAGATCGAAGACATCATCGGCATGATCAACGGCATGGGCATCGAGGTGCACGAAATCGCACCGGATGCCGAGACGCTGTTGCTCGCCGAAGGCACCACCGGCGGCCGCGAGGTCGACGACACCGCCGCCGAGGAAGCCGCCGCGACGCTATCCGCGCTCGATTCCGAGGGCGGCCGCACCACCGACCCGGTGCGCATGTACATGCGCGAGATGGGCACGGTCGAGCTGCTGACCCGCGAGGGCGAGATCGCGATCGCCAAGCGCATCGAGGAAGGCCTGCACCAGATGCTCTCGGCGCTGGCCAGCTTCCCGTGGTCGGTGCAGCTGCTGCTCGAGGAGTACGAGCTGCACAAGGCCGGCAAGAAGCGCCTGGCCGACATCGTGGTCGGTTTCAACGACGTCGAGGAGCCGGCCGAGGAGATCCCGGTCGCCGCCGTCGCCGAGACCGAAGAGGCCGACGAGGACGAGGAAGAGGCTGGCGAGGCCGAGGAAGCCGGCCCGACCGGTCCGGATCCGGCCGAGGTCGCCCGCCGCATGGAGGCGCTGGGCGCCTGCTTCGCCAAGTTCCAGAAGGCCTACGCCAAGAACGGCGCCGCCGCCAAGCCCGCGCTCAAGCTGCGCGAGGAGATGGCCGAGCAGTTCATGACGCTCAAGCTGCCGCTGCCGCTGACCGACACGCTGGTGCGCAAGGTCCGCGACGTGCTCGGCCAGATCAAGGAACACGAACGCCGCATCCTCGACCTCGCCACGCGCATGGCGAAGATGCCGCGCAAGGACTTCATCCGCGCCTGGGAAGGCAACCACACCAACCTCGGCTGGGTGGACGAGATCCTCAAGCGCAAGCAGAAGTGGTCGAGCGGCCTGCGCGACGTCAAGGACCAGATCATCGCCGAGCAGGAAGCCACCATCGCGATCGAAACCGCGATGCAGGTGACGCTGGCCGACATCAAGGACATCAGCCGGCAGATGGCCTACGGCGAGGCCAAGGCGCGCAAGGCCAAGAAGGAGATGGTCGAGGCCAACCTGCGCCTCGTCATCTCCATCGCCAAGAAGTACACGAACCGCGGCCTGCAGTTCCTCGACCTCATCCAGGAAGGCAACATCGGCCTGATGAAGGCGGTGGACAAGTTCGAATACCGCCGCGGCTACAAGTTCTCGACCTACGCGACCTGGTGGATCCGCCAGGCCATCACCCGCTCGATCGCCGACCAGGCGCGCACCATCCGCATCCCGGTGCACATGATCGAGACGATCAACAAGCTCAACCGCATCTCCCGCCAGATGCTGCAGCAGTTCGGCCGCGAGCCGACCCCCGAGGAGCTGTCCAAGGAAATGGACATGCCCGAGGACAAGATCCGCAAGGTGATGAAGATCGCGAAAGAGCCCATTTCGATGGAGACGCCGATCGGCGACGACGAGGATTCGCACCTCGGCGATTTCATCGAGGACACCAACGTCGAGTCGCCGATCGACGCGACCACCAACACCAACCTCACCGAGACGGTGCGCGAAGTGCTGGCGGGGCTGACGCCGCGCGAGGCCAAGGTGCTGCGCATGCGCTTCGGCATCGACATGAATACCGACCACACGCTCGAAGAGGTCGGCAAGCAGTTCGACGTCACCCGCGAGCGCATCCGCCAGATCGAGGCGAAGGCGTTGCGCAAGCTGCGCCACCCGAGCCGCTCGGAGCAGCTGCGCTCGTTCCTCGACATCGAGTGACCGCGCCGGCCCAGCGGGCCGGTGCGTACCATCCGGAAGCCCGCCGCGTGCGGGCTTTCTTTTTTTCCGCGACGCCGGTCGCGGCGCGAGGGTTGCCTCCGTCGCGCGAATCGCCGACCCTTCGTGGCCATGACCGCCGCCGCGATCACCGGGGAAGTCCGCCGCTTTCTTCTCGCCGTCATTCCCAGCGTCCCGCATCTCGAGGCGCTGCTCCTGCTGCGTGGCCAGCCCGAGCCGTGGAATGCGCCGGACCTGGCGCGCCGCCTGTACCTCGACGAGGCGAGCGTGCAGGCGCTGCTCGAGGATCTGGTCCAGGCCGACCTGGCGGCTGCCGCAGACGACGGCGTGCGCTACGCGCCATCCGATGCCATCGTCGCGGCGACGGTGGATGCCGTCGCCCTGGCCTACGGCCGGCACGTGGTGGCCGTCACCGAGTTGATCCATTCCACGTCGGACCGCAAGGCGCAGCGGTTCGCGGATGCCTTCCGCCTGCGCAAGGAGCCCTGAATGGAATTCGCGATCTACGCACTCTGTGCGTTCACCGCCCTGCTGTGCGCGGCGTTGCTGTTCCAGGCGGCGCGGCGGACGCGTTCACGGATGCTCCTGTTCAGCGCGCTCTGCTTCGGCACGCTGACGATCACCAACGTGCTGGTGCTGGTCGACAACGCGGTCGGGCCGAGCATCGACCTGCGCTGGCTCCGGCTGGCGACCGCGCTGGTCGCGTTGTGCCTTCTGCTCTACGGCCTGATCTTCGAGGAGAGGTAGCGATGAACCAGTTCATGCTGGGCGCGATCGCCATGGGGTCCGCCGTCGCGGCCCTGCTGTTCTTCCGCTTCTGGCGCAGCAGCGGCGACCGGCTCTTCTTCTACTTCAGCCTCTCGTTCGCCACCGAGGCGTTCGACCGCCTGCTGATGGCGCTGGGCCGGCTCGACGACAGCGCGACCACCTTCTATCTCGTCCGCCTGTTGTCCTACGCGCTGATCCTGTGGGCGGTGGTGGAGAAGAACCTGGTGCGCAAGGGCTCGCAATAGCAGTTTCCGCCACTGCGTCAGCGCGGTTCGATGCGCCTGAGCGGATGGGCCTCGGTGTTCAGCACCACGTCGTCGAGGTCGAGCGTCGCCGGTGGCGCGAACAGCAGGTAGAAGTACTTGAACGTCTCGGCGAGCACGAAGCTTTCCATGTCGTCCGCCTGCTGCTTCGCCACCACGTCCTTCAGCGCCGCGTAGCCGGCGTCGGTGCGGCAGTAGCGCACGAAGTCCTCGAACAGCACCTTGCCCATCGTGCGATAGCGCGCGTCGCCGGTGAGGCGGTACAGGTACCAGGTCGATTCGACGATCTCCGGCCGCAGCGGGTATTCGGCCGCGGTCACGTCACGCTTGGCGTAGTCATAGGCCTCGGGTTCGATGCCGTTCGCCTGCCACATCGCGAACGACGAGTCCTGCAGCCGGCGCGCACGCTGCACGTCGCCCGAGTAGGCGAGCAAACCGGGGAAGAAGGCGTCGAGCGCGCCGTACTCGTGGCCGGTCCGCACGCCGGTCGCCATGTCGACCTGGCCCGACCACAACGCACCGTGCACGTCCTCGAGCACATAGCGGTCGACCGCGGCGATGCTCGGCTTCCACATCGCGAGGCAGTCGCGGTCGCCGAACAGGCGCCAGCACTTCCACAGGTATTCGTAGTAGGAGTCGATGCGCGCGCCGACGTGGCTGGTCGTGCGCGTCCACCCGCCGGTGTCGACGTCGAAGCGTTCGCCGACCAGGCCGAGCTTCGAACGGCGCCTGTATGTTTCGACCAGCGCGCGCTTCGCCTTCGCGTAGTACACCGGGTTGCCGGTGAGCCTGCTGAGGGTGCCGTATTCGAGCAGCAGCGTGCCGGCCTCGGCGGGGTTGCTGTCGGTGCCGCTGGCCCTGCCGCTGCGCAGGTTGACGTTGACGTAGGGCAGGCCGGTCGGCGAGTCGAAGGCCGGCAGCAGGCGGTTGCCGAGATCCTGCGCCAGCGCCAGCAGGCGCGGATCGCCGGTGCGCTGGTAACCCGACAGCAGCCCGCCGAGCAGGCGGATCACGACCTCGAAGTGCTTGACGTCGACGTCGGCGTCGAACGAGAGCTTCGTGTCGATCAGTTCGCGCGCCTCCTTCGCCTGGTCGTCGAATCCCATCAGCAGCAGCGTGTCGAGCGCATCGACCGGCGTCATCAGCAGCGATCGTGCGTACCAGTCGCGCGGCGCCTTGCTGAGCGGCAGCAGCGCATCGTGGCCCCAGGCGTAGGTGCGGTAACCGGTCCACGCGTGCAGGAATTCGCCGCGCACGCGTGCGGCCATGCGCGCGGCTTCGGCGTCGTCCATCGGCTGCAGGGACGCGACGCCCTCGCGCGGGGCCGCGGCCGCCGCCGACGCAATCGGCAGCGTCGCGAGCGCGCAGGCGAACAGGCCGGCGAGCAGGCGTTTCATCAGCGATCTCCCGGGCGGTCGTGTGCGCGCAGCAGCGACAGCACGTCGTGGCACGCGCCCATGGTGTGGTAGTCGGTCTTGCCGGCGGGACTCTTCTCGTCGCCGTACTTGCGGTTCCGGCGATCGAGGATGCGGTACCACGCGCCGTCGCGATGATCGACGAAGTGCTCCCACGCGTATGCCCACAGTCGCTCGTACCAGTCCCAGTACCGCGATTCGCCGCTGCGCACCGCCAGGCGCGCCGCCGCGGCGAGCGATTCGGCCTGCACCCAGAAGTACTTGTCGTCATCGCACACGCGGCCGTCGGGCGCGAAGCCGTAGCAAAGGCCGCCGGACTCCGTGTCCCACGCGCGCGCCACCGCGGTATCGAACAGGTCCTGCGCGCGCGGCAGCAGCCAGTCGGCGGTTTCGCCGCGCGCCGCGAGATGGCCATCGAGGATCAGCAGCAGCTTGGCCCATTCGGTCTGGTGGCCGGGCTGGAAGCCCCAGGGACGAAACAGGTGCTTCGGGTCGTCCTTGTGGTAGTCCCAGTCGATGGTCCAATCGCGGCGGTAGTGCTCCCACACCAGGCCGCCGGCGAGCGCCGCCTGGCGCACCGTCATGCGTTCGGCGAGCGTGCGCGCGCGATCCAGGTAGCGCGGGTCACGCGTCGCGTCGAACGCCGCCAGCATCGCCTCGCACATGTGCATGTTGGCGTTCTGGCCACGGTAGGCGCTGAAGTTCCAGCCGGCGTCCGCCTCGTCGCGATACAGCCCGGCATCGGTCTCCCAGAAGTGCGCTTCGAGCAGCTGCCAGGTTTCCTCCAGCCACGGCGCGGCCTCGGTGATGCCGGCCTTGAGCGCGCATGCGTAGGCGAGCAGCACGAAGGCGACGCCGTAGGCGTGGTTCGTGCGGTCCTCCGGCAGGCCGTCGCGCAGCGTCCACGCGTAGCCACCCGTCGCCGCATCGCGGTGGGCATCGCGCAGGTAACGCAGGCCGTGGCGCGCGGCCTCGAGGTACTCGCGCTGCAGGATCGCGTCGTCCGCGAATTCGCGCGCCGCCATCGCGTAGTTGAAGACGAAGCGCGTGCTGCTGACGAGATGGCGGTGCGACACGTCGTAGACGCTGCCGTCGTCGCGGAAGTAATGGAAGAAGCCGCCGCGCGGGTCGATCGCGCGCGGGTGGTAGAACGCCATCGTGTCGGCGATGTGCGCGCGCAGGAATGAAGGATCGCGGAAGTCGGGCAGCGGGGCCTTCATGCGGCGGCTCCGAAGGCGCGCTCGAGCTCGGCGCGGGTCGGCATCGCCGCGAATGCGCCATGCCGGGTGGTGGCGAGCGCGCCGCAGGCCGCGGCGTGCCGCAGCGCTGCCGCGAGATGCTCCGGCTGTTCGAGGAAATCACCCAGCGTCGTGCGCGTCAGCCGCTGCTCCACCAGCGACTGCAGCCAGCCGCCGACGAAGGCGTCGCCCGCCGCGGTGGTGTCGATGGCGGCGACGGTGAACGTCGGCGCGATGCCCTGGCGCGTGCGGGTGAACCAGCGGATGGGCGCCGCGCCGTCGGTGACCAGCACGCACTGCGCATGCGCGTTGCCGAGCCGGCGCAGCGGAGCGTCGGCATCGCCTTCGGTGCGCGCTAGGAAGTCGAGCTCGGAGACGCACAGCTTGACCAGGTCCGCCTGCTCCAGCGCGGCCCACACGCGCGGCGCCGGGTCCGCGCCGTGCGGCCACAACGCCGGACGCAGGTTGAGGTCCATGCTGACCAGCGCGCCGGCCGCGCGTGCGCGGCGCATGCCGGCGAGCGTGGCCTCCGCGATCGCCGGCTCGGTCAGGCTGTTCGAGCAGACGTGGAAGACCGCGACGCCGTCGAAGCAGGCGTCGTCGAAATCTTCGGCCCGGAACAGCAGGTCCGCCGCCGGCGGCCGGTAGAAGCTGAAGCTGCGCTCGCCCTGCGCGTCGAGCGAGACGAAAGCCAGCGCCGTCTTCGCATCGGCGGTGCGACGCACGCAGCCGGTGTCGACGCCGGCGTCGCGCAGCTGCGCCGCCAGCATCTCGCCGAAAAGATCCTCGCCGAGCATGCCGATGAAACGGGCATGGCCGCCAAGGCGCGCCACCGCGACCGCCACGTTGGCGGGCGCGCCGCCGGCGTATTCGACGAACTGGCGCGGCGTGCCGGGCTCGCTCGCCGGACGCGCGAGGAAGTCGACCAGCGCTTCGCCGAAGCAGGCGATGACATCGCGCGTCGCGCTCATGCCTGTGCTCCGTGCACGGCCAGCGCGGGTTGTGGCGCGCCCTGGCGCGCGTACCAGGCGATGTAGGCGTAGCACAGCAGCGGCAGCACGAAGGCGTGCTGGATGCCGATGCGATCGGCGAGCACGCCCTGCAGCAGCGGTACCACCGCGCCGCCGACGATCGCCATCACCAGCAGGCTGGAGGCCTTGCTGGTCATCGCGCCCATGCCTTCGATGCCGAGGGTGAACAGCGTCGGGAACATGATCGAGTTGAACAGGCCGACCGCGATCACGCTCCACATCGCGATCGAGCCCGCTGTCGTCACCGTCGTCACCAGCAGCGCCATCGCGGCGAGCGCGAACAGCGCCAGCAGCCGGCGCGGCAGGACGCGACGCAGCAGCAGCGAACCGACGAAGCGGCCGGCCATCGCCGCGCCCCAGTACAGCGAGACGTAGCGCGCGGCGGTCGCGGGTTCGATCGCGCCGATGCGCGGGTCGGCGATGTAGTTGACCAGGAAGCTGCCGATCGCGACCTCCGCGCCCACGTACAGGAAGATCGCCAGGACGCCCAGGCGCACGTGGCGATGGCGCAGCACTTCCGCAAAGGTGTGGTGGCGCGGATCGGCCTGCTCGGTCGCCTCGGCCAGCGCGGGCAGGCGGAACAGGTAGACGAAGCTCGCGAGTGCGAACAGTCCGACCGCGATGCCCAGGTACGGCAGCTGGACCGACTGCGCCTGGGCGATGTGGTAGGCCTCCTGCTGCGCCGGCGCGAGGCGCGCGAGTTCGTCGCCGCCGAGCACGGCGACCGCGAGGATGAGGGGGCCGATCAGCGCGGGCGAGAGCGTGTGTCCGAGCGAGTTGAGCGCCTGTGCCAGGCTGAGCCGGCTGGACGCGTTGCGCGGCTCGCCGAGCAGGCTGATGTACGGATTGGCCGACACCTGCAGCAGCGTGATGCCGCTCGCCAGCACGAACAGCGCGAGCAGGAACAACGGGTAGGAGGGCACCTTCGCCGCCGGATAGAACGCCAGCGCGCCGATGCCGGCGACGACGAGACCGACCACGATGCTCGACTTGTAGCCGAGGTGCGCGACCACGCGGCCGGCCGGCAGCGACATCACGAGGTAGGTGCTGAAGAAGGTGAACTGGATCAGCATCGTCTGCGCGTAGTTCATCGCGAACACGGCCTTGAGATGCGGAATCAGCACGTCGTTGAGGCTGGTCAGCGCGCCCCAGGTGAAGAACACCGCGCTGAGGACGGCAATGGCTGCGGCAGGGCCGAGCGGACGACGGTTCATGCGATGGCTCCGGGCGGAAGCGCGGTGTCGCTGCTCGCGCGCACCTGCAGGCGGATGGGGGCGACGGTGTGGCGCGGCGCGGCATCGGGACCGTGCACGCGCTGGAGGACGAGTTCGGCGGCCTGGCGGCCGCGCATGCGCGGATCGACCGCGATGGTGGTGAGCGGCGGCGCGCTGACCGACGCTTCGGGAATGTCGTCGAAGCCGGTGACGGCGAAATCGACGCCGGCGTGGCGCCCGCGTTGCGCGAGACCCGCCATCACCCCGAGCGCGACCGCGTCGTTGTAACAGACCGCCGCGGTCGGCGCGGGATCGCGCACGAACAGCGCGCCGACCGCGCGCGCTGCTTCCAGCCGCGTCGGCGCGCATTCGACGAGCCATTGCGGCTCGGGACCGATGCCGGCGGCGGCGAGCGCGGCGCGGTAGCCTTCGCGGCGCTGTCGGCAGGAGCTCGAATCGCGGTGACCGCCGACGAAGGCGATGCGCCGGTGGCCGCGTTCGAGCAGGTGTTCGGTGGCCAGCCGCGCACCGGCGACGTTGTCGAGCGCGAGGAAATCCCAGCCGGATTCTCCGGACAGCGCGCGGTTGAACACCAGCACCGGCGTGCGCGCGCCGACCTGCGCATGCAGCTGCGCGCCGTCGCTGCCTTCGGCGGGCGACAGGATGATGCCCGCCGGATCGTGCTCCAGCAGCGAACCCAGCACCGCGCGCTGGCGCTCGGTCGATTCGCCGGTGCTGCCGAGCAGGGTGACGTAGCCCGCTTCGGCCAGCGCCTCGTCCACGCCCGCCGCGAACTCGGCGAAGAAGGGATTGGACAGATCGTTGATCACCAGCGCGACGCTGTTCGACACCTTGCGTCGCAGGTTGGCCGCGCCGCGGTGGTAGACGTAGCCCTGGCGCCTGAGTTCGGCTTCGACCCGCGCGCGGGTGTCCGCATGCACCAGCGGGCTGCCGCGCAACACGAGCGAGACGGTGGCGCGGGAAACACCGCAGCCGCGGGCGACGTCGGTCAGGGTGATCCGGCGGGTGGCGGGGCGCAGGCTCAAGGCCAGGTGCTCGGGAAGCCAGCGGGCATGGATTTGGATCGTTCCAAAAGCGGCATGCTGCCACAACAGCGTCGCCTGGCCTTGCGCGCTGCAGCATTGGCGCAACGCGGGCCGCGGTGCTAGCGTACACCTTTGACACGATCCAAAAGGCGTGCGCATGCAGGGGTGGACGAAGCTGGCCGGGCGGATGGGGCTCGGCGGCATGCTGGGGCTGCTGGTCGCCGGCGCGGCGGGGGCCGCGCCGACGACGGCAGCCGGGGCGGGCGCGCGCGGCTGGGCCGCCGTCGATCCCTTCATCGGCACTGGCGGCGAAGGCCATACCTTCCCGGGCGCGGTCGTGCCCTTCGGCATGGTGCAGCTGAGCCCGGACACCCAGATCAAGCCGCGCAAGGAGGCCTACGGCTGGGCCGCGGGTTACCGCCATGACGACCACACCATCGTCGGCTTCTCGCACACGCACTTCTCCGGCACCGGGCATTCGGACCTCGGCGACGTGCTGGTGATGCCGATCGCCGGCGCGGTGCGCCTGGAGCGCGGCGACGTCGACAAGCCGGGCAGCGGCTACACCTCGCGCTTCCGCCACGACGACGAGGTCGCGCAGCCGGGTTACTACGCGGTGACGCTCGACGACGACGGCATCCGCGCCGAACTCACCGCGTCGGCGCGCGTCGGCGTGCACCGCTACACCTTCCCCGCCGGCAAGCCCGCGCACGTCATCGTCGACCTGCGCACGAGCATGTACGACTATCCCGGCAAGGTGCTGTGGTCGCGGCTGCGCCTGCGCCCCGACGGCACGGTCACCGGCTTCCGCGAGACGCGCGGCTGGGCGCCGGGCCGGCAGCTGTACTTCGCGATGCGCTTCTCGCGCCCGCTCAGCGGCCACCAGCTGCACGACACCGAAGCGGACGTCGTCTACAAGGGCTTCCCGCCGCCGGCGCACGACGATCCGGCGCGACGCGCGCAGATCGAAGGCCGCCAGCTGGTCGGCGACTTCGACTTCGCCGACGCGGCCGGAAAGCAGCTGCTGGTCAAGGTTGCGCTGTCGCCGGTGAGCGAGGACAACGCGATCGCCAACCTCGACCACGAGATGCCCGGCTGGGATTTCGACCGCGTGCGCGGCGATGCGCGCCGTGCATGGAGCGACGCGCTCGGCGCGCTCGACGTCGACGCCCCGGAGCCGATGCGCCGCAGCGTGTACACCGCGCTGTACCACGCGCTGCAGGCACCCAGCCTGTTCATGGACGTCGACGGGCGCTATCGCGGGCCCGACAACGCCGTCCACCAGGCGAAGGGCTGGACCAACGTGTCCACCTTCTCGCTGTGGGATACCTACCGCGCGCTGCATCCGCTGCTGACGCTGGTGCAGCCACCGCTGCGCACCAACGACGTGGTCAATTCACTGCTCGCGTCGCGGCGCGAAAGCCCCTACGGCATCCTGCCGGTGTGGGCGTTCCACGGGCTGGAGACGTGGTGCATGATCGGCTACCACGCGGTGCCGGTGATCGCCGATGCCTACATGAAGGGCATCCGTGGCTACGACACGCGCGAGGCGCTCGCCGCGATGGTCGCCAGCGCGAGCTACGGCCCGTACGGCGGCATCGCCCAGTACATGCAGCTTGGGTACGTGCCGATCGACGAGGAAGGCGAGGCGGCGTCGAAGACGCTCGAGTACGCCTTCGACGACTGGACGATCGCGCGCGTGGCGAACGCCATGGGCAAGCAGGACGTGGCAACGACGTTCACGAAGCGCGCGTCGAACTGGAAGCACGCTTTCGATCCCGCCACCGGCTTCATGCGCGCGCGCAAGCGCGACGGCAGTTTCCGCACGCCGTTCGATCCCACCGCCAGCGGCTACGGCACCGACTACACCGAAGGCAACGCGTGGCAGTACTCGTGGTACGTGCCGCAGGACGTCGCCGGTCTCGCCGGTGCGCTCGGCGGCGACGATGCGCTGGTGGCGAAACTCGACCAGGTGTTCGACGCCAAGGTCGATCCGAAGGTCTTCGCGCACATGGAGGACATCACCGGCCTGATCGGCTGGTACGCGCACGGCAACGAGCCGAGCCACCACTTCGCCTACCTCTACGCCTACGCCGGCCAGCCGTGGCGCACGCAGGAGCGCCTCGCCACGATCATGCGCACGCAGTACGCGCCGCGCCCCGACGGCCTCGCCGGCAACGACGACCTCGGGCAGATGTCGGCGTGGTACGTGTTCACCGCGCTCGGCTTCTATCCGGTCGCGCCGGCGAGCAACGAGTACGTGATCGGCCGCCCGTTCGTCCCTCGCGCCACGCTCAACCTGCCCAGCGGCAAGCGCTTCACCGTCATCGCCGACCACCTCGACGACGCGCATCCCTACGTCGGCAACGTGCAGCTCGACGGCAAGCCGCTCGACCGCGTGTACCTGCGCCAGGACGAGATCATGGCCGGCGGGACGCTGCGCTTCTCCATGCAGGCGCAACCCAACCATACCTGGGCCACCGGCCCCGACGCGCGGCCCTACTCGATGTCGCGCCCGCACTGACCGCCCGGCCCGCGCACGGCATAATTCACCGCGCGCGGGCCTATAGCTCAATGGTTAGAGCAGAGGACTCATAATCCTTTGGTTCCAGGTTCGAGTCCTGGTGGGCCCATTCCCCATAGCCTCAGGGCGTCGCCGCGAAGCGATGTGCGCTCAAACGTGAGTTGGCCGGGATGCTCGTGAGCCCACCAGTTGGTCGCAGAACACTCTGCGGGCTTGCAGACATTGATGGCATGGCAAGTGGGCGTTCACGCTTGCCTAAGTACCAAATAATCCGTGTTTCCTGCGTTGCCTTGTGCGCCGCTCGTAGGTGGCGAGGAAAGGCCCGTGCTCTGATTCGTGGATCAGGTCCCCGAGGCGGAATCGCACGCTGACCCCAGCGGCAGCCTCGGGGGCATCGATCTTCTCGACCAGGCGACGCGCGACCGCATCGAGCAACAACACCGTTCCCGCGCGGAGTGCGGATCTTTCGGCTTCCGTTGCCCAGCACAAGGATTCGAGCGCATCCGCCCTTGCTGCGCACAACTGGGCCAGCGAGACGTCGGCAAGGGCGAGGAACGGATTGGCAGGCTCGGACTGCCTGCTGCATGTTTCCCCCTCGTGCTCGGCAACGTCATCGTCTGGGTATGGGGGGCATCGGTCCATCGGCGGGAATATCCGCGCAACTTTTCACATGAACCCGTGCCATTCGTCACGCGGATGAATTTCCGGAAAGCTGCCTTTCAGCGAGCATTTTCCTGCTTTGCAGAATCCGGGCGAATCCTCTTTACGGAACCGGTGCAATGCGTGACCTGCGCCAGGCCCGATTCCTGATGTCCTGGTTGTTTATCGCGGTTGCAACCGCACGCGAAGCGGCTGTCGCGCGCTGACCAATCGAGTGCGCGAAGTCCGGGCAATGGCCGTTGAAGCCTTGTGGATGAGCTCTGCCCGTGCATTTCGCCGTCCTGCCTCTCCCGATCTGCCAGAAGCCGCCGCTTTTCGCGACATGGAAGCGCAAGCCCATTCAGCGACAGCCGGAACACATCCGCTTGGGTAAAAGCGTTCTCGTCGCTTTCGACAAGGCAATTTCCGGGTTTCCAGACCGCCGCTGGAACGGCAGTAGCGCCGACGCGGGAGCGCCGCGAACAAGCTGCGGTGTCGCGTACATGGTGGTCTGCAAACGGATCTCGGAGCGACACCGTTTCCCGTCTCGGTACATGCGGAGGCGCTATCGATCCCTGCGAGCAGCGCTTTCGGATCGGCCGCGGCAAGCTCGATGTTCTGCTTCTGGGCGCACATCTCCAGTGCCGCCTTGGCCAGCGCGCCACGGTTGCTGTCCACGCCAACCCGCGCGGCCCGGTCCGCGCCTGGCCAACACCGGTACGTCACGAGGTGTCACGCTGCGCGGTGCAGCGGTTCCGTCGCGCACGCCGGCGCCGCCCGGGGAGCGAGGACGGCGAGGGTCTCGTGGGTGTGCGCGAGCAGGCGCAGGGTACCGTCGGGGTCCTCGGCGACCGCGGTCAGCGTCTCCACCCAGTCGCCGTCGTTGGCGTAGACGAGGCCGTCCTGCGTTTCCAGCGCGGCGCGGTGGATGTGGCCGCACACGATACCGTCGAGGCCGCGTGCACGCGCATCGGCCAGCCCAGCCTGCACGTAACGCGCGATGTAGCGCTCGGCGGCGTGGCTGCGACGCTTGAGGAATTCCGCCAGCGACCAGTAACGCCAGCCGCCGCGGCGACGCAGGCGGTTGAGCAGCAGGTTGGCGGTGAGGATGCGGTAGTACAGCCAGTCGCCGACCTGTTCCTGCATGCCGCCGAACTGGGTCGCGCCGTCGTAGTCGTCGCCATGGGTCACCAGCAGGCGGCGGCCGTCGACGGTCGTGTGGATCACGCGGCGGCGGATGCGCACCGCCGGCAGCGTCGCGCCGCACAGGTGGCGTGCCGGACGATCATGGTTGCCGGGCACGTAGACGATCTCGGTGCCCTGCTGGCGCAGCGCGTGCAGGGCGCGGAACACGCGGTTCTCCGCTTCGCCCCAGCGCGTCTGCCGGCGCGCCATCCACCACAGGTCGATGATGTCGCCGACGAGGTAGAGCCGCTGGCAGCGCAGTCGCTCGAGGAATTCCGCCAGTTCGCGCACGTGGCAGTGCGTCGACCCGAGGTGGAAGTCGGACATGAACACCGCGCGCCGTGGCGCTGCCGTCGCGATGCGTTGCACGGGCGCTTCCTCCCGGACGAATGCCGCGCAGCCTCGCGCCAGCGCGCGACACCCGCATGACATTGCCGCAGCACTGCGATGACAGCCGGGATGCCGTGCAGGCGGCGGCTGCAACGTGGCGGTCACCTGGGGATCATCACCGCCGCCTAGCCTGCGTCGTCCCAGCGGAGAGCGGCGATGGTCGTCCGGAAGACCGAACAAGGCCTGCGCGCGCTGCAGTCGCGCGATGGCACCCTGTCCTCGCGCGACCGCCACGTGCTGATCCTCGCCGACGGCCGGCGCAGCGCGCGCGAGATCGGCGAGGCGCTCGGCGGCGATGCCGTGCAGCGGGTCGAGCGGCTGCTCGCCGGCGGTTACCTCGCGACCTCGCAGGAACACGCAGCCGGCGTGGCGTCGCAGGCGATGGTCGCGGCGGAGGCCGGCGCTGCATCGGTGGAGGCGACGACGGCAGCAGCGCCGGAGATCCCGGCAGCGCGCCTGATGCCGGCACGCAGGTCGCTGGCCGCCGCGCGGCTGTACCTGCTGGACATGCTGCAGTTCCAGCGCGGGCGCGAGGCGGCCGAGCTGGCGCGTGCCCTGCAGCGGACGACCGATCCGGAGTACCAGGTGCCCGCGCTGCTCGACGCGCTGCGCCACATCCTCGCGGTGTCCAGGCCGAGCTACGGCGACCGCGTCGCCGCGCAGCTCGCCCTGCTCATGCCGGAATCGGACGCGTGGCGCGTGCACGCGTTGCGCGACGAACGGGACCAGGCGCCGCTGAGCGCCTGATCGCACGGGTTCACGTCGCGGCCGCGGCGTCCACGGTTTCGCCGAGCACGCACAGGCCGAGGCCCTGGCGCTTGGCCTGGCGCTTGGCGGCGGCGGCGTCGGAAGCAACCGACTCCGCCTGCTGGTACTGGCCGGGCGCCACCTGCACCACGCCGACGCTCAGGGTGGTCAGCGGGAATTCGACGATGCGTCCGCTGCGGTCCTCGCAGCGCAGCACGCCGCGCTGCGCATCGGCGGGATCGAACAGTGCGAGCGCGGCGCTATTGAATTCGGCGATGGCGCTGCTGCAACGCGCCATCCAGTCCTCGCTCTGGAACAGCACCACGAAGTCGTCGCCGCCGACGTGACCGAGGAAATCCCAGTTCGGCTGCACGTGCCGCAGCAGCGTGCCGGCCACCAGGTTGATCATCCGGTCGCCGCGGAAATAGCCGTACTCGTCGTTGAACGGCTTGAAGTAGTTGAGGTCCCAGTACGCCGCCCAGAACGTGCGGCCGCCGGCGAGCAGGCGGTTGATGTGTTCGGTGATCGGGATGTTGCCGGGCAGCAGCGTCAGCGGGTTCGCGTAGCGCGCCGCCTCGATGCGGTGCTCGGTGACCCGCCGCACCAGCGACTCGCCGCGGCCGAGGCCGCAATAGCGCCGTTCGCGGGTGATGATGAAGCCGTCCGACAGGTAGCGCTGGTCCTCGCCGCAGAGGATGCCGACCATCGTTTCCACGCTCTGGTCGACGTCGCACACGATCGGCGATTCGTGCATGTACTCGGCGCAGGTCCGGCGCCGCGCGAGTTCGCGCGCGAAGGGCTTGGCGAGCTGCTCGTTGAACGCGCGCCGGTTGATCAGTCCGGCCGGTACGCCGTCGTGGTCGACGATGGCGATCGCGTGCAGGTCCGGATGGCGGCGGAAGATCTCCTCGGCTTCCTGCGGGTTGGCATCCGCGCGCAGCGACGGTGCGTCCACCAGCAGATGGCCGGCGGTCAACCGGGTGGTGCCGACGCGCAGCGCGTGCGAGGGCAGCACGCGGATCTTCGACGCCGCGCGCAGCACGTCCTCCGGGATCCTGCGCGCAGGCTCCGGCGAAGGCCGGCCGAGCAGGTAGCCCTGGCCGTAGCGCACGCCGAGGTCGCGGACGACCTCGAGGTCCGCCTGCTGCTCGATGCCCTCGGCGATCAGGTCGGTGCCGAGCTCGCCCGCGATCTGCACCAGCGCGCGCACGATCGACAGCCGTCCCGGGCTGCGCGACACGCCGTCGACGAGGTAGCGGTCGAGCTTGACGAATTCCGGCGCGAGCTCGTGCCAGAGCTCGAAGTTGGAGTGGCCCATGCCGAAGTCGTCCAGCGCGAGGCGCACGCCGGCGGCACGCAGGAAGCCGATCGCCGCCTTCAGCTCGACGACGTTCTCGACGATGTCGCGTTCGGTCAGCTCGATCACGAAGCGATGCAGGTCGACGCCCGCGGTCGACAGCGCGTCGATCAGTTCCTGCGGCCGCGCCGATGCCTGCAGGATCGCCTGCACGCTGACGTTGACCAGGAGGTGTTCGTCGGCGACGGCATAGTCGTAGCCGGAGGCCACGGTGCGCGCGGCGACGACCTCGAGTTCGCCGAGGCGGCCGCGGCGGCGGGCGGCATCGAGCACAAGCGTCGGCGGGGCCGGGCGATCGCGCAGGCGCATCAGCCCTTCGTGCGCGACCACGTGGAAATCCTCCAGCCGCACGATCGGCTGGTACACCGCGCGCAGGCCGCCGGGCGCCAGCGCGCACGCGAGTGCGTCGTCGAATTGGTCCGGTGCGAGTACGGCGGCCATGCATGGTTCCCGGCCGTCCCACTGGCACGGCCCGGTGGCAGCGTGCCTGCGCGTTGCGACAGATTTGTTGCAGGGCGCCTGGTCGACCGCATCCGCGTGACACATTGCAAAGCCCGTCACGCGCGGCGGGGCCTCCCGGCCATCCCTTCCCGTCGTTGTCATGCGCCTGATCGGGAACGGTCACCGTTCCGTCGTCAAACGCCGCCAACGTGCGCGGCATGCAGCCGATCGAACATCGTCTCGCCGCCCGCTATCCACGCTGGTTCCGCGGCCGCCGCGGCCGCCTCGTCGCGCCGGTCGTGCGCACGTTCGCGCGCTGGATCCGACTCGACCTCGCCGAGGCCATCGCCGCCAGGCATCGCCACCTCGCCGGCCTGCCGTTCGTGCGCGCGGTGCTCGAGTCGCTGGGCGCCGACTACCGCATCACGGCCGCCGACCTCGCGCGCATCCCGGCGCGCGGGCGCCTGCTGGTCGTCGCCAACCATCCGGCCGGCGCGCTGGATGCGCTCGCGCTGCTCGACGCCATCGGCCGCGTGCGCCAGGACGTGCGCATCGTCGCCAACGACGTGCTCGGCGCGCTGGAACCGCTCGGCGCGCTGCTGCTGCCGGTGCGCGTGTTCGGTGGCGGCGCCGGCGCGGCGAGCCTCAAGGCGATCGAACGTGCGCTGCGCGCGGAGCAGTGCGTGGTGGTGTTCCCGGCCGGGGAAGTGTCCCGGCTGGGATTCGGCGGCGTGCGCGATGCGCGCTGGCGCAGCGGCTTCGCCCGGTTCGCGCGCGCCTGCGCGGCGCCGGTGTTGCCGGTGCGCATCTTCGCGAGGAATTCGGCGCTGTTCTACGGGCTGTCCACGCTGTTCAGGCCGGCCGGCACCGTGATGCTTGCGCGCGAACTGTTCGAGCGCAGCCGCCAGGCGGTGCTGCTGCGCGTCGGCGAGCCCACCCAGGTCGAGGCGGGCGAAGACGTCGCCTCGGCGCAGCGCCGCATCCGCCGCGTCGTCTACGCGCTCAAGCCCGATCCCACCCAGTCGTTGGCGCCGGCGCCGGTCGCCGCGCCGACGGATCCCGTCGCGGTCCGCGAAGCAATGCAGGCGCTGCGCGTGCTCGGCGAGACCGCCGACGGGATGCGCATCGCCTGCGGGCGCCTGGCCGCGGATTCGCCGTTGCTGCGCGAGCTCGGCCGGTTGCGTGAAACGACGTTCCGCGCCGTCGGCGAAGGCACCGGGCGCGCCGTGGACCTCGATGACTACGATGCGCACTACGAACACATCGTGGTGTGGGACGAAGCAGCCTCGCGCATCGCCGGCGCCTATCGCGTCGCGCGCGGCGCACGCACGCTCGCCGACCACGGCCTCAAGGGCCTGTACACCGCGGCGTTTTTCGACTACGGCGACGACATGCTGCCGCGCATCGCCCAGGGCATGGAGCTTGGGCGCAGTTTCGTAGCGCCGGAGTACTGGGGATCGCGCAGCATCGATTACCTGTGGCAGGGCATCGGCGCTTACCTGCGCGCGCATCCCGGCGTGCGCTACCTGTTCGGCGCGGTGTCGATCAGCGCCGCGCTGCCGCTGGCCGCGCGCGAGCAGATCGTCGCCTACTACTCGCGCTTCTACGGCGGCGACACGATGGATGCGACTTCGCGCCGACCCTTCGCCTACCAGGCAGCGACACCCGCGTTCGAGGCGCTCGACGCCGATACCGGCTTCCGCGTGCTCAAGGCCAACCTCGCGGGCATGGGCGCTGCGCTGCCGATGCTCTACAAGCAGTACACGGAGCTGTGCGAACCGGGCGGGGCGCGCTTCCTCGCCTTCGGCGTGGATCCGGATTTCGGCGACAGCATCGACGGCCTGATCGAGGTCGACCTGGCGCGCATGGAGCCGCGCAAGCGCAGGCGCTACCTGCAGGAGCGCACCGGCGCCGACGCCCGCGCGGCAGCCTGACCGGCTGGGGTCGAGGCGGGTCTTTCGGAGCTTAATTTCCGGACTTTACACATGAGGTCATGGCGCGTAGGGTCGAAGCGCCCAGGATGTTGTGCGCTCGCAATCCGCGACGCTCTCCGGAGACCACCATGAAGCTTTTGACCTCCCCGCTGCTGCTGGCCACGCTGCTGGCCGCGCCGGTGCTCGCCCAGCCGCATCCCACGCAGGCGGCAGCCGCCACGCCTGCGGCAAGCACCACCGCGCCGGCCGCCCCCAAGCTGCAGGCCACGCTGCGCTCGCTGTGGCACGGCCACATCGTGCATGCGCGCGAGTACGCGATGGCCGTGCACGGCAAGCACAACGCGGCGGCCACCAAGGCGGCCGACGCGGTCGTCGCCAATGCGAAGCAGATCGCCGGCGCGGTCGGCGGCTTCTACGGCAAGGCCGCCGGCGACCAGATGCTGCAGCTGCTCGCCGGCCACTGGGGCGCGGTGAAGGCGCTCACCGACGCGCGCGCGAAGAACGACGAAGCCGCCGCCGGCAAGGCGATGAACGATCTCACCAGCAATGCGGGCGAAATCGCCAAGTTCCTCAGCGGCGCCAACCCCAACCTGCCGGAGGACACGCTGCGCGGCCTGCTGCTGGCGCACGGTGCGCACCACGAGCAGCAGATCCGGCAGATCATGGCCGGCGACACCAAGGGCGAAGCGGCGACCTGGAAGGCGATGCAGGCGCATATGGACCAGATCGCCGACGCGCTCGCCGCCGGCATCGCCAAGCAGTTCCCCGCCAAGGCGAGCTGATGGCGCAGGGCCTGGCCCGCTTCGGCGATACCCAGCAGCGGCTGCTCCGGCAGCTGCTGCAGGCCGGCGCCGCCGGCTGCGCGGTGGAGACGCTGTGCGAGCGCCTGCGCATCAGCCACAACGCGGTGCGCCAACACCTCACCGCGTTGATCGGTCAGGGTGCGGTGCAGCGCGCGCCGTCGCAGCCGACCGGCGGCCGCCCGCAGGCGCGCTTCGCGCTCACCGCGCAGGGGCGCGAACTCTTCCCGCGCAATTACGGGGCGATCGCGGGGGCTTTGCTGTCGCAGTTGCACGCGCGCCTGGGCGAGGCGGAGGTCGGCGTGTTGCTGCAGGAACTCGGCGCCACGGTGGCCGCGACCCAGCCCGCGCTCGAACCCGGCGACGGCGCCGACGGCATGGCGCGCGCGCTCGCGCAGCGGTTGGATGCGCTCGGCTACGAGGCGGTGCCCGCGCGGCATGGCGAGGAATGGCAGGTGGAGGCGTTCAACTGCGTGTTCCACGCGCTCGCGCGCCAGCACCCGCAGGTATGCAGGTTCGACCTCGCCTTCATGGAAGCGGCGAGCGGGCGGCGCATCCACCACATGGAATGCATCGTGCGTGGCGGCAACGTGTGCCGCTTCCGCATCGGCGCGCCGCGCGGCGATGCGGTCCGCGCCAACCCGCACGCGGCGGAAGGCGAAGCAGGAATCGGATAGCGGCTTGCCGGTGCGTGCGCGAGAGTGCATCCGTGCCGGCCCGCGACCCGCGGCGATGGCCCGACGCGGAGCCGCCATGCTGACCTTCTACGACTATCTCCCTTCGCAGAACGCCTGGAAGGTGCGATTGCTGCTGCAGCATCTCGGCGTGCCGCACCGCGCGGTGCAGGTCGGCATCTTCGCCGGCGAAGGACGTTCGCCGGCCTTCCTCGCGGTCAGCCCGGCCGGCAAGGTCCCGGCGATCGCATTCGACGACGGTCGCGCGCTCGCCGAATCCAACGCGATCCTGTCCTTCCTCGCCGACGGCACGGCGTACCTGCCGGCGGAGCCCTTCGCGCGCGCGAAAGTGCACCAGTGGCTGTGCTTCGAGCAGGAACACGTCGAGCCGGTGATCGGCTCGCTGCGCTACTGGACGCTCACCGGCAAGCTGGCGCGACGCGATCCGGCGCTGGTTGGCGACAAGCGTGCCGCCGCGCTGCGCACGCTCGCGCTGCTCGAGCGCGAATTGGCGACGCGCGATTTCATCGCCGGCGATGCCTACACCATCGCCGACATGGCGCTGTTCGCCTATGCCAGCCGCGCGGAGGAAGCGGGCCTGCCGCTCGCGCCGTATCCGAACTTCCACGACTGGATCGCGCGCGTGCAGGCGCAGCCCGGATTCCTTGCCACCGTGCATCCGTATGCGATCGATCCGCTCGCCGGCGACGAACTGCCGCCCCGGACTTCTGTCCTCGCGGAGGAAGCAGCCCTGGCTGGTTGACGCCGGGCCGCCGCCCGTCGCCCAATGCGGCGATGGACGCCCTGCCCGACACCGTCGAACACGAAACCGGCCCGAACCCGCAGTGGAGCATCCTCTGGCTGCATGGCCTCGGCGCCGACGGCCACGACTTCGCGCCGATCGTCCCGGAGCTGGTGCGCCCGGAATGGCCGGCGCTGCGCTTCGTCTTTCCGCATGCGCCGGTGCGCGCGGTGACGATCAATGGTGGCGTGCGCATGCGCGCCTGGTACGACATTCGTGACCTCGATCTTGCCCAGCGCGCCGACGAAAGCGGCGTCGACGAGTCGGTCGCGCTGGTCGAGGAACTGGTCGCGCGCGAGGCCGCGCGCGGCGTGCCCGCGCACCGGCTGATCCTCGCCGGCTTCTCGCAGGGCGGCGCGATCACGCTCGCCGCCGGCCTGCTGCGGGCGACGCCGTTCGCCGGCCTGGTCGCGCTGTCGACCTACCTGCCGATGCATGACCGCGCCGCGCAGCGGCTCGCCAACGGCGCCAATGCCCAGCCGGTGTTCATGGGGCACGGCACGCTCGATCCGGTGGTGCCGTATGCGGCAGGCGAAGCGAGCGCGCAGGCGCTGCGGTCGCTCGGTTTCCGCGTCGACTGGCATCGTTACGCGATGCCGCATTCGGTTTGCGCGGAGGAAGTCCGCGACCTCGGCGACTGGCTGTCGCAACGCTTCGCCCAGCCCGGCTGAGGATGGAGCCCGCGCGCATCGCCGAACCCTGGTTGCCGGACCTGTGCCGGCTGCCGCGGCTGGCGACGATGTTCGGCGTCGCCGAACTGGTGGTGCTGGTGCTCGCCCTCGCGCCCGACGGCGGCGCGCACTGGAACCTGCAGCGTTTCGTCTCCGCCAGCGGCTTCGCGCTGTGGCTCGCGCTGACCATCGCGGTGCTGCTGTGCGTGTCGCGCCGGCAGGTATCGCGCCTGCCGGTCGCGTTCGGCGCGGCGGTCGCGGTCGCCGGCGCGGCGTGGGTCGCGCTGTTGGGCGCGGCGATGGTGTACCAGCTCGATCGCAGCCTCGGTACGCAACTGGTGCCGGCGAAGGTCGGCCTGGGCCAGTTCGCCTTCGGCAGCGCGGCGATCGCCGCGCTGATCACCGGCGTGGTGCTGCGCTACCTGTATGTGATCGACGGCTGGCAGGCGCAGGTGCGTGCGAGCGCGCGCGCCGAGGCCGACGCGCTGCAGGCGCGCATCCGCCCGCACTTCCTGTTCAACAGCATGAACGCGATCGCGGGGCTGGTGCGCCATGACCCCGCCGTCGCCGAGCGCGCGCTGCTCGGCCTGTCCGACCTGTTCCGCGCCGCGCTCGGCGCCGGCGAGGACAACTCCACGCTGGCCGAGGAAGTCGAGCTCGCCGAGCGCTACCTCGCGATCGAGGCGCTGCGCCTGGGGCCGCGCCTGCGGGTGGCCTGGGCTCGCGAGGAACCGCTGCCGTGGCAGCAGCCGTTGCCGCGGCTGGTGCTGCAACCGCTGGTGGAAAACGCGGTGCTGCACGGCGTATCGCGCCTGCCGGAGGGCGGGGCGGTCGAGATCGGCCTGCGCACCCGGGGCGGCTGCCTGCACGTGGCCGTGCGCAACCCCGCGCCCGCGGGCACGGAGCCTGCGCTCCGCCCCGGCGCCGGCCACGCCCAGCGCAGCATCGGCCTGCGCCTGGCC
>JABFWF010000040.1 GCA_013362405.1 Lysobacter sp. | reverse complement strand
GTGGTGTCGTAATCGACTTCGCCCTTGGTGTCGACGCCCGCCGGCGACGCGGGCGCGTTCGCCAGCGAGGCGATCGTGATCGCGTCGAGGCGGGTGACGTTGGCCAGGTAGTCGAAGTCGACGTGCTCGATGGTGTCGCCGTAGAACACGCTGCCCTTGCCAGTATTCTCGGTGCGGACGTCCTGGTGCTGGTGGCGGTAGTTCTCGTGCGATTCGGTCACGCGCACGGCGGGGTAACCCTGGGCCAGGAATTCGGTCTGGTCGCCACCTCGGCCGTAGCGGTCGGTGCGGTAGACCATGCGCACCCGGAAACCGTCGAGGTAGCGATCTGCGAGCGCCTGCATGTAGCGGGCGATGTTGCGCGACGGCGAATCGGCCTCGCCGCCGTGGTAGCGGCGGTACTTCGCCTGCTCCAGCGTCTCGTTGCTCTTCGTGCCCTCGGAGAACACGCGCACGCTGTGCGCGTCGCGCTGGCCGTCGCCGCCGACCGGATTGCCGACGATGTCGTTGTTGAGGTCCGCCTCGACCTTCCAGCCGTGGTCCACCGCGTACTGCGCGATCACCTTCGCGCCGTACAGCCCCTGCTCCTCGCCGGAGTCGGCGGAATACACGATCGTCGCGGCGAACTTGTACCTGCTCAGCACGCGCGCGGTTTCGATCAGCGCCGCCACGCCGGATGCGTCGTCGTTCGCGCCGGGCGCGTCGCCGGTCGCGTCCATCACGTCGCTGCGTCGCGAGTCGAGGTGGCCGGTGATCACGATCACCCGATCCGGGTCGGTGGTACCGCGCTGGATCGCCACCACGTCCATGATCTCGACGCCCTGCGGCGGCGTGCGCTTGCCGGTGAACACCTGCGAAGGCGTCACGACGTCAAGGCAGCCATGGCAGTCCTGCGAGATGCGCTCGAAGCGCGACTTCACCCAGCGCCGCGCCGCGCCAATGCCACGGGTGTCAGACGTCGTCTCTGACAGCGAACTGCGGGTGCCGAAACCGACCAAAGCCGCGTCGATCTCATGCAGCGACTTCGCCGAGACGGCTTTCGCTATCGCCGTCAGTTGCGGGTGGTGTTTCGGTTGCGGCGGTGCTTCGGCCGCGCCCGCGGGCAACGCGATGGCGACGACGGTGGCAAGCAGGAAGGGCGCGACGATGCGCATGAGGATTCCTCGCGTTGGATCGGCCAAGCCTACCCGATGCGCGCAATCCAAAAGAAAGGGCCGGCAATGCCGGCCCCTTGGCGACTCGCGAAGGCTGCAGCGCGTCAGCGGCGCGCGTCCCGCTGCCCGGTGCGCGCAGCCTGCCCGCCGCGATGCTGCTTCGGTCCCGCATGCGCGCTGCGCGACTCGGGCTTGCCATGCGGACGGTGTCCGCGCGAAGGACGCCCGTTGCGCGGCGCAATGTTCTGCTTGAACGGCGCGGCGTCGGTGCGGATCGCGCGGCTCGGTTCGAAGCCCGGCACGGTCTCCATCTCGATGTCGGCCTTCAGCAGGCGCTGGATCTGGCGCAGCAGCTGCGCCTCGTCCGGAGACACCAGCGACAGCGCCTCGCCACGCGCGCCGTTGCGGCCGGTGCGGCCGATGCGGTGCACGTAGTCCTCGGCGACCATCGGCAGGTCGTGGTTGATGACCAGCGGCAGGTCGGGGATGTCGAGGCCGCGCGCCGCGACGTCGGTCGCCACCAGCACGCGCGCCTTGCCGCTCTTGAACGCGTTGAGCGCCTTCTGCCGTGCGGCCTGGCTCTTGTTGCCGTGGATCGCGACCGCATCGAGGCCCGCCGCTTCCAGCTGTTCGGCCAGGCGGTTGCAGCCGTGCTTGGTCTTGCCGAACACCAGCACCTGGTCGCTGTGCCGGCGGGCGAGGATGTCGATCAGCAGGTCGCGCTTCTTCGTTCCGTCGACCGGATGCGCGCGGTGCACGATGGTGTCGGCGATGGTGTTCTGCGCGGCGACCTGCACCTGCTTCGGATCGCGCATGAACTCCAGCGCGAGCTGCTTGATCTGTGCCTCGAACGTTGCCGAGAACAGCAGCGTCTGGCGTTCCTTCGGCACGCGCGCGAGCACCCGCTTCATCGCCGGCAGGAAGCCCATGTCGAGCATGCGGTCGGCCTCGTCCAGCACCAGCAGCTCGACCGCGTCGAGCTTGGCGGTGCCGCGCTCGAGGTGGTCGAGCAGGCGGCCCGGGCAG
>JABFWF010000057.1 GCA_013362405.1 Lysobacter sp. | reverse complement strand
CGGCGCAACCGACGGCAACCGCGAGCGCGCCGCCGGGCGCCACGCTGGCCCCGCGCGCGATCGACGCGCGCGTCGCCTACCAGCTGGTGTCGATGATGCGCGACGTCGTGCTGCGCGGCACCGGCACGCCGGCGCGCGTGCTCAACCGCGAGGACGTCGGCGGCAAGACGGGCTCGACCAACGACCATCGCGATGCCTGGTTCTCCGGCTTCGGCGGCCCCTACGTGACGA
Organism: Lysobacter sp.; assembly: GCA_013362405.1. Lineage (GTDB taxonomy): Bacteria > Pseudomonadota > Gammaproteobacteria > Xanthomonadales > Xanthomonadaceae > JABFWF01. The sequence goes on along the minus strand of JABFWF010000057.1, from coordinate 8,182 downwards.
CCGTGTGGGTCGGCCGCGACGACTTCCAGTCGCTCGGCTACCGCGAGTACGGCGGCAAGGCGGCGCTGCCGATCTGGATCGACTACATGCGCGTCGCGCTCAAGGACCAGGCGGTCGCGCGCAACGATCCGCCCGATGGCATGGTCAAGGTCGCGGTTGGTCCCGGTGGCCGCCTGCTGCCCGACGCCACCGGAGGCATCGTCGAGTACGTGAAGGCCGAGGACCTCGAACGCATGCAGTCCGAAGCCGAACAGCCGCAGGACCAGTCGCAGGACGAACAGGCCTTCGACATCTTCTGAACCGCGCCGCGCCGGCACGCGTGCCGGCCGCGCGCTTTGCGGTACAGTCGGGTCGGCTCGAACGTGTGGAGGTCCCATGCGCCACGCCCGTCCGCACGCGCAGCAGCATGCGCAGACCCGCACACGCGAGCGCCGCCATCGCCTCGCCCACGAGGCCGCCCGGCTGATGGCCGAGGGCGGCATCCGCGACTACCACCAGGCCAAGCTGAAGGCCGCGGCGCGGCTGGGCATCTTCGACGACGCCTCGCTACCGCGTAACCGCGAGATCGAGGACGCGCTGCGCGAGTACCAGCGGCTGTTCAACGCCGACCAGGCCGGCGACCTGCGCGCGCGGCGCGAGGCCGCGGTGCATGCGCTCGAATTCTTCGCACCATTCCAGCCGCGCCTGGTGGGTGCGGTACTGGACGGCACCGCCGACCGCAATTCGCCGGTTGCCCTGCACCTGCACGCGGACGATGCCGAGTCGGTCGCACGATTCCTGGAGGAGCGGCGCATCCCCGCGGAATCGCGGGTGCGCCGGCTGCGCCTGGACCGCGAACGCAGCATCGATGCGCCGGTGTGGCTGTTCGCCGCCGACGGATTGAGCTTCGACCTGACCGTGCTGCCGGTCGACCATCTGCGCCAGGCGCCGCTCTCGAGCGTCGACGAGAAACCCATGAAGCGTGGGTCCCTGGCACAGGTGCGCACGCTGCTGGCCGAGGACGAGATCGCCGGCTACGAGGCGGGAAACGACTAGGCCGTCAGGACGCGCCCCACAAACGAAAACGCCCCGCGATGCGGGGCGTTTTCGTTGCATGACGCGCGGGTCAGCGCTTGTCGCTCGCGACGTAATCGCGCTGCGCGTACCCCGTGTAGATCTGGCGCGGGCGGCCGATGCGCGCTTCCGGATCGTTCTGCTGCTCGAGCCAGTGCGACACCCAGCCGGCGGTGCGCGCGATCGCGAACATCACGGTGAACATCTCGGTCGGGATGCCCAGCGCCTTGTAGATGATGCCCGAGTAGAAGTCGACGTTCGGATAGAGCTTGCGCTGGATGAAGTAGTCGTCCTTCAGCGCGGCCTCCTCCAGGCGCACCGCCACTTCCAGCAGCGGGTCGTTGACGCCGAGCTCCTGTAGCACCTGGTGCGTCATCGCGCGGATGATCTTCGCGCGCGGATCGAAATTCTTGTACACGCGGTGGCCGAAGCCCATCAGGCGGAAGCCTGATTCCTTGTCCTTCGCCTTGGCGACCGCGGCGCCGACGTTTTCCGGCTTGCCGATCTCGGCCAGCATCTTCAGCACGGCTTCGTTGGCTCCGCCGTGCGCCGGCCCCCAGAGCGCGGCGACGCCGGCGGCGACGCTCACGTAGGGGTTCGCGCCGGTCGAACCGACGAGGCGCACGGTCGATGTCGAGGCGTTCTGCTCGTGGTCGGCGTGCAGGATGAAGAGCAGGTCCATGGCCTTCGCGGCGACCGGATTGAGCTCCAGCGGCTCGGCCGGCACCTCCTTCATCATGTGCAGGAAGCGCGTGGTGTACTCGAGGTTGTTGCGCGGGTAGCGCATCGGCCAGCCGATCGAGTAGCGGTAGCACGCGGCGGCGATCGTCGGCACCTTCGCGATCAGGCGGATCGCGGCGAGGCGGCGCTGCTCCGGATCCTCGATGTCGAGGTCGTTGTGGTAGAAGCTCGCCAGCGACCCGAGCATGCCGGTGAGCATCGCCATCGGGTGCGCGTCGTGGCGGAAACCGTACAGGAAGGTGCGGAAGGCCTCGTGCATCATCGTGTGATGCGTGACCTCGTGCTCGAACTTCCCGAACTGCTCCTTCGACGGGAGTTCGCCGTGCATGAGCAGGTAGGCGACTTCGAGGAAGCTCGACTTCTCGGCCAGCTGCTCGATCGGGAAGCCGCGATACAGCAGCACGCCCTGGTCGCCGTCGATGTAGGTGATCGCCGACTTGCAGCTGGCGGTGGCGCCGAAGCCCGGGTCGTAGGTGAAACAGCCGGTTTCCTTCGGCAGCTTCGCGATGTCGATGCAGGGATTGCCGAGGGTGGGCGTCTGCACCGGCAGCGTGACCGGCTTGCCGCCGGCCTCCAAGGTCACCTGGTCGAAGGCGGGGGTGTTCTCGGAAGACACGACGGGCTCCTGGAGATCATCGCGCCGGCCGCAGCATGTGGCCGGCACGTGTGGGGAATGATCGGATTCCGCCGATCGCGGAAGCAATCGCGGAAGCAGGAATTATCGCATACCGGCCGCGGCGACATCCGGCTGCGTATGCGGCGCGCCGGGGCGACATAGCAGAACGGCCGCCCGGAGGCGGCCGTCATGGGCGAACAGGCGGCGTGGTCGCGCCGCCGGAACCAGACGCGATTACTTCGCGTAGCGCTTGCGGAACTTGTCCACGCGGCCGCTGGTATCGACGATCTTGTTCTGGCCCGTGTAGAACGGATGCGAGGCCGACGAGATTTCCACCTTGATCAGCGGGTACTCGTTGCCGTCGGCCCACTTGGTCGTCTCCTTGGAGGAGAGCGTCGAGCGGGTCAGGAACTTGAAGTCCGAAGTGACGTCCTGAAAGACGACTTCGCGGTACTGGGGATGGATGTCGGCCTTCATGGCGGCACCGGACTGCTGCAGGGAAAGAGCGGCATTGTAAGCTTGGCCCTGAGCCCGGCGCAACCCGCGGGACCGATGCGTTCAGGCCGAGGCGTAGCGCGCCGCGCCTCCGACCCAGCGCACGATCACCGCGTCCACCAGTTCCGGGCGCTCGGCCAGCAGGCGGTCGGCGAGCGCATGCACGGCGGGCAGCAGGTCGGCGTCGCGGGCCAGGTCGGCGAGGCGGAAGCCGGGCAGGCCGGTCTGGCGGGTTCCGAGAAGTTCGCCCGGGCCGCGCAGGGCGAGATCCTTCTCGGCGATCACGAAGCCGTCGTTCGTCTCCCGCATGACCTCCAGCCGCTGGCGCGCGAGCAGCGACAGCGGCGGCTGGTACAGCAGCACGCAGCTCGACGCCGCGCTGCCGCGCCCCACCCGCCCGCGCAGTTGGTGCAACTGGGCGAGGCCGAGGCGTTCGGCGTTTTCGACGATCATCAGCGACGCATTCGGCACGTCGACGCCGACCTCGATCACGGTGGTCGCGACCAGCAGGTCGAGCGCGCCCTCCTTGAACGCACGCATCGTCGCCTGCTTGTCGGCGGCTTTCATGCGGCCGTGCACGAGGCCGACGCGGAGCCCGGGCAATGCGGCCGACAGCGCCTCGAACGTCGATTGCGCCGCCTGCGCGACCACCTCGTCCGAATCGTCGATCAGCGTGCACACCCAGTACGCCTGCCGCCCTTCCGCGCAGGCCTTGCGGATGCGCTCGACCAGCTCCGGTCGGCGCTCGGCACTGACGGCCACCGTCTGTACCGGCGTTCGGCCGGGCGGCAGTTCGTCGATCGCGGAGACATCAAGATCCGCGTATGCCGCCATCGCGAGCGTGCGCGGGATCGGCGTCGCGGTCATCACCAGCTGATGGGGGACGACCCTTTCCAGCCGATCGTCCTCCATCTGGCGGAGGACACCCTTGTCGCGCAGCGCGAGGCGTTGGTGCACGCCGAAGCGGTGCTGCTCGTCGACGATCGCGAGCGCGAGGTCGTGGAAGGCGACGCCTTCCTGCATCAGCGCATGCGTACCGACGACAACCGGTGCGCCCCCGCCCGCCACGTCCGCCAGCGCCTGCGAACGCGCCTTGCCGGTGACCTTGCCGGCCAGCCACGCGACCCGTACGCCGAGCGGCTCCAGCCAGCCGCGCAGGTTGTTGAAGTGCTGCTCGGCGAGCAGCTCGGTCGGCGCCATCAGCGCGGCTTGCTTCCCCGCCTCCACCGCAAGCAGCGCGGCGAGCGCGGCGACCACGGTCTTGCCGCTGCCGACGTCGCCCTGCACCAGCCGCAGCATCGGCCGCGGCTGCGCGAGGTCTGCACGCGCCTGCGCATACACGCGCTGCTGCGCGCCGGTGAGCGCGAACGGCAGCGCGTCGAGCAGGCGTTGCGCGAGCAGGCCTGGGCCGGCGAGCGGCGTCGCCCGATGCTGCTGCAGGGCGATGCGCTGTCGGCGCAGGCTCAGGTGGTGCGCGAGCAATTCCTCGAGCGCGAGCCGGCGCTGCGCCGGGTGCGTACCGGCGAGCAGTGCGGCGACGTCGCTGCCCTGCGGCGGGCGATGCACGACGCGCAGCGCCTCGCGCAGCGGCGGCAGGCCGAGGTCGGCGAGCCATGCGCGCGGCAGCAGCTCCAGCGCGGTTTCGTCCGGCAGGCGGTCAAGCGCGAGGCCGATCAGTTTGCGCAACGCGGCCGGACCGATGCCTTCGATCGCGGGATACACCGGGTCGAGGCTGTCGCCCAGCGCACCTCCGTCGTCATCGAGCACGCGATAGCTCGGGTGCACGATCTCCAGCCCGTGCTGGCCCGGGCGCGGCGTGCCGTAGGCCCGCACGCGCACGCCGGGCGCGAACTGGGCGACCTGCGCCGCGCGGAAATGGAAGAAGCGCAGCACCAGCGTCGCACGCGAATCGTCGCCGAGCGCGACGCGCAGCATCGGCCGATAACGGAAACCGCGGTCGACCGCCTCCACGACACCCTCGACCTGCGCCGCGACGCTTGCCTGCAACGCACGGATGGGCGTGAGCCGGGTGCGATCCTCGTACTGGCGCGGCAGCTGCAGCCAGAGGTCCTGCAACGTCAGCAGGCCGCGCGCGGCGAGCTTCTCCGCCACCCGCGGGCCGACGCCCGGCAGGCGCGTCAGCGGCGCCTCGCCGGCCTCGGCCAAAGCGGGAGCGGGACGGGCGACGCGCGCCATGCCTTCGATCAGTCGAGAACCATTACCGCATCGACCTCGAACTGCGCGCTGCGCGGCAGGGCCGATACCTGGATGGTCGAACGCGCCGGGTACGGGGCTTCGAAATACTCGGCCATCACCGCGTTCACCGCGGCAAACTCGCCGAGGTCGGTCAGGTAGAGGCCGACGCGCACGACGTTCGCGAACGAACCGCCGGCCGCGGCGCACACCGCGCGCAGGTTGTCGAAGGCACGGCGCGCCTGTGCCGTGATGTCGCCCTCGACCAGCTGGCCGGTGGCGGGATCGAGCGGGATCTGGCCCGACAGGTACACGGTGTTGCCGTGGCGCACGGCCTGGGAGTACGGACCGATGGCGGCGGGCGCTGCGTCGGAATGGATCGGCTGGCGGGGCATGGCGGTGTCACTCGAAACGGGATCGGCCATCGTAAAGCAAGCGCCCCGCCTGCCGCGCTGGCCTAGAGCCGCTGCACGCCATGCACCACCGCGAGGCGGCGCACGCGGCGGATCACGTCGGCGATGTGCTTGCGGTCGCGTACCTCGATCGAGAAGCGGATCGCGGCGACGTTGCTGTCGCGCTCGAGGTATTCGACGCCGTCGATGTTCGACTCCGCCTGCGCGATCGCGGCGGCCACCTGCGCCAGCACGCCGGGCCGGTTCTCGACCTCGATCGCGAGCGCGGTGCGGAAGTCGCCCGACACCTCGCGGTCCCAGCCGATCGGCACCCACCGCTCGGGCGACTTGCGGTAGTCGGCGACGTTGGGGCAATCCAGCCGGTGCACGACGATGCCGCGGCCGGCGGTGTGGTAACCCATGATCTCGTCGCCCGGGATGGGCAGGCAGCAGTTCGCGAACGTGATGATGCCGCGCTCGTGGCCGGTGATCAGGATCCGTTCGCCCGGCACCAGCGCCTTCGCGCGCGGCGCCTCCGCGCGCACGACACCGCCCGCCGGTTGCGCCAGCGCCTGCGCGACCTGCGCCGGCATGCGGTTGCCGAGCGCGATGTCGGCGAGCAGCGCTTCCAGCCGCGGATAGCGGTGCTCGGCGAGGAAGACGTCGAGCTGCACCGGCGGCAGGCGGTCGAGCGAGGTGCCCACGCCTTCCAGCGCGCGGTCGAGCATGCGGTGGCCGAGCTGCACGGCGTCCTCGTGTTCGAGGCTCTTGAGCTGGTGGCGGATCGCCGTGCGCGCCTTGCCGGTGACGACGAATTCCAGCCATTGCGGCTGCGGCGCCGCCGACGGCGCGGTGATCACCTCGACCTTCTGCCCGCTCGCGAGCTTGGTCCGCAGCGGCACGAGCTTCTTGTCCACGCGCGCGGCAACCGCGTGGTTGCCGAGGTCGGTGTGCACCGAATAGGCGACGTCGAGCGCGGTGGAGTTCCTTGGAAGAGCCAGGATGTCGCCCTTCGGCGTGAACAGGTAGACCTCGTCGGGGAACAGGTCGACCTTGACGTTCTCGAGGAACTCCAGCGACGACCCGGTCGCGCGCTGGCTTTCCAGCAGGTTCGCGATCCACGACTGCGCGCGGCTCTGCGCGCTGGTCGCCGAACCGCCGTGCTTGTACGCCCAGTGCGCCGCGATGCCACGCTCGGCGATCAGGTCCATTTCCTCGGTACGCATCTGCACTTCGATCGGCGAGCCGTACGGGCCGAACAGCACCGTGTGCAGCGACTGGTAGCCGTTCGCCTTCGGGATCGCGATGAAGTCGCGGAAGCGCCCGTCCAGCGGCTTGAACGCCGAATGCACGACGCCCAGCGCGTGGTAGCACTCGGCGACCGTGCGCAGGACGATGCGGAAGCCGAAGACGTCCATCACCTGGTCGAAGGTTTTCCCTTCGGCGCGCATCTTCGTGTAGATGCTCCACGGCGACTTCACCCGGCTGACCAGCCGGTACTGCAGGCCTTCCTTGGTCAGCCGCTGCGCGAGCTGCGCCTCGATCCGCGCGAGCGCCTCGCGCCGCAGCAGCGGCTGCGTGCGGATGCGCTTCTCCAGCACGGCGTGGCGCCAGGGATGCAGCGCGCGGAAGCCGAGGTCCTGCAGCTCGGCCTTGAACAGGTTCATGCCCAGGCGCTGGGCGATCGGCGCGTAGATCTCCAGTGTCTCGTGCGCGATGCGCTTGCGTGCCTCCGGCGTCTGCGCGCCGAGCGTGCGCATGTTGTGCAGGCGGTCGGCGAGCTTGATCAGGATGACGCGCAGGTCGCGCGCCATCGCCAGCAGCATCTTGCGGAAGCTTTCCGCGGCCGCTTCCTGGCGGTCGGCGAACTGCAGCTTGTCCAGCTTGGTGACGCCGTCGACGAGTTCCGCGACCGTCTCCCCGAACTCGCCGGCGATGCTCTCGCGCGCGAGCGGTGTGTCCTCCAGCGTGTCATGCAGGATCGCCGCGACCAGCGTCTCCACGTCCACCCGCTGCTCGGCCAGCACCGCGGCGACGGCGATCGGATGGGTGATGTACGGCTCGCCGGACTTGCGCGTCTGGCCGGCGTGGGCCGCGGCGCCCACGGCCCAGGCGCGCCGCAGCTGCCGGCGCTGGTCCTCGGGCAGGTAGTCGGTCGCCTGCTGCAACGCGCGCATGTAATCCGGCAGCGCCTCCTCGGGAGGGGCTGGAATGGCCGCGAAGGCCTGTGCGGGCGAGCCGGGACTCATCCCGTCAGCCTACGGCGCGGGGCCGCATTAGGGAACGGGGCGGATGTGAAGCCCTGACGGCATGCACCGACAGCGACAACGCGCGCCAGACGCATCGGGCGGAGCCTCCTCGCCAATTCGCTCCCCGATACTCGCTCGGTTGGCGAGGAGGCTCCGTCCGATGCTCCCACCTTGGCTAGCGCCTGCTTCAGCAAGCCGGGCCCAAAGGGTCGGAGCGGGTGGGGCGGCGTCGGACCAACCGAGCGAGTATCGGGGAGCGAATTGGGCCGATGCCGCCCCACCCGCCCTCGCCGCGCACCCTGCATTTTTGCCTCCAGAAACAAAAAGCCCCGCCGGAGCGGGGCTTTCAGAGAGAGACGGAGTCAGGACTCAGTCGTCGCCCTTCGACATGTCGTCGTCGGCGACCACCTCGGCGGCGGCCCATTCCATCGCCTCGCGCTCCT
>JABFWF010000206.1 GCA_013362405.1 Lysobacter sp. | reverse complement strand
GGCCGCGGCGCCCGCGCGGGCGGAGGCGGCGCCGTCGTCGCCGGCGTGGCGTGCGCCGCTGCGCGTGTCGATCGTCGACGACAACCCCGATGCGCTGCGCACGATGGCCTTCCTGCTGCAGGCCCACGGGCACGCGGTCACCACCCATGCCGACGCCGAGTCCGCGCTCGCCGCGGTGGATGCTGGATCGGCGGACGTCTACCTGCTCGACATCGGGCTGCCCGGCATGGACGGCCACGCGCTCGCGCGCTGCCTGCGCAGCGATCCGCGCACGATGCGGGCGGCGCTGGTCGCGCTCTCCGGCTATGGCCAGGCTGCCGACCTCGACGCCTCGTTCGCGGCCGGTTTCGACGCGCACCTGGTCAAACCGGTCGATATCGAACGCCTGCTCGGCGTCCTGCACGACCTCGACGCCGTGCGCGGCGCGACCGCGCCTTGAGACCCGACGCGATGGCGCGAAGTGATCGCGGGCCGCCCGGGTGGCGAAGCGACGCCGCCGCGCGATGCCCACGTGCGGCCGCCGAGCCCGCAGTGCTAGGCTGCGCCAGGGCCGCGAGGGCGGCCTGCTGCGATGGCGCGCCGGGGGGAAGCGACATGCGGAAGCAGGCGGTGGCGTGGGGAGTGCTGGCGCTTCTCGCCAGCGGCGCATCGATGGCGGCGCAACTGTCGGTCGCGGTGAACGACCGCCACGGCCAGCCGGTCGCCGACGCGGTGGTCAGCCTGTTGCGACGCGATGGCGGCGGCCCGCACCCGCCCGCGCCGGTCGCGCACGCCATCGACCAGAAGGACCTCACCTTCGTGCCCTATGTCGAGGTGATGCGGCCCGGCGATTCGGTGGTGTTCCGCAACAGCGACAACACGCGCCACCACGTGTATTCCTTTTCCCCGGTGAAGACCTTCGAGTTCGTCATCGCCGCGCGCCAGGCCGCGGCGCCGCTGCGCATCGAGCGCGCCGGCGTGGTCGCCGTCGGCTGCAACATCCATGACCAGATGATCAGCTACCTCTACGTGAGCGAGGCGCCGTGGGCCGCGAAGACCGACGCGACCGGCAGGGTGGTGTTCGACGATCTGCCGGCCGGCGACTACGACGTGCGCGTGTGGCATCCGCGCCTGCCGCCCGCGCGGCCGGACCTGGTGCAGGAAGGCGTGGCGCTGGCCGCGGACGCCCGCCGGCAGCTGCCGTTCTCGCTGAACCTCCTGCCCGACCTGCGCTTCCAGTTCGACCGCGAACACACCCGCTACTGAGCCGGCCATGAGCTTCCGCTCGCGCCTCGCCTGGTTCTTCGTCGCCGCCCTGGTGGCGGTGCAGGTGCTGACCGCGGTGCTGGTCTACGGGGTGACGCGCCACCAGCTGATCGGCGAAGGGCAGCGCCAGCTCGACGTCGCCGCGCGCGCGTTCGCGCGCCAGCTCGATGACCTCTCCGACCGCGTGGCCGCCAGCGTGCAGGTGCTGTCGCTGGATTTCGCACTGCGTTCGGCGATCGCCCAACGCGACCGCGACACCGTGCTGTCGGCGCTGGCCAACCACGGCCGCCGCGTCGGCGCGACGCAGATGCTGCTGGTCGGGCTGGACGGACGCGTCGAGGCCGACACCGCGGGCCGCTTCGCCCAGGGCGCGCGCTTTCCCTACGCCGACCTCGCCGAACGCGCGCTGCAGCACCCGGCCGCGGCGGTGGTCGCCTGGCGCGGACAGGCCAACTGGATGGTGGTGGTGCCGGTGTTCGCGCCCGACCTGGTCGGCTTCATCGCCGCGGCGATTCCTGTCGACGACCGCCTGCTCGCGCGCCTGCAGGCGCAATCGGCGTTGCCGCGCGAGGTCGAGCTGGCGACGCTCGAGGACGGGCGGTGGAAGGCGATCGCGCACGGCATCGGCGGCGGGACGCTCACCCGCGAACTCGCCACGCGCGGCGCGCGCCTGCCGACGCAGCCGCAACTCGTCGACGTCGACGGCCGCGAGTCGGTGGTGCAGGCGGTGCCGTTGTCGCGTTCGCAACGCAGCGCGCCGGTGGTGGCGGTACTGGGGTATTCGGTCGACGACGCGCTGCGCCCGTACCGCTCCGTCGGCACGGCATGGGCCGGGCTGCTCGCCTTCGGACTGCTGGTCGGGCTTGCCTGCGCGTGGCTGGTCGCACGCAGCGTGTCGCGGCCGGTGGAGCAGCTGGCGGCATCCGCGCGGCGGATCGAGGCCGGCGACTACGGTCCGGTCGAAGCGGACGTGCGCGGCGATGAACTCGGCGCGCTCGCCGCCGCGTTCGGCAACATGGCGCAGGCGATCCGCGTGCGCGAGGCGCACATCCTGCACCAGGCCGGGCATGACCCGACCACCGGGCTGCCCAACCGCGGCGCCGCGGAAGCGGCCATCCAGCGTGCGCTCGCCACCGCGCCCGACGCACCGGCCGCCCTGCTGATGGTCGGGTTGGAGCGCGCGCCGGAAATCGTCAAGACGCTCGGCCACGGCGTCGGCGATCGCCTGATGCGCGACGTCGGCCTGCGCCTGCGCGCGCCGGCGGGCGCGGGGCTGGTCGCGCGCGCGACCGACAGCCAGTTCGCCGTCTTCCTGCCGCAGGCCGTACGCCAGGACGCGGTGGCGACGGCGATGCGCATCGTCGAGGCGTTGTCCGATCCGTATCGCGAAGCGGATTTCAGCCTCGACCTCACGCCCGCGGTCGGCATCGCGCTGGCGCCGCAGCACGGCCGCGAGGCGGGCACGCTGTTGCGGCGTGCGGAAGTGGCGCTGATCGCGGCGCTCGGCAACGACGAGCCGGTCGCGGTGTACGACGCCGCCACCGACCCGCACCGCCCGGAACGCCTGTCGCTGATGGGCGACCTGCAGCACGCGATCGGCCATGACGCGCTCGCGCTGCACTACCAGCCGAAGCTGCACCTCGCCAGCGGCCGCATCGACGGTGCGGAGGGCCTGGTGCGCTGGGAGCACCCGCAGCTCGGCGCGCTGCCGCCGGACGCCTTCATCGGCCTCGCCGAGGAGACCGGCAACATCCGTCGCCTCACCCGCTGGGTGCTCGCCTCCGGCATCGCCCAGGCCGCGCGCTGGCATGCCGCCGGCCAGCCGATCCGCGTCTCGCTCAACGTGTCCGCGCGCGACCTCGAGGACGCGGAACTGCCGCGCCGCGTGTCCGGCCTGCTCGCCGCGCATGGCTTGCCGGCCGAACGCATCGCGCTGGAGATCACCGAGAGCGCGCTGATGCGCGACCCGGACGCCGCGTTGCCGGTGTTGCGGCGGCTGGCGGAGCAGGGCATCGAGCTGTCGATCGACGATTTCGGCGTCGGCCAGTCCTCGTTCGCGTACCTGCGCCGTCTGCCGGTGCGCGAGTTGAAGATCGACCGCGCGTTCATCGCTCCGCTCGCGCAGTCGCGCGAGGACCGCACCATCGTGCGTTCCATCGTCGAGCTCGCGCACCACCTGGACTATCGCGTCACCGCCGAAGGCGTGGAGGATCGCGCGGGGCTGGACTATCTCGCCTCGATCGGCTGCGATCACGTGCAGGGGTTTCTGGTCGCGTCTCCGATGGCGGTGCCTGTCTTCGATGCCTTTTTCGCCGAAGGTGCCTGGCCGCACGGAGCGACGGCATGACGCGTCGCCTCGCGCAGGCCGCCTCCGCGCTGCTGGCCTGTGCCATCGGCGGTTCGGCCGGGGCGCAGTCGTTCGACGTGAAGGGCTACTTCGACCTGCGCGTCGGGCGCAGCGACGCGCGGGAGGACAACTGGCTCGAGGGCGGTCTCGCCAAGACCCGCTTCGGCGCGGGCGACGGCGGCGTGACCGGCGCGGCCGCGATCGCGGCGGACTGGCAACCCACGCCGTCGCTGTTCGCTTCGGCGGAAGTCCAGTACGTGCCGGCCGCGCGGCGGCCGCTGGACGTCATCGATGCGTGGGTACGCTGGCGCCCGGTGTCGACGACGCCCTGGCGCTGGTCGGCGAAGGCCGGCATGTTCTTTCCCCCGGTGTCGTTGGAGAACGATGGCGTCGGCTGGACCGCCACGCGGACGCTCACGCCGTCGGCGATCGACACCTGGGTCGGCGAGGAACTGCGCGTGTTCGGCGTCGAGGCGCGGCTTGAGCACCGCGGCGCGCGCGGCACGCTCGCCGCGAGCTTCGCCCTGTTCGGGAAGAACGACCCGGCCGGCGAACTGCTCGCCAGCCGCGGCTGGGCGCTGCACGACGTGACCTCGGGCCTCGACGGCAGCGTGCGCGAGCCCGACGCCATCGCGCCGCTGATCGGCGCGCAGGCGCCGGTGCGCTATCGCCCGTTCCTGGAACTGGACCATCGCCTTGGCGCGTACGCCAGCCTCGACTGGCGGACGCCGGCCGACGACCGCGCGGTGCTCACCGTGTACGACAACCGCGCCGATCCTTCGCGCGAGGTCGACTATGCCGGCCGCGAGCTGTACGCGTGGCGCACGCGCTTCTGGAGCGCGGGCGTGCAGCGCCGCGTCGGCGACGTGGTCTTCCTCGCGCAGGCGATGCGCGGCGGCACGGTGATCGAACCCGAGCCCGGGTTGCGGTTCGACACCCGCTTCGCCGCCGCCTACGTGCTGGCGGCCTGGGATGCCGGGCGCTGGCAGCCGGCGTTGCGGGTCGACGCCTTCCAGACCCGGCGCAGCCCCGTGCCGCTGGACGAGCACGGGCACGCGGTGACCCTCGCGCTCGCCTGGCGGCCGGCGGAACACTGGCGCCTCACCGGCGAACTGCTGCGCGTGGACAGCGTGCGCGACCAGCGGCGCCTGGCGGGCCTAGACCCGCGCCAGCGGGAGCTGCAGCTGCAGGCCAGCCTGCGCTGGTTCTACTGAAGCGCGCGCCGCGGCGACCCGCTCCTGCCGCTGCCGGACGCCGAGAAGAGATCCTCGCGACCGTCGAAGTCCACGGTCTGCCAACCCTCCAGCACCGACTCGCGCGCTTCGTCCCATGGCAGCTCGCGGCCCATGTACGACCAGCCGGAAGCGATGTGCGCCTCGTGCTGCCTCCATTCGCCGTGCGGGAAGACCAGCCGGCACTTGCGGCCGTAGTGACGGGCGAGGATGAGCTGGATGTTGCGACGATCCATGACTGCTTCGACTTACTTCGGAAAAACGAGAACTTAGACCGATTTTGCGGATCGAGGATGAGGATCGCGTCAGCCACGCGGGGTCATCTTCCTGAACTTTCGGAATGCACGCGCCGCAGCCGGGCAACAAAAAACCCGCAGCGGTGTGCGGGTTCCAATTCTCGTGCGATGGTGGCCGGGGAGGGAATCGAACCCCAGACACGGGGATTTTCAATCCCCTGCTCTACCAACTGAGCTACCCGGCCATCGCGTGAAGGGCGCGATGATACGGGCGGTGGCGCGCGGGGGCAAGCCGCACGCGTGCTGAACGCGGCCGCGCTGCGCGTACGCGCACGGGATGCGCCGGCGCATCATCGAGGCCACCCGCCCTCGCCGGAGTGCGCCATGAGAGCCTGGACCGTACTGCCGCTCGTGCTTTCGCTGGCTGCATGCGCCAGCGTCGCTCCGCAACGCGAAAGCGCGCGCCTGGCGCTGTACCGCGCGCATGCCGGCGCGCCGATCCCGTCGTTCCGCTACTTCGGCCGCATGGACAGCTGGGAATCCTTCGGCGACCGCGCGCTCGCAGTCTGGACGCATCCGGGCGAGGCGTACCTGCTCGACCTCGACGGTCCGTGCGAGGGCCTCGACTTCGCGATCGCGATCGGCCTCACCGCGCACACCGGCCAGGTGTCGGCGCGCTTCGACGACGTGCTCGTGCGCCAGCCCGGGCCGCATATCCCGTGCCGGATCGGGACGATCCGCCCGCTCGACGTCGCCGCGATCCGCGCCGCGGAACGCGCGAGGAACGCTCAGGCTTCGGGCACGTAGCCGGCGGGCCTTTCGGCGCCTCCGCCGAACAGGAACTTCTCCATCTCGCCTTCGAGGAAGGCGCGGTGCTTCGGATCGAGCGGCGACAGCCGGTTCTCGTTGATCAGCATCGTCTGGTGCGCCAGCCATGCGGCCCAGGCGGCCTTGCCGATGTGCGCGAACACGCGCTTGCCGAGCGCGCCGGGCCACGGCACGAACGCGAGGCCCTCGGTCTCGCGTTGCTCGTATTCGCAGAAGACCGTGCGTGTCGTCATGTTCCTGCCTCCAGCAGCTTGCGGATCGGCGCCGGGATGCCGAGCGCCTTGAGCGCGTCACGCGCTACCCAGCGCAGGCCGTCATTGTCGGCCATCGGGTCACGCAGCGAAATGCCGCGCCAATGCAGCGGTCGCAGCGTGAGGCGGTAATGGGTGAAGGCGTGCGCGATCGGCGCCAGCGGCGCGCCGTCGGCGTAATCGCCTTGCGCATGCCGGTCGAACCAGGCGCGTGCCTGCCCGCTATCCGCGCTTTCCGGCAGCGACCACAGGCCGGCCCAGACGCCGGCGGGCGTTCGCCGTTGCAACAACATCCGGCCTTCGGCGTCCTCGAGCAGCAACACCGTCGCGGTGCGCTCGGGCAGCGGCTTGCCGGGTTTCGGCGTCGGCAGCTCGGCGACGCGGCCCTCGCGGCGTGCGACGCAGCCGTCCTGCAGCGGGCACAGCACGCAGGCCGGATCGGCACGCGTGCACAAGGTCGCGCCGAAGTCCATCTGCGCCTGCGTGTAATCGGCCAGGCGTTCGTGCGGCAGGTGGCTCTCGGCGAATGCCCACAGCTGGCGTTCGACCGCCGGCAGGCCCGGCCAGCCGGCGATGCCATGCCAGCGCGCGAGCACGCGCTTGACGTTGCCGTCGAGGATCGCAAGGCGATCGCCCCATGCCTGGGCGAGGATCGCGCCCGCGGTGCTGCGGCCGATGCCGGGCAGCGCGGTGAGCGCGCCGACGTCGCGCGGCAGCTCGCCACCGTGACGCTCGACGCACAGCCGCGCCGCCGCATGCAGGTTGCGCGCGCGGGCGTAGTAGCCCAGGCCCGACCACAGCGCGAGCACGTCGTCGAGCGGCGCGGACGCGAGCGCGCGCAGATCCGGCAATGCCGCCATCCAGCGGATGAAATAAGGCGCCACGACGCTCACCTGCGTCTGCTGCAGCATGATTTCCGACACCCACACGCGGTACGGCGTGCGCGGGTGCTGCCAGGGCAGGTCGTGTCGGCCGCAGCGGTCGAACCACTGCAGCAGCCGCTCGGCGAAAGCGCCGGAATCAGTGGTCATCGGGTGTCGCTTCATCGTCGAACGTGGCGTCGACGCCCTCGAGTTGCGCGCCGGCGACGACGAGTCGCGGCGTGCTCAGCGTGCCGTCGAGCGGCGGCAACGGCGCCCCGGGCCTGGCGCCGATCCATTGCACCACGGCGGGCAGGCGGAAGCGCGCATCGAAGCGGGTCGCATCGCGCGCCAGCCGCAGATGGGCGGCCTGCGAAAAGTCGGGGGTGCCGACGTAGTCGAGCGCGACCGGCAGCGGCGACGACGACCGGCCCAGCGGCGATGGCAGCGACGGCCACGCCGCAGGCCACTCCGCGATGCGGCCCTGCAATCGCAGGACGAGGTGATTCGTCCACGCGATCGCGGCGTGCCCCTGCAACGTCGGCACGGAATCGGCGGCGCCACCGTGCACGCCATGCAGGACGACCTCGGCGGGCGCGAGCGCCACTCCCTGCGTGATGCGCAACGGTCCGTGCAGGCCGAGCGCGAACGGAACCCGCGTCGCGCCATCCGTGTACGTTCCCGCGATGCCGATGCGCGCCGGCATGGCGGCGAGCGCACCGTCGATGCGCAGCGGCCCGGACAGCGTCAGCCGCGCGGGCAGGTGCCAGTCGCGCGCGTGTTCGACCGTGGCGCTGCCGACGAGGGCGAAGCCGGTCGTCCGCGCATGCAGCAAGGCGTCCGGATGCACGATCGCGAGCGCGAGATCCATCGGCATCGACAGCGGTTCCGCGCGCAGGCGTCCCTGCAGTCGCGCCTGTAGCGGCCGCGCGGGCAGCAGGCGCGGCGCGTCGATGGCCACGTCGTCGATGCGCCAGCCGGCGCCGAGCAGCGAGCCGTCGCGCACGTGCAGGCCGGACTCGAGGATCGGCAGGCGCTTCTCCTTCGTCGGTGGCCGCGTGGCCAACCAGTGTTGCAGCGCGGGGAGGTCGAGCACCGGCGCGTCGAGTTCGAGTCGCGTCGCGTCCAGCACGGCGCCGCGCGCGCGGATCGTCGACCACGGCAATGCGATGTACAGCCGCGACGCGCGCAGCAGCGGCGTGGAAGCGCCGGGCTCACGCACGACGAGGTCGCGCAGGACCAGCGTCGGCGTGCCACGCAGGCGGTAGTCGTTGGCACCGCCGGCAGTGATGTCGAGGCCAAGCGCGCCGCCGAGACGCCCGAGCAGCAGCCCGGTCGCCTGGCGTGGCTGCAGCAGGTAGCCGAACGCGAGCAGCAGGAGCAGCAGCGCCAGCGCGGCGGTGGTCGCGGCGCGCGCTCGCCGGGCAGGGCGCGCGGCTGGCGC
>JABFWF010000021.1 GCA_013362405.1 Lysobacter sp. | reverse complement strand
GGTGCGCGCGGAAGACGTGCCCGGCGAGCCGCTGCCCGCCGATGCCGACTGCCTGGAGCGCCTGCGCCGGCGATCGAACGCCTGCGCGGCGATCCCGCGCACGCCCCCGGCGCGGAACAGGCGGCGACGCTGTGCGCGCTCGCGCCCGCCTACTTCAGCCGCCGCTTCAAGCAGCAGGTCGGCATGGCGTGGAGCGACTACGTGCGCGAGCACCGCCTGCACCTCGCCAGCCAGCGCCTGCTCGACAGCGACCAGCCGGTGGCGCGGATCAGCGACGCGCTCGGCTTCTCCACCCCCTCGCACTTCGGCGACGTGTTCCATCGCCGCTTCGGCCTCACCCCCGCCGCCTACCGCCGCGCCGCCCGCGCGCGGCAGGGCGGCTGAGCACCGGCATCCGGCGCCCCGAAGCGCTTCCCGCCGCGAAGCTCGCCGACGACTCCCGGCGCGGCAGCGATGACGCTTTTTTCGCCATCGCTGGGGCTTTTTGCCGCATCGATGCCGCTCGAATCCCCGGCGTCGCCCCTTTTCGCGCCTCCGTTGGCGTCCCGACCGGCAACCGTGGCGCTTTTCGTGGCGACACCGGCCTCCGGAGCCGCAACGTTGGCCCTTCGAACGCCATCGCTGCCGCTCCCGGCGACGACGATGGCCCGTCGAATCCCATCAACGAGGGTTGCGGGCGGCGGCGTCGGCACTTGAAGCGGCATCGACGGCGTTTCAAGCATCGTCGTTGCCACTTCGGGCGGCAACGATGGCGTTTCGAGCGGCATGTTGTCGCTCCAGGCGGCAATGCTCGTGGGCCAGGGCCCACCCATGCGCCCCAGGACATGCGGCGGTCGTTGCGCCACTCACCTTCTCGGCCAGGCCAACACGGGCGGCCCGCCGCCGCTTAGACTCGAACGCAGCTCACGCGGAACCCCTCGCCATGCGGACGGCACTGTTCTCCCTGCTTCTCCTTGCGATGCCCTGCTTCGCCGGAACGCCACTGCCGGATGCGCCGCATGTGATGGCCAGCGGCGAAGGCAAGATGACGGTGGCACCCGACCTGGCCACCGTGTCGCTGCAGGCGAGCTACCGCAACACCAATGCCGCGGCGGCGAAGCAGGCGGTGGATCGCGGCATCGCGGGGCTGTTGAAGGTCGCGCCGGAATTCGGCCTTGGCGAGAAAGACGTGACGGCGTCCGATCTGTCGCTTGCCGAAGACGTCGGCTACGACGACCACGAACGCCGGGTGTCGAGGGGATTTCTCGCCAAGCGCGCGGTCACGCTCAAGCTCCACCGGCTCGATCGGCTCGGTGCGTTGCTCGACGCGGCGGTCGCCGCCGGCGTCAACGAAGTCGACGATGTGTCGTTCGAGTCATCCCGCAAGGATGAACTGCGCTTGCAAGCCCGCGCCAAGGCGGTGGCCGATGCGCGCGAGAAGGCCAGCGGGCTGGCGACGGCGTTCGGCGCAACGCTCGGGCCGATCTACAGCATCAACAGCCTCAATTCGAGCTATGCCAGCGGCTATGGCAGCCCCACCTCGCTCGACCGGATCGAGGTGACGGGTACACGCATCAACACCGGCCGCTATCTGCAGCCGACCGTCGACTACACCGAGCGGGTGTCGGCGGTGTTCGAACTCAAGCGGCCTTGACGATCAGCTAGACGGGTCTTTCCGGCCGTTCGAGGCCGCAAGGCGTGTGAGCGCCTTGCAGCCCGTGGACCGGGCGTCACTTGCCGCCGCGCACCACCGCGCCCTGCTTCATCACGAACACCGGGTGCTCGGTCGCGCGGATGTTCTTCAGCACGTCGCCGGGCACCGCCACCACGTCGGCGAACTTGCCGGCTTCCAGCGTGCCGGTCTCCTTGTCGACGCCGAGCAGCTTGGCCGCGCCCTGGCTGCTGGTCATCAGCGCGGTCGCCGGGGCCATGCCGAGATCGACGTAGTCGCCGAACTCCTGCGCGTTCAGGCCGTGCGGGAACACCGCGGCGTCGGTGCCGAACGCGATCGGCACGCCGATCTGCATCGCATTCTTCATCATCGCGGCGTGCGCGTTGTACGCCGCGCGTGCCTTGGCGCCAATCTTCGGTGGATAGGTATTCGCCTTGTCGTTGACCCACACCTGGGTCATGCGCGTGGGCACCAGGTATACGCCCTTGGCCTTCATCAGCCGCAGCGTGTCTGGCTGCACGAAGCTGCCGTGCTCGATCGAATCCACGCCCGCCTCGACCGCGAGCTTCGCGGCGCGGTCACCGTGCGCGTGCGCGGCGACCTTGCGGCCCCAGCTGTGCGCCTCGCTCATGATCGCGTGCAGCTCGTCGGGCGTGAGCTGCGGCACGTCGACCGGGTCGGACTCCGACAGCACGCCACCGGACGCGCAGATCTTGATCACGTCGGCGCCGTACTTCATCTGGTCGCGCGTGGCGAGCCGGCACTCCTCCGGCCCGTTGCACACGCCTTCCATCGGGGTCGCCGGGATCACGCGGTTGGTCGGATACGGCGCGCTGTCGCAATGCCCACCGGTCGAGCCGATCGCGTGCCCGGCGACCAGCATGCGCGGGCCTTCGGCGAGGCCGTCGTTGATCGCATTGCGCAGCGACACGTCGACGAAGTCCGGCGCACCCACCACGCGCACCGTGGTGAAGCCCGCCTCGAGCGTGACCTTCGCGTTGTGCGCCGCATGGAACGCCTGCTCGGCCGGGAAGCGCAGCATCCCGTTGTAGATGCCGGCCGCCCAGTCGTCGTCGTGGTCGTCCGCGATGTGCACGTGCGCATCGATGAAGCCCGGCAGCAGCGTCGCGTCGCCGAGGTCGATGACCCGCGCCCCGTCCGGATAGGTCGCATTCGTCCCGACGCCGAGGATCTTCTGCCCCTGCACCACGACCAGCCCCGGCGAGGTCATCTGCCCGGTCCGGCCGTCGAACAGGTGCGCGGCCTTGAGCACGATCGGCCGCACGGCCATCGGCGCGGCGTGCGCAGCGGCGGTTGCGTTGGTCGCCGCGGCAGGCGCGGGCGGCGTCTGCGCGGACCCGGCGAACGAGAGCGACAGGCCAGCGGCCAGGATGGTGATGCGGTGCTTCATGCGGACTCTCCCCAGTCGGCGTAGGTCGGCGGAGTGTAAGGGGCCCACGGCCACCCGCCACTAGGCCTAAAGGCATCTCCCCAGCCTCGTCGCAGCCAGTGCGTCTGCCCGGATGGAACCTGCTTGGCAGACAGGAGACTCCAAATGGAACAAACTACGAATACGGCCAAGCCTCACCCGGCGGCCAGGCTTGGAAGGGGAGCATCCGACGCTATGCAGCACGTCGTTGCAGGCTTGTTCGCGGGCATCGGGGGACTTGAGCGAGGGCTGGCGCGGGCCGGCCATGAGGCTGCCCTTCTCTGCGAAAACGACCCTGCCGCATCTGCCGTACTGCAGCATCGATTCGACGTCCACTTGCACGACGACGTTCGAACACTCAAGCGTCTGCCGAAAGAAACGACTTTGGTTGTCGCCGGATTCCCGTGCCAGGATCTGAGCCAAGCGGGGCGAACGGCAGGCATCGAAGGAGCGCGCTCGGGATTGGTTGGCGAAGTCATTCGGCTGATCGAAGCGCAGCGGACTCCTTGGGTGCTGCTCGAGAACGTCCCCTTCATGCTTCAGCTTTCTTCCGGACGTGCGATGGAAGTCATCGCTGCCGCGTTCGAATATTTAGGATATCGATGGGCCTATCGGGTCGTCGATTCGCGCGCATTCGGGTTGCCTCAACGTCGCCGGCGCGTGTATTTCCTTGCGAGCCTTGTTGGTGATCCTCGATCCGTGCTTTTCGCGGATGAAGTCGGCAATCAAGCGGAAAGAGGAGATTTCCGCTCGGTTGCCTGCGGGTTCTACTGGACCGAGGGAGTTCGAGGGCTTGGTTGGGCGGTCGATGCCGTACCGACACTGAAAGGTGGATCGGCTTTGGGAATTCCTTCTCCGCCGGCCGTCGTGCTACCGGACGGAACGGTAGGAACCCCCGATCTTCGCGACGCGGAACGTCTGCAGGGTTTCCCAACCGATTGGACGAAGCCGGCGGAAAAAGTCGCGAGAACTAGCGCTCGCTGGAAGTTGGTTGGAAACGCCGTCAACGTGCGCGCTGCCGAGTGGATCGGAAAGCGCATGGTCGATCCTGGAAACGTCTGCGACTACGACACCAAGCCATTAGCCGTCGGAAAGTCGTGGCCAACCGCAGCATGGAATGTCGGCGAAGGCCGGGTGAAAGTGTCGGCGAGCGAATGGCCAGTTCTGCGCAAATATCAGTCGCTCGAGAGCTTTCTGCTTCACCCCCTAACGCCCTTGTCGGTCAAAGCGACCGCCGGCTTCCTCGGTCGTGCTGAACGAGGGGGACTGCGCTTCCCTCCCGAATTCCTGAAGACGCTACGCGCTCACCTCGCCCTCGCTAAGGGCGAACCGTTGCCGAGAGCTCTAACGGCTTAGCTGAAGGGTTGCGAATGTACGGACTCGAGATCATGGCCCGGTCCATTGGCGCCACTGAAATTCCCGACAAGTTCGGCAATGTCTGGCAATACCATTCCCAAAGCGACCGCCACTCGAAGATCGCCTGCTGGGCAATCATGTTCGATCTTCTTCAGCACTGTCCGCTTCTTCGACAGCACGCTATCGAAGGAAAGGTCGGCTTTGGCATCAATCACGAGATGCGCGATTTCCAGACCAACCGAAAAAAGGTCTTGGATTTGGTCGTCTGCACACCTAGGAAGGCAGGCGATGCAAAAACCTCCAAGAGGTTCGATCAGCTCGTGGATGAGTGCGGGGTTCTCTTGTCCGCCGAGGAAATGGAGATACTGAATTCGCTGCCTGCTGTACCAGTAGTGCCGGTAGGCAATGTCAATGTCGCGCTCGAAGCGAAGGCGACAATGACCGCTCATATCAAGGCACTGCCGCGACTTCACGATGAGCTCGATTCGAGCCATCAAACCATCCACGGCGATACCGATGCCGCGATCGCCGCCGCCTTGGTAACGATCAACGCCTCCGGCGAATTTCTTTCGACGAGCAACAACAAGTATTCGATTGCAGAGCGTCCGGCGCGATGGAACGTCGAGCCGCAACCTAAAGCAGCGGAGCGCACCTTGGCCAAAGTGCGTGAAATTCGGCGCCGGTCGAAGCCGGGAGACCAAGGTTTCGACGCCATGGGTGTCGTACTAGTAGATTTCCGTAACGACGGCAGCCCCTGCACCATCTGGACCAAGGCACCTGCACCCGGCATTGGCGACAGCGATCACTACGCCAACATGATCGGTCGAATCGCCACCCTTTACGCTTCGAAATTTGCCGCGTTCTAGCTCGGCTAATCCAAGAAGTCGCGCAAGCGCCGCTCAAACTCGGGCCCGGGTTTTGCTTCGCACTGCCAAATCGTCATTGTCGACCAGCCCATTTCAGTGAGCGCATCGACTGCTCGCTGATCCCGAGCTCGATTGGCATCGAACTTTGCTTGCCAAAACTCACTCCTGCATTTCGGAGTCGAAGCCAATCGACATCCCTCATGCCGATGCCAGAAGCATCCGTGCACGAAGATCGCTTTGCGGCGACTCGGAAATACGAGATCTGGAGTACCAGGCAGGCCTGGATCATGTAGGCGATAGCGGTATCCAAGACCGTGAATGAATCGCCGCACGATCATCTCGGGACCGGTGTGCGCACGCCGAACCTGCGCCATTTGCCAGCTTCGTTTCTCTGGCGAGATTCGATCCATGCCGGCAAGACCTTAGTTCTACACCCGAAGCCTGCTCGCAAGAACTCGGAACTGATCCGTTCCCAGTGTGCCTGCGGAAAATATGACTTCAAGCGCTCCTTGAAGGAGATCAGGCTCTGACGCCAAAGAGTGCAATTTATTGGCAACGGCCGCTCTAAGCTTCTCAGTGTCTGTAAAGGAAGCAGTCAACGATCCTTTAGATCGAAGAAAAGCCTCAACGGCCGTGAGGACAGCGTCCTTTTGGACGAGCAGATCCTCAGGATCAGCACTCCAGAGCCAAATTCCGCACTTCCAAAGATGATCACGCCATTTTCGATGTTTCCCTTCCACCGCGGATTTTGCGAGAACGGCCCTATCTACTGCCGAAAGCAGTTTCATGTGATCTACGAGTTTCGCTATTAAAGATCCCGAAAAAGATGCATCTGGCCGGCTCCCAGACAATTCGGCGCTCATGGCATCCATGATCTTTTTGGCCCTCGGCTGCTTAAGCCCTGGGGAGAAGATCTTCATCTTGACTGCATTGATTGATGTGGCGAGCGACACTTTGTCAGCCGCATTGAGGCCGTCGATAAAATATGGCCGCGATTCGTTTAGAGCGGCGTCGTAATCCAAGACACAGCGCCAAGCGACCCCTAAATCGTTAAGCATTTTGCATAAACGCACCGCCGAATCTTTTCCTCCAGCAGCGATGATTAATACGTCATCCCTCTCAGGATCGCGACCATGAAAGTGGCGGTAGAGACTTCTGACTAGAGTCACATCCGTAGGCCCCTCAACCACCACCACAAGCCTGGCGGTTAAAGCCTCCGCTGGCCGCATGCCGAATTGCGATAGTCCAACTCGAAACTCTCGGTCATCAATTTTATCTGCGGAGCTACGCCTTTGCGTTCGACCATCTCGATTGATGAGCGAGACCGCCGTGCGCAACTCGAATTGGTTCATCAGTGCAGGAGAATGCGTTGTGATGAAAACCTGACTATCCTGTTGCGAAGCCACGCTAAGCAGATCATCGGCAATGGCGCGCATCGCCGTCGTATGCATGTGGTTGTCCGGCTCCTCAAATTGGAATAACACGAACTTATTAAGGCCTTGCCCGAACTGGCGATACAGACCAAGGACCACCTGGCTCTGATGCCCCGTTCCGAAACCTTCCAACGGTAAGGTTCCGCTAGCCGTTCGGACATTTATTACCGCCTCGCTAAGCATCGACTCAAAATCAACGTCTGCGACATCAACCTCCAACTTTCCAATTGCGGGAAATTGGGAGCCGGCTAGCAGATGCTTCCCCTTAGCTGTTACTGCAGTACGCAATGAAGAGCTTGCCGAAGAGATAGATCCGCTTCCGCGAGCCTGACGAATTGCGTCGCTCAACATTCGCTTGAACGGCATTAAGCCGTCGCCGGAAATGTCGCGGATAGCGGGAACAAACACGATCCAAACGTTGGAAAGGATGCTCTCCCGTTGAAGGGGAGTAATCTTTGTTCCGTTCACGTAGAAAGTCGCAGCCCCACTTCTTTTTACGTTCACTTCGTAAGACCACGCCCCATCTGGCGGGATAGAAAAGGCGGCTGCGATAAGTGCAGTTGGCTTGTCGAACGTCAATTTCACTTTGACCGTTGCATTCCCGCTAGTAACGAACAGCGGGAAGTTTCGAACCATTCGATCTCTATCGAATTCCGGAACAAAGGCGAAGCGGACTGCCCTTAACACATTCGACTTTCCCGAACTATTGGCCCCGCATAGAACAGTCAAAGAGTCGGCATCGAAGATCAGATGCTCAATTGAGCGGAACTTTGAAATCTCTAATTTTGTGATCCGCATTTCGTCCCCGCCCCCTTTCGCTCCAGCCGATAGCCTAGAACGAAACTGGCGCCCAAAAAAAAGGTGGCCCTTTGGCCACCCTTTTGAGCACTACCTCGATACTCACCAGATTCGTCGCTCTTGGGAGCTTTCAGATCGCAACCCTCACGCCTGCGCCGCCGCCCTCTCCCCCGCTCCACCCAGCCGCGCTTCCGCCGCCGCCACCATCGCCTGGTAGCGCGGGTCGTCGCGCAGGAAGTCGAGGTCCGGGTCGGCCTTGGCGTAGGGCAGGAACACTTCCGACACCATGGCGAATGCGGTCTCGAGCATGGCGAGCGCGGCCTGCTTGTCCTTGAGGTGGATGCTCAGCGCGCAGGCGAAGTTGTAGCGGGTGTTGAAGTTCTCCGGGTCGATCAGCAGCGTGCGCTCCATGCGGGCCTTGGCGCGCTCGCCCTCGCCGAGTGCCGCGAGCGCGTACGCGCTGTACGCGGTGACGCCGGAGTTGTACTGGTCCTTGGCGAGGATGGTTTCGGTGCGCTTGAGCGCGAGTTCGGCGGCGCGGCGCGCATTGGCGGCGTCGCCGATGGTGGCGTAGCAGCTGATCAGCATCATCGCCGAGTTGACGTCGGCCTCCATCAGGCTCACGGCCTTGCTGTAGTAGCGGATGGCGTCTTCGTATCGGTGCAGCTGGTAACTCAGGCGCGCGGCCGAGCGGTTGGTTTCGTAGGACTCGGGATCGAGCCTGAGCGCGATCGCGACTTCCTTCGCCGCCGCGTCGGGATCGCCATCCTGCAGCAGGATCTGCGCCTTGATCGCGTGCGCTTCGGCGAGCTCGGGCGCCAGCGCCAGCGCTTTGTCCACCGCGGCCATGGCGTCGTCCGAGCGCCCGCCCTTGAGCTGGTGCAGCTTGAAATGGCCGACCGCCATCAGCGCCCACGCCTGCGCGTACGCCGGGTCGAATTCGGTGGCGCGCCTGCACAGGCGCACGATCGCTTCCGCCGAGCGCAGGTCCGCTTCCTGGCCGGTGATGTAGGTCTGCCGCGCCATCAGGTAGAGGTTGTGGGCCTCGGCGTTGTCGGTGCCGCGGCGCTCGATCGCCTGCTTTTCCTCCGGCAGCAGCCGCAGCTGAAGGGCCTTCACGATCGCCGCGGAGATTTCGTCCTGCAGGGCGAAGATGTCGCTCGCGTCGCGGTCGTAGCGCTCGGCCCAGAGGTGGTTGTTGGTGGCGCCGTCGACCAGCTGCGCGCTGATGCGCACGCGCCCGCCGGCCTTGCGCACGCTGCCTTCCACGACGTGGGTGACCTTGAGTTCGCGCGCGACCTTGGGGATGTCGACGTGCTTGTCCTTGTACATGAAGGCGCTGTTGCGCGAGATCACCGCCAGCGCCGAGATCTTGCTCAGGTCGGTGATGACGTCCTCGGTGATGCCGTCGCTGAAGTATTCCTGCTCGGGGTCGCCGCTCATGTTGGCGAACGGCAGCACGCAGATGGTGAAGCGCGCGGTGTCCTTTTCCACCGGCGCCGCGGCCGCCGCGCTGGCAGCCTTCGCGGAGCGCGCGGCGTCCGTGCGCGCGATGGTCGTCGCCAGCGCGCGCAGGAACTCCTGCACCTGCGGGCTGTGCGGATCGTCGCCCCAGCCGTCCATGTCGGTGGTGTGGATGGCACGCACGTCGATCGGCAGGCGCGCCTGCTCGAACCGCACCGGCACCAGGATGCCGCGCTCGGCCGCTTCGCGCGCTTCGCCGCGCACCCAGCGCGAGGCCACGGCGAGCGGCGTCCACACCACCAGCACGGCCTTGGCCTGGTCGATCTCGACGTCGATCTGGTCGTCGAATTCCTGGCCGGGGGAAATCTCCGGATCCCACCAGACCGACCAGCCCTGCGCCTCCACCGCGGCGACCAGCGGCGCGACGCGCGCCTTGTCGCCACGCGCATAGGAAACGAAGACGTCAGCCATGCCAGTCAGTCCTCGCGCAGGACAGCCGCTTGCGGCGATCTGGAGATCATACGCCCGAGCTGGAGGCGACGGTCCGTACCGGCGGACACGGCAGGACGGTGGATCGGCGGCCAATCCGGGTGGGATCGCACGGTGACAACGGCGGCGCTTTTTGCGGCCGGAACGCGCGCATCGAGGCGTTGCTAGGAGTGCCTTCGCCCTGACGCGCGGGCCAGTGGCCTGTGCCCCGGGACCGGCGCGGGTGCTCTGGACATCGCGGTCCCGCAGTTGCCGGAGCGGGCCCATGCCGACCTATATCGCGCTTTGCCGATTCACCGACCAAGGCATCCGCAGCATCAAGGACACCACCAAGCGGGCGGCCGCCGCGCAGGAAGCGGCCGGCCGGTTCGGTGCGCGGATGCAGATCTACTGGACGCTGGGTCAGTACGACCTGGTGACGCTCATCGAAGCGGCCGACGAACAGACGGCCACCGCGTTCGGGTTGTCAATCACCTCGGCGGGCAACATCCGGATGGAAACGATGCGTGCCTTCGGCAGCGACGAGATCGGCGGCATTCTCGGCAAGCTGCCCTGAGCCATTCGTCTCCGCAGCAGTAGGGCAGCCATTGGCTGCCCTACTTGGATGCGTCGCTCACACCAGCCATTCTTGTTTTCGCTTCAGTCAAGAAGGTCATTTGGAAAGACTGATGCCAACGTGGCATTAGCGAAGATAACCATGCCTACATACCAAGCCCCTTCGTCCCGATGGACCGAATGACGAACGGCGCTCACATAATGGCGGCGCATGAGTTGTCGATTTTTATTTTCGATGAACTCTTCGGCAATTTTCTTTACGCCGCTTGCGAGTTTCTCCAAACGAGCCTCTGCGTGTTTCTTTGCTTCGCTAAAGTGACCTTTGGCGCGGTAGTCGGCCGTCGCGTAATAAACGAATGCACAGAACTGATAACTAGAGTCGGCCGACGCAGTGAGCGTGTTGGCGAGCCTCGCAAAATCACCTTCAAAATTTTGTCGGTTCAGGTGCTTGACCGCGTTTTTGACTTCGATCGCCGCACGAGGAAGTTCGTTGATCCAGTAATGAACGATGTCATACCTGCCATTGAGACGATCGGCCTTGCTCGGCTTACCACATCTAATCGCCCTGGCTTCTTTTCGGCACGATCCGACCGGAACTTCTAAATGGGTCGCTCCTCTCAGCCGAGCTAAACGGCCGAAAATCCCGGCCGTTAGTAGCTACTCACAAGCTTCGTTGAGGCGGCAACACCCAGTTGCGTTGTCGAACAACTTCGCGGCGCCCTCGGCGCCTTGTCGTATAGCCTGCAGAATCGCAAGCGCGGAGTCTTTGCCTTTCCCGCTCACCTTAAACCCCCAAAACTTGAGCTAAATCATTCTGGTCTTGAAGCGCCTGGCGCTACAGCTCGGAGCTAGAAAAAGGCGGCCATAGGCCGCCTTCTGTTCTAACCGCAGAACTCACACCCCGATCGGATTCGGCTTGTCGCTGTCGATCTTGAACAGCTTGATCGCGCGGGCGACGTCCTTGCCGGTCATCTTGCCGTCCGCTGCCAGCGCCGCGATGGCGGCGTGGGCGATGTGGAAACGGTCGACCTCGAAGTGACGGCGGAGGTTTTCGCGGGTGTCGCTGCGTCCGAAGCCGTCGGTGCCGAGCACGGTGTAGCGCATCGGCACGAACGCGCGGACCTGTTCCGGGTAGGCGCGGATGTAGTCGGTGGCGACGATCGCGGGGCCCTGGCGGCCTTCGAGCAGCTGGGTGATGTACGGCTTGCGCTGCTCGCCTTCCGGATGCAGGCGGTTCCAGCGTTCGGCATCGCTACCGTCGCGCGCGAGCTCGTTGAAGCTCGGGCAGGACCAGATGTCGGCGGTGACGCCGAATTCCTTGTCGAGCAGTTCGGCGGCGGCGATGGCTTCGCGCAGGATGGTGCCGGAGCCCATCAGCTGCACGTGCGGGCCATTCTTTTTCTTGCCTGCCGGCGCCGAGGACGACAGCAGGTACATGCCCTTGATGATGCCGTCGGCCGCGCCTTCCGGCATGTCCGGATGCGCGTAGTTTTCGTTCATCAGGGTGATGTAGAAATACTCGTCGCGCTGCTCGGCCAGCATGCGCTGCATGCCGTGCTGCAGGATCACGGCGACTTCGTACGAGAAGGTGGGGTCGTAGCTGCGGCAGTTCGGGATGAGCGAGGCCTGCACCATCGAGTGGCCGTCCTCGTGCTGCAGGCCCTCGCCATTGAGCGTGGTGCGGCCGGCGGTGGCGCCGAGCAGGAAGCCGCGCGCGCGCATGTCGGCGGCCTGCCAGGCGGAGTCGCCGATGCGCTGGAAGCCGAACATCGAGTAGTAGATGTAGAACGGCAGCAGCTGCAGGTCATTCGTGCTGTAGCTGGTCGCGCACGCCATCCAGCTGGAGAACGCACCGCATTCGGTGATGCCTTCCTCCAGCACCTGGCCGGCGGCGTCCTCGCGGTAGTACATCAGCTGGTCGCGGTCGACCGGCTTGTACTTCTGGCCCTGCGGCGCGTAGATGCCGAGCTGGCGGAACATGCCTTCCATGCCGAAGGTACGCGCCTCGTCGGCGACGATCGGCACGCAGCGCGGGCCGACCTGCTTGTCGCGCAGGACGATGTTGAGCGCCTGCACGAAGGCCATCGTGGTGCTGATCTCGCGCTCGCCGGTGGTCTTGAGCAGGCGCTCGAACACTTCGAGCTTCGGCGCTTCGAGCGACTGCGTCGCCTTGCGGCGGCGCTGCGGCAGCTGGCCGCCGAGGGCCTTGCGGCGCTCGTGCATGTAGTCCACTTCCGGCGACTTCTCGCCCGGGTGGAAGAACGGGATGACCTCGGCCTCGAGCTGCTTGTCGGTCACCGGGATGTTGAAGCGGTCGCGGAACGTGCGCACGTCCTCGTCGTCCATCTTCTTGGTGCCGTGGGTCGGGTTGAGCGCTTCGCCCGCCGCGCCCATGCCGTAGCCCTTCACCGTCTTGGCGAGGATCACGGTGGGCATGCCGGCCTGCTTCGTCGCCGCGTCGTAGGCGGCGTAGACCTTGTGCGGATCGTGGCCGCCGCGGTTGAGGCGCCAGATGTCGTCGTCGGAGAGGCTGGCGACCAGCGCCTTCGTCTCCGGGTACTTGCCGAAGAAATGCTCGCGCGTGTACGCGCCGCCGAAGGCCTTGCAGTTCTGGTATTCGCCGTCGACGGTTTCCATCATCAGCTCGCGCAGCTTGCCGTGGGTGTCGCGCGCGAGGAGCGGATCCCAGTAGCTGCCCCACACCAGCTTGATGACGTTCCAGCCGGCGCCGCGGAAGCTGCCTTCCAGCTCCTGGATGATCTTGCCGTTGCCGCGCACCGGGCCATCGAGGCGCTGCAGGTTGCAGTTGACGACGAAGACGAGGTTGTCGAGGCCTTCGCGGCCGGCGACCGAGATCGCGCCGAGGCTCTCCGGCTCGTCGGTTTCGCCGTCGCCGAGGAAGCACCACACCTTGCGGTCGGTCTTCGGCATCAGGCCGCGGCCTTCCAGGTACTTCCAGTTGCGCGCCATGTAGATCGCGCTGATCGGGCCGAGGCCCATCGAGACGGTCGGCGTCTGCCAGTAGTCGGGCATCAGCCACGGATGCGGGTAGGAGCTGACGCCGCGGCAGTCGACTTCCATGCGGAAGTGGTCGAGCTGGTCCTCGCTGATGCGGCCTTCGAGGAAGGAGCGCGCGTAGATGCCGGGCGAACTGTGGCCCTGGATGTAGAGCAGGTCGCCGGGATGCTCGGCACTGGGCGCGCGCCAGAAGTGGTTGAAGCCGACGTCGTAGAGCGTGGCCGACGAGGCGAAGCTGGCGATATGGCCGCCGAGTTCGCCCGGCTTGCGGTTGGCGCGCACGACCATCGCCATCGCGTTCCAGCGGATGATCGAGCGGATGCGCCATTCCATCGCCGCGTCGCCGGGCGACTTGGCTTCGAGCTGCGGCGGGATGGTGTTGATGTATTCGGTGGTCGGCGCGAACGGCAGGTGCGCGCCGGCGCGACGGGTGAGCTCGACCATGCCTTCGAGCAGCTGGTGCGCGCGCTGCGGGCCATCGCGATCGATGACGGCCTTGATGGACTCGATCCACTCGCGCGACTCGGCGGGATCGGGGTCGTTGTGCAGCAGCTCGTTCAGCCAGTTCATCGAGGCACTCCGACGCGGCAAACGCCGCGTTTTTTCGTGGGGTCGGGAACCTTCGATTCTAGCAGCGGGGGTCGGGACGGGACTGGATGGTGGTCGCGTGATGCGGCTTTGGCTCGTGTAGGAGCGGCTTGCAGCCGCGAGCACCTCCTGACGTTCGATCATGAAAGAGCTCGCGGCTGTAAGCCGCTCCTACGGGTATGGCCGTGCGCGTCGGGGGGGGTTTCCCACAAAGGAGCGGGCGATCCACCGATCACAGGGAGAGCAACGCCCGGGCACGTTGTGGCATGACCAAGCCCCATGCCGCCTTGCGCATCGGCCGACGCTCGCTGCCCGGCCATGCCTATCTGGTGACCTCGACGACTGCCGGCCGAAAGCCGCTGTTCGCCGATACGGAGATCGCCTTTGCCGCTGCCGCGGCGCTGGCTCATGCAGCGAACTGGCAGCCTTCGCGACTGCTCGCCTGGGTGCTGATGCCGGACCACTGGCATGCGCTGTTGGTGCTCGGCGATGGCGACTCGCTTGCGCGCCGGATCGGCTGGCTGAAGGCGGAAAGCGCGCGCGGGCTGAGGCGGCGATTTCCGGAGCTCAGGCAGGTGTGGGCAACGGCATACCACGACCGGGCGCTGCGGCGGGAGGATGATCTTCGGGCGGCCGCGCGCTACGTCGTAATGAATCCGGTGCGCGCGGGGTTGGTCCAGCGCGTTGGCGACTGCCCTTTCTGGGATGCCGTGTGGTTGCAGCCGCATCGCCTCAACGCGTCCCCATAGGCGCGCGCTGTAGGAGCGGCTTATCGCCGCGAGCTCTAACTATTTCCACCTATTTCCACGAAGCCGCGGGCGTTCAACGGGTTGCCGCGCAGCGAAAAGCTCGCGGCCACAAGCCGCTCCTACAGACAGCTTTAAGCCGCTCCTACACAAAGAGGCCCTGCTCACGCCCTCCGCCACGCCAGCGCCGCGCGGTAGCCCGCGTGCGGCACGAATTCCCGCAAGGTCCAGTCGTCGGCATGGCCGAGGGCGGAGGCGGTCTCGACGAGGTGCAGGGCGCCGTCGCGTTCCACGAACACCAGCCGGTGCAGGCCGAAGGCGAGGCCGTGGCCGTGCGCTTTCAGCACGGCTTCCTTCGCGCACCACAGGCGCAGGAAGGCGGTGTCGCGCGCGGCGGGCGGCTGGGCCTCGAGCCAGTCGAGCTCGGGGGCGGCGAAGAAGCGGCGGGCGAGTTCCAGCGCGCGCACGCGGGCGTGCACGCGTTCGAGGTCGATGCCCACGCGCAGGCCTTCGCCGCTCGCCACCAGCAGGCCGTCGCCGCTGTGGCTCCAGTTCACGTCGAGTGCGGGATGCTCCAGCCGTGGCCGGCCGCGGGCGTCGCGCGAGAGCACGACGGCCTCCGGCGGGCAGCCGAGCCGGTCTCCCAGCCATGCGCGCACGGCGGGTTCGGCGGCCTCGCCGGGGCGATGGGCCAGCCAGGCGCACTGCAGGCCAGCGGGCAGGGGCGGGTCGAAGGGCAGCATCGGCTTGGCGGCGCGCGGGGGCGGCAGCGTAAAGTAACCCCGGGGCGCGGCTTCGGCCGCGGGGGGAATCAAGGGCGTCACGCCCAGGGCAGTACGCATGTCGGCAGTCATCCAGCCGGCGGGCCTCGGGGGCTCGCCGCTCGCCATCGGCGCGGAATCGCGCGCCATCGCCTTCGACGCCCAGGGCACGGTGTCCCTGGGGCGCTTCCTCGGCCAGGTGCGCGCGCTCGCCGCGCTGCTGCCGCCCGGGCGGCACGCGGTCAACCTGTGCGAGGACCGCTACCGCTTCCTGGTCGCCTTCTGCGCGGTCGCGGTGCGCGAGCAGACCACGCTGCTGCCGCCCTCGCGCGCGCCGGCGGCGGTCGACGAGGCGTTGCACCGGCACGCGGACAGCTATTGCCTCGGCGACGCCGCGCTCGACCCGGCGCCCGCGCGCTACTGGCAGCTGCCCGACGTGCTGCTCGAGCATCCGGGCGAGGTGCCGCTGATCGGCGACGACGCGCTGGTCGCGATCGGCTTCACATCGGGCAGCACCGGCGTGCCGAAGGCCAACCCGAAGACCTGGGGGAGCTTCCGCCAGTCCACCGCGCAGAACCTCGCCGTCCTGCGCCACCTGTGGCCTGCCGACGCGCACGCGCCGGTGGTGGCGACGGTGCCGCCGCAGCACATGTACGGGATGGAGCTGTCGGTGCTGCTGCCGTTGCTGGGCGACGTGGCGGTGCACACCGGACGGCCGTTCTTCCCGCAGGACATCGCCCAGGCGCTGCATGCAGTCGGCGCGCCGGCGCTGCTGGTGACCACCCCCGTGCACCTGCGCGCGCTGGTCGAGGCGGACGTGGCGATGCCGCCGCTCGCCGGCATCGTCTCGGCGACCGCGCCGCTGCCGGCCGAACTCGCCGCCGCCGCCGAGGCGCGCCTGGGCTGCGAGGTGCGCGAACTGTTCGGTTCGACCGAAACCTGCGTGATCGCGCATCGCCGCACCGCGGTCGAGGAGGCGTGGACGCCGATGCCCGGCGTGCAGCTGCAGCCGCAGCCGGACGGCACGCTGGTGCACGCGCGCCACCTCGCCGCGCCGATGCCGCTGGCCGACCTCGTCGAAGTCGATGCGACCGGGCGCTTCCGGCTGTGCGGACGCCAGGCGGACCTGCTCGAGATCGCCGGCAAGCGCGCCTCGCTCGGCGACCTGACCCGCAAGCTCACGGCGATCCCGGGCGTGCACGACGGCGTGGTGCTGCAGCTCGACCCCTGCGAGGCCGGCGTGCGTCGCATCGCCGCGCTGGTCGTCGCGCCGGGGCTGGACGACAGCGCGATCCTCGACGCCCTGCGTTGCAGCATCGATCCGGTGTTCCTGCCACGCCGCCTGCGTCGCGTCGACGCCCTGCCCCGCAACGAAACCGGCAAGCTCCCGCGCGCCGCGCTGCTGCGCCTGTTGCAGTGCGACAACATGGCGTCCTGAACCCGGTTTTTCCCGGCGTTTTTGCGCTGTTTCCGCGCGGCTGCACGACGCGCGACATCCGCCTGCTTCCCTGACGCTCCCATCACGGCTGCCTCGACAGACTCGACCGTGCCCCCAGAACGCGGGGAGCTACCTGAGAGTCCCGACCCAAGGAGGCTGGTGCATGAACATCATCGTCTGGTTGATCGTAGGCGGCATCATCGGCTGGCTGGCCAGCATGATCATGCGGACCGACGCGCAGCAGGGCATCCTGCTCAACATCGTGGTCGGCATCGTCGGCGCCTTCATCGGCGGCTGGCTGATCGGACCGCTGGTCGGCGCAGGGTCCATCAACGAAGGTTTCAGCGTGATGAGTCTCATCGTCTCGCTGATCGGCGCGATCATCCTGCTCGCGATCGTCAATCTGTTCCGGCGCGGACGCGTACGCTGACCAGGCAGCATCGCGTGACGGCGCAGGGCCCGGCGGAAGCCGGGCCTTTTGTTTTTGGGGCAGGCCCGTGATGACATACCGCATTTGCAGGAGCGGCTTGCAGCCGCGAGCCCCTGGCCACAGGCGGAACCAAAAAAAGCTCGCGGCTGTAAGCCGCTCCTGCAGGAACGCTCAGCGGCAGAACACGCGCCTAGACCTCGAATGCCGCCCACACCGGCGCGTGGTCGCTCGGCCGCTCCCAGCCGCGCGGCACCAGGTCGATGCCGGTCGCGGCGCACGCCGGACGCAGCGCTTCGGAGGCGAGCAGCAGGTCGATGCGCAGGCCCCAGCCGCGCTCGAACGCACCGAGCCGGTAGTCCCACCAGCTGTGGTGGCCGCCCTCGGCGTGGTGCAGGCGGAAGCTGTCGTGCAGGCCGAGCGCGGCGATGCCGGCGAGCGCGTCGCGCTCGGGCGTCGAGCACAGGATCTTCTCGCGCCAGCGCTTCGGGTCGTGCACGTCGAGGTCGGCGGGCGCGATGTTGAAGTCGCCGAGCACCACCAGCCTCGGATGCCGAGCGAGTTCGTCGGCGAGCATCGCGCGCGCGGCCGCGAGCCACTGCAGCTTGTAGTCGAACTTCGCGCTGCCGACCGCCTGGCCGTTGACCACGTAGAAGTCGATCACGCGCACGCCGCCCACGGTGGCGGCGATGACGCGGCGCTGCGGATCCTCGAAGCCGGGGATGCCGACCTGCACGTCCTCGATCGCCGCGTCGCGCGCGAGGATCGCGACGCCGTTGTAGGTCTTCTGCCCGGCGAACACGCTGCGGTAGCCGAGCGCGGCGAGCGCGGTGTCGGGAAAGCGCTCGTCCTCGAGCTTGGTCTCCTGCAGCGCGACCACGTCGGGCGCGGCGTCCTGCAGCCACTGCGTGAGGTGCGGCAGGCGCACGTTGAGCGAGTTGACGTTCCAGCTGGCGATCTTCATCGGGCGAGTGTAGCGGGGCAACGCATCGCCACGGCAAGAGGCGATTCCGCGGGAGCGGCTTGTAGCCGCGAGCTCCTGGGTGTAACGCGCTTGTAGGAGCGACGCAAGTCGCGACCAAAAGCTTCAGTCGCGACGTGCGTCGCTCCTCCAGAAGAGCGGAAGCAAAAGCCCGCGGCTGCAAGCCGCCCCTACGCCGCTCTAGCCGGCGACGCCGGGCTCCCGCACCACATCGTCCGCCGCACGCCCGCGCTGCAATACCGGCAGCAGTTCGTCGAACGGTACGGGACGGCCGAGCAGGAAGCCCTGCAGTTCGTCGCAGCCGCGCGCATGCAGCCAGGCGCGCTGCTGTTCGGTCTCCACGCCCTCGGCGACGGTGCGCAGGCCGAGCAGGTGGCCGAGGCCGATGATCGAGGCGCAGATCGCCGCGTCCTCGAGGTCGTTGCCGAGGTCCTGCACGAACGAGCGGTCGATCTTCAGGCGGTCGAGCGGCAGGCGCTTGAGGTAGGCCAGGCTCGAATAGCCGGTGCCGAAATCGTCCAGCGACAGGCCGACGCCGAGCGCGGCGATGCGGCGCATGGTGTCGATCGCGCGATCGGTGCTGTCCATGATCACGCTCTCGGTGAGTTCGAGCTCGAGTGCGCCCGGCGGCAGCGCGAACTCCGCGACGACGGCGGCGACCGGCTCGTGCAGGTCGTGCGCGAACTGCGCCGCGGACACGTTCACCGCAATGCGCAGGTGCCCCAGGCCGGCGGCGGCGAGCAGCGCATGGTGGCGCGCGGCCTCGCGCAGCACGTAGCGGCCGAGCTCGACGATCAGGCCGCTTTCCTCGCACACGCCGATGAACTCCGACGGCGACAGCAGGCCGCGTTCGGGATGCCGCCAGCGCACCAGCGCCTCCAGCCCGAGCGGCTGGCCATCCAGTCCCCACAGCGGCTGGAACACCAGCGCGAACTCGCCGCGTTGCAACGCCTCGCGCAGCTGCGACACCAGCTGCAGGCGCTGCGACACGGTGCCGTCGAATTCGCTCCGGTAGGCCACCGCGCGGTTGCGGCCCTGGCGCTTGGCCTGGTACATCGCGAGGTCCGCGTGGCGCAGCAGCGTTTCCGCGTCGCGCCCGTCCTCGGGAAAGCGGCAGTGGCCGATGCTCGGCGTGAGCTGGTGCAGGACGCCGCCGAGTTCGACGGGCCCGGACAATGCCTCCGCGATGCGCGCGATCACCGCCTGCACGCCCACCTCGTCGCTCTGCTCCGTCAGCACGACCACGAACTCGTCGCCGCCGAAGCGGCCGACCGTGTCGGCGTCGCGCACCACCTCGCGCAGGCGTTGCGCGATCACCCGCAGCGCGGCGTCGCCGGCGCTGTGGCCGAGGGTGTCGTTGATCAGCTTGAAGTCGTCGAGGTCGACGAACACCACCGCTGCGTCGCGCTCGTAGCGTTCGGCATTGCGGATGGCCTGCTGCAGGCGGTCGTGCAGCAGCTGGCGGTTGGGCAGGCCGGTGAGGTCGTCGTGGGTGGCGCGCCAGGCGAGCTGCTCCTCCTGGCGCTGGCGCTCGGTGACGTCGGTGAGCGCGCCGACGTAATGGGTCAGCGCGCCGGCCTCGTCGCGCACCGGCGCGAGGCGGAACTCGTTCCAGAACATCGCGCCATCGCGGCGGTAGTTGCGCAGCACCACGCGCGTCTCGCGCTCGCCCGCCAGCGCGTTGCGGATCGCGGCGACGCCGGGCTGATCGCGATCCTCGCCCTGCAGGATGCGGCAGTTGCGGCCGACGATCTCGGCGGCCGGGTAGCCGGTGATCTGCTCGAAGGCCGGGTTGACGTACACGATCGGCTGGTCGTCCGCGCGCGCATCGGCGATCACGATGCCGTTGTCGGTGGCCTGCACCGCGCGCCGCAGCAGGCGCAGGTCGGCCTGTTCGCGGTGGCGCTCGGTGACGTCGAGCATGCCGCCGACCATGCGCACGACCTGGCCGAGCTCGTCGCGCTGCACGAAGCCGCGGTCGACGACGTCCGCCCAGCTGCCATCGGCGCGGGCGAAGCGGTATTCCTTCTCCCATTGCTGCTGGCCGGTTTCGAACGCGCGCGACAGGCTCGCCATGACCCGCGCGTGGTCCTCCGGATGGATCAGCGCTTCCCATCCCTCCAGCGTCGGCGGCATCGCCTCGGGCGAATGGCCGAACAGGACGAAGAACGATTCGCTCCACCACACGCTGCCGGAGACCACGTTCCAGTCGTACACCGCGTCGCTGGTCACGCGCGCCACCATGCGGAAGCGTTCCTCGCTGCGCTCCAGCCCGGTGACGTCCTGCGCCGCCACCAGCCGCGCGCGGCGACCATCGAATTCGATGTCGTGATTCCAGATCGCCGCGCGCAGGGTGCTGCCGTCCTTGCGCAGGTGCGTCCATACCTCGCCCTGCGGGCGCTGCGTGCTGGGCTGTCGCGCGGCGGCCTCGACGGCGGCGCGCTGCTGCGTGGGGCGGATGTCGAACATGGTGCCGGCGAGCAGCTCCTCGCGGCTGTAGCCGTAGTGGCGCAGCATCGCGTCGTTGACCGCGAGGAAGCGCAGCGTCTCGCGGTCGAACACCCACATCGGCAGCGGGTTGTGCTCGAACAGGAACTGGTACTGCGCCTGCGCCGCGGCGAGCCGGTCGCGCGCGCGGGCGAACTCTGTGACGTCCTGCTGCACGCCGGCGAGCACGCGGCGGCCGGCCGCACGCTCGCTCCATTCGGCGCGCGCATGCACGGTGCGCACGTCGCCGTCCGGGCGGACGATGCGGTATTCGGTCTGGAAGGGCTCGCCGCCCTCGACGATTCCCGCGACATAGGCGGTAAGGCGCGCGCGGTCGTCCGGATGGAACCAGCCGGCCACGTCCTCCAGGCGCAAGTCCGCGCGCGGCTCCTGCCCATAGATCGCGTAGACCTCCGCCGACCAGTGCACGCGGCCGGTGTCGACCTCCCACGCCCAGTCGCCGAGGTGCGCGATGCGGCGCGTCTCCTTCAGCAGGGCGGCCTGGCGGCGCTGCGTGTACAGCAGGCGCAGGCGGTCGACGCGGACCAGGCGCCGCTCCCACGCCCACAGCAGCCCCAGACCGGTGAGCGCGATGCACAGCGCCGGCACGGCCATGCGTTCCACCGCCGAGGACGGCCCCCACAGCAGCAGCGCGGCGAGCGCCACCGCCACGCACCACGCCAGCACGCCGAGCGTGGCCGTGAGGCCCTGTCCGGACATCCGTCGCGGTGGATCGGCAAAACGCTCGTTGCCCACTCGTCCCCCCAGGACGCGGCAGCCGCGTCCGCGCCAATTTACCGAAAGGCGCGCGCCGGCGCGCTCATTACGCGCCTTGAACGCTTCAGCGAGGTGTCGTCCGTTACAGGCCGTGGTGCCGGCCGAGTGCGCGCCCATGCTCGAACTGCACTGCTGGCCCGCGCCCAACGGCCACGAGATCACCCTCTTCCTCGAGGGAGCCGGGCTCCTGCCGCATCCGACGGGTCGACATCGGCAAAGGGCATCGTTCGTAACCCGGGCTTCTGCTCCGTGCACCGGCACATGCGCTGCAGGCGTGGGAAAAGCCGCGGCTATGAGCCGCTCCTGCAGAGAGTCGCGCGTTATTCGGCAGGCGGCTGCATCCGGTACTCGCTCGGCGGCGTCGCACCGAGCAGCCAGCGGACGAAGTAGTCCCAGCGGCGCCGCATCATGTACGCCGCATCCTTGCCGTAGCCGTGGTGCGCCTGCGGGAAGACGACGAGGTCGAAGTCGCGGTTCGCCTTGACCAGCGCATCGACGACCAGGAAGGTGTTCTGCGGCGGCACGTTGTCGTCCATCAGGCCGTGCGCAAGCAGCAGCTTGCCCTTGAGGTTGGCGGCCTTCGCCGCGTTGGCCTGCGCGGCGTAGCTGCTGTGGCCGTCCTGGTCGACGGTTTCCAGGCCCTGCCACTTCTCCGCCCAGTCGTCCTCGTAGTTGCGGTTGTCGTGGTTGCCGCTTTCGCTGATGCCGACCTTGAAGAAGTCGGGGTAGCTGAACATCGCGTCCGCGGTCGCGTAGCCGCCGCCGGAGTGACCCCAGATACCGATGCGGTCGGGGTCGATCCACGGGAAGCGCGCGGCCAGTTGCTTCAGGCCGGCGACCTGGTCGGGCAGCGTGTTGTCGCCGATGTCGCCGCCGAACGCATCGTGGAAGGACTTCGCGCGCCACGGCGTGCCGAGGCCGTCGATCGCGACGACGATGAAACCCAGTTCCGCGAGCGCCTGGTGGTCGCGACGCGCGGCGTCGAAGCCGCGGCCACCGACCGAGCCCGTCTGCGGGCCGGGATAGATGTAGTCGATGACCGGGTACTTCTTCGCCGGATCGAAATGGGTCGGCTTGAACATCAGGCCGTAGAGATCGGTCCTGCCGTCGCGCGCCTTGACGGTGAAGGTTTCCGGCGGCACCCAGCCGATCGCGCGCAGGCGCGTGATGTCGGCGCGTGCGACGTCCGACACGACGCGGCCGTCGGCGGCATCGCGCAGCACGGTGACCGGCGGCATCGTCGGGGTCGAATATGCATCGACGAAATGCGAGCCGTCGGGCGACAGGCCGATCGCGTGGTCGGCCACTTCCGGCGTGAGCAGTACCGGCGCGCCGCCGTCGAGCGACACCTTGAAGAACTGCTGGTAGTAGGGATCCACGCCCGGCGTGCGGCCGACGCCGCGGAACCACGCGGTGCGCGACGTCGGATCCACGCGCAGCACGTCGGTGACGTTGCCTTCGCCGGTCGTCACCGCATGCTTGAGCTTGCCGTCGAGGCCGTAGAGATACAGGTTGCCCCAGTCGTTGCGCTCGCTGAACCACAGGAGCTCGTCCGACTGCGGCAGGTAGCGCCAGTTGACGGCGCCGTTGCCGGATTCGTAATAGGTCGGCACGTGCTCGTGCAGCACCGTGCGCACCGCGCCAGTCGCGGTGTCGGCGATGCGGATCCACACGTCCTTGTGGTCGCGCGACACCGAGGCGAAGGCGAGCGATTTGCCATCCTCCGCCCACTGCACGTCCTCCCAGCCGCCGTTGCAGCTGACGTCGTCGCACAGGGTGGAACGGTGCTGGTCGGGCGGCGTCTTCAGGCGCAGCACGTGACGCGCGTGCACGTCGATGACGACGCGCTCGATCATGGTGACGTCCTTGTCGCCGACCAGCGGGTACTTCCAGGTCTCGACCTTGGGATGCCCGACATTCGTGCCGACCAGCGTCATCGAGCCGGTCCTGCGCTGGTCCTGCTGGAAGGTCGCGATGTGCCGCGAATCCGGCGACCACACCAGGATCGCGCGGTCCGAATGCGTCCAGCCGGCGTTGTCGGTGGCGTAGCCGTCGTCGGTACTGCCGTCGGTGGTGAGCTGCGTCTCGGTGCCGCTGGCGAGGTCGCGCACCCACAGGTTCCAGTCGCGGATGAAGGCTTCGGTCTTGCCGTCGGGCGAACGCACGCCGGGTTCGCTGCCGACGTGCTCCGGCTTCGGTGCCGGCACGCAGCCGGGCTTGCCGGCGGCGTCGCACAGGTAGCGGTCCTTGCCGACCACGACCTCGTAGCCGCCCTCGGCGAGGACGCGCGCCTCGGTGATCTTCAGTTTGCTTGCGTCGACCGGCTTGCCGGCGGTCTTCGCCAGCGCGTCGGCGAGCTGCTTTGCGTCGACCAGCGGCGACGTCTTGCCGCTGGCCACGTCGTAGCGCAGGAAGTGGTCGCCCTGCGCATCGTGGTCGCGATACCAGAAGCCGCGCGCGTCGAGCCAGGTGACGGTGGTGACCGCGTGGTCGACCAGCGGGTTCGCCTTGTAACCGACGAAGCGTTCGGCGCGGGCGTAGTCGTCGGTGGTGAGCGTGGGCATCTGGGCGGAGGCGGCCGCGGCGAAGGCGAGGAGGACGGCCCCGAGCAGGGCGGCGCCGGACTGGCGCGGGCGAAGGTCGGCCATGGACGGGATCGTGGCGAGCGGAGCGCGCATGCTAAGCGATCGCCACGCCTGCGCCGGGCGTGACCTTCGGCGCATGCCGCGCGCCGTCGTGCCCGCCGATCCTCGCTGCTTCCCAAGGAGACCCCCGATGACCTTCCGTCCGCTGCTGCTGGCGCTGTCGATCGCCGCCGTCCTCGCCGCGCCCCTGCCCGCCATGGCCGCGGCGCCCGCCACCACGACGAAGGCCGCACCGGCGGCGGCGTGGGTCGCGAAGAGCAACCAGTACGCGCAGATCCTGCTGAAGGCGCAGGGCCCGTTCCAGCCGGAGCAGCTGTCCTTCCTCGGCGTGCCGGGCTACGACGACCAGGTGTCCGACTTCGGGCCCGGCTACCAGGCGCGCTACCGCGCGGCGACGCAGAAGGCCAAGGCCGAGCTGCAGGCGAAGGCGGCGGGCGAAACCGATCCGAACGTGCGCCAGGACCTCGCCATCCTCGACAAGGCGGCCGCCAACGCGATCGAGGCGAGCGCGGTGAACGAGCGCCTGGTGCGTCCGTTCGCCGACGTCGGCCAGACCGTGTTCTCCGGTCTG
This sequence comes from Lysobacter sp., assembly GCA_013362405.1. Lineage (GTDB taxonomy): Bacteria > Pseudomonadota > Gammaproteobacteria > Xanthomonadales > Xanthomonadaceae > JABFWF01. The sequence continues at coordinate 2,807 of JABFWF010000021.1, read as the reverse complement.
CAGGGCCTGCTCAACGACCAGACCCAGCCTGCGCGCCGCGCGCTCGCGCTCAAGCGCCTGCAGCGCTACGCCGGCCTCGTGCCGGGCAGTACGCCGCTGGCCACGCTCGCGCGCCGGCGCTACGAGGAGCGCAACGATCCCAAGCTGCTGCAGCCGACCCAGGTCGAGGTGCAGCAGTCGCTCGACAACGAGGCGACCTACGTCAAGGGCATCCGTTCGCTGTTCACCAAGTACGGCATCGACGCCGGCGCCGCCACCGATGCGCTGCAGAAGCAGCTCGACGACTACGCGACGTGGACGAAGGCGACCGTGCTGCCGCACGCGCGCAGCACCTATTCGCTGCCGCCGGAGCTCTATGCGCTGCAGCTCAAGAACGTCGGCATCGACATCGATCCGCGCGCGCTGATCGAGCGCGCCCAGCTCGAGTTCATGGAAACGCGCGCCGCGATGCAGCAGCTCGCGCCGCTGGTGGCGAAGGAAAAGGGCATCACCGCCACCGACTACATCGACGTGATCCGCGCGCTCAAGACGAAGCAGCTGGCGAACGACCGGATCGAGCCGTTCTACCGCGGCACCATCCTCCCCGCGCTCGACCGGATCATCGCAACCAACCGCATCGTCACCCTGCCCAACCGCCCGATGCAGATGCGCCTGGGCAGCGACGCCGAGAACGCCGCGCAGCCCGCGCCGCACTTCCTGCCCGCGCCGCTGGTCGGCAACACCGGCCAGCAGGGCACCTTCGTGCTGCCGCTGGCGAACCCGAACGCGAAGGGCGACGGCGCCTACGACGACTTCAACTATCCGTCGGCGGCATGGACGCTCACCGCGCACGAAGGCCGCCCCGGCCACGAGCTGCAGTTCACCGCGATGGTCGAGCGCGGCGTCTCGCTGGCGCGCACGCTGTTCGCCTTCAACTCCGTCAACGTCGAAGGCTGGGCGCTGTACGCCGAAGCCGAGACGATGCCCTACGAGCCGCTCGACGGCCAGCTGATCGCGTTGCAGCTGCGCCTGGTCCGCGCGGCGCGCGCGATCCTGGATCCGATGCTCAACCTCGGGCTGACCGACCGCGACACCGCGTTCAAGGTGCTGACCGAGCAGGTCGGCCTGTCGAAGGCGATGGCGCGGCAGGAAGTCGACCGCTACACGGTGAATTCGCCGGGCCAGGCGGGCAGCTACTTCTACGGGTACTCGCGCATCCAGCAGCTGCGCGCGGAAACCGAGCTCGCGCTCGGCGACCGCTTCGACCGCAAGGCCTTCAACGACTTCCTGCTCGACCAGGGCCTGCTGCCGCCGGACCTGCTGGCGAAGGCGGTGCGCGAGCAGTTCGTGCCGGCGCGCAAGGCGAAGAACTAGCCGTGCGGCAGGAGCGGCTCCCGCCGCTCCTGCGTGCGCGGTTGCGACCCTGGCCCCGGGTCGCGGCTGGAATCGCTCCCCGCGCCCCCCTGCGAGCGGCCGGTCCCGCCCTCGTGTAGGCCCGGTGCACGGCTTCGCAGCTCGCGCTGGCTATACTCGCGTCACGCTTTGGCCCGCCGCGCATGGCGTTCAGCTACCCGAACCGCGCCGGCCCGCGTCGCCTGTCCCGCAACACCGGAGTCCCTTTGCCAACGACGTCGCCGCAGCCGATGCCGCCGCTGGCCATCCGCGCCTTCACCGCCACCACCGCCCTCGGCCACGGCCTCGCCGCGCAGGCCGCGGCGCTGCGCGCGCGTCGTGGCGGTCTGCGCCGCAACGATTTCGGCGATGCCGGCCTGGATACGTGGATCGGCCGCGTCGACGGCGTCGAGGACGCACCGCTGCCGGCGCGGCTGGCGCGCTGGGAGTGCCGCAACAACCGCCTGGCGTGGATGGCGCTGCAGCAGGATGGCGTGCAGGCGGCGCTGCGCTCGGCGTGCAGCCGCCACGGCAACGACCGCGTCGCGCTGGTGGTCGGCACCTCCACCTCCAGCATCGGCGCGACCGAGGAGGCCTACGCGCGGCTGCAGGACGGCGGCTTCCCGCCCGACCTGCGCCGGCCGATCGTGCACACCCCGCATTCGCTGGGAAGCTTCCTGCAGGAAGCGACCGGCATCGGCGGCCCGTGCGTCACGGTGGCGACGGCATGCTCGTCGAGCGCGAAGGTCTTCGCGCAGGCCACGCGGTTGCTGCAGGCCGGCATCGTCGATGCCGCGCTGGTCGGCGGCGTGGACACGCTGTGCGGCAGCGTGCTGTACGGCTTCAATTCGCTCGGCCTGGTGTCGGCGCAGCCAGCACGGCCGTTCGACGTCGCGCGCGACGGCCTCTCGCTCGGCGAGGCCGGCGGTTTCGCCGTGGTCGAACGCGGCGACGAGGCGGACTTCCTGCTGCGCGGCTATGGCGAATCCAGCGACGCGCACCACATGTCCGCGCCGCACCCCGAGGGCCTCGGCGCGCGCCTGGCGATGGCCGATGCGCTGGTCCGCGCGGGCATCGACGCGGCGGATGTCGGCTACCTCAACCTGCACGGCACCGCGACGCCGGCCAACGACGCGGTCGAGGCGCGCGCGGTCGCCGACCTCTTCCCGGATTCGCTGCACGCGGGTTCGACCAAGGGCTGGACCGGCCACACGCTCGGCGCGGCGGGCATCGTCGAGTCGGTGGTCGCGCTGCTCGCACTGCGCGACGGCCTGCTGCCCGGCACGCTCAACAGCACGACGCCCGATCCCGCCTGCGGCCCGCAGGTGCGCCTGGACAACGCGGCGGGCCACGTGCGCTTCACCATGAACAATTCCTTCGGTTTCGGCGGCAACAACTGCTCGCTGGTGTTCGGTCGCGCATGACCCCCGGCAGGA
>JABFWF010000166.1 GCA_013362405.1 Lysobacter sp. | reverse complement strand
GCCCAGCGCGTAGACGTCGCGGAACGTCGCCTGCACCGCGCGGATGCCTGCGCCGATCGCCACGCGCGCCTGCGGCAGCCGCTGCTGCAGCCAGTGCGCGGCGGTGAGGTGGTCGGCGTGCGCGTGCGTTTCGAGGATCCACTGCACGTCCAGGCCGTCGCGTGCGATCGCGTCCAGCAATGCCTGCGCCGATGTCGTCGAAGTGCGCCCGGACTTCGGGTCGAAGTCGAGCACCGGATCGATGATCGCCGCGGCCCGGCTGGCGGGGTCGGCGACGAGATAGCTCCAGGTGTTGCTGTCGGCGTGGAAGAACGGTTGGACGGTGGGCGCGTTCACGATGCCTCCAGCGGCGCGAAGCAGGCGGCGAGGATGCGCCGGGGTGCCCGTGGCGTCCAACCGGCGGAAGCCGGCCGGGCAGACGCCGCGGCGCCGATCACGCCGGCCATGCTGCGATAGGCCGAACGCCGCGTGCCTGCCGGAGCGGCCGCATGGCGCGCCGCGAGGAGGAAGCAATGTCCGATCCGCTGCTCGTCGCCCGTCCCCATCGCCAGGCCCTCGCCGCGTGCCGGCCGCGCGTGCTCAGCGCAACGCCTGGTCCAGCGCATCCGTCAGCCGCCATGCCGCCTGGCGGATGCGCTGTTCGGCGAGCGGCCGCATCGTGTCGAGGTAGCCACGGTCGAGCGTGTGTCCTGGCGGATACAACCCGCGCGCGTCGACCAGGCGGCAGGATTCCTCGGCCCATGCCATCGGGCCGGGCACGCTGCCCGGCAGCGGCGGCCACGGCAGCGCATCGAGCCGCGCGGTGTAGTGCGGCAGGTCGAGGCCGAGCGAGCCCAGCACGTAGTAATCCCACACCGCGTGCAGGTTGGTGCCCATCACGCCGTCGACGTAGCGGTTCCGCGCATAGGCTTCCGGCGCGAGGTCGGTGCGCAGGCTGATCTGGTAGTCGTTGCCGCCCTTGTCGCCGTGGTGGTTGGCGTGCATCGGCTGGTGCACGTCGCCGATGAAATGGACGAGGAACTTCAGCGCGTCGCGGCGCGCGGCGAGCGGCTGGCTGCGGTCGGCGAGGGTTCTTTCCTGCGCGGCGATCGCCGCGGTCACGCACTGGCCGTCCGGGCAGTCGCGCGGTGGATCGAAGTGGCAGCCGGCGTCGTCGGTGTCGATGTAGTGCCAGCGGCTGGTGGCCTTGAAGCGCGCGGGGTCGGTGTTGCGCAGTTCGTCGGCCCAGGTGGCCACGCCGGCGAGGGTCGGGTCGGGCTCGCCCTGCAGCAACTCGTGGACCTCGCGCGCCGCGGCCGGATCGAGGTGGCGTTCGGCGATGGCGCCGACGAGGCGGTGGCCGAGCGCGCTCCAGGCGAACGCGGCCGGGCTGAGCAGGAGCAGGACGAGCAGGACGGGCAGGCGGGGCATCGCGGGCGGCCGGGGCATGGGACCGGCTAAAATACCCGTTCTCTTTGACAATCCGCCCTTTCAGGAGTCCGCAATGGCGATCAAGGTTGGCATCAACGGGTTTGGCCGCATCGGCCGCAACGTGCTGCGCTCGGCGGTGCAGAACTTCGGCAGCGAAATCGAGATCGTCGCCATCAACGACCTGCTCGAACCCGACTACCTCGCCTACATGCTCCAGTACGACTCGGTGCACGGCCGCTTCAAGGGCGACATCGCGATCGACGGCAACACGCTGGTCGTCAACGGCAAGCGCATCCGCCTGACCCAGGAGAAGGACCCGGCCGCCCTGAAATGGAGCGAGGTCGGCGCCGACGTGGTGATCGAATCCACCGGCCTGTTCCTGACCAAGGACACCGCGCAGAAGCATCTCGACGCCGGCGCGAAGAAGGTGATCCTGTCGGCGCCGTCGAAGGACGACACGCCGATGTTCGTGTACGGCGTGAACCACGCGAAGTACGCCGGCGAGGCGATCGTGTCGAATGCCTCGTGCACCACCAACTGCCTGGCGCCGATCGCCAAGGTGCTCAACGACAAGTGGGGCATCAAGCGCGGCCTGATGACCACCGTGCACGCGGCCACCGCCACCCAGCGCACCGTCGACGGCCCGAGCCACAAGGACTGGCGCGGCGGCCGCGGCATCCTCGAGAACATCATCCCGTCCTCGACCGGCGCGGCGAAGGCGGTCGGCGTGGTCATTCCGGAGCTCAACAAGAAGCTCACCGGCATGGCCGTCCGCGTGCCGACCTCGGACGTCTC
>JABFWF010000054.1 GCA_013362405.1 Lysobacter sp. | reverse complement strand
GCGTTCTTCGGAAGCAAGTTCGTGCTGGAGCTCGTGCTTCGCCGGCCGACCTGAATGCCTGACTGACGCCTTCGTTCACTGGCCATCCTGCCCCCTGAGGCGGCCCGTTCCCCATTCAGCCAGGTTCCATGTCCGAAACGGCGCGTTTCACTTGCTGAAACAATATTTGCATTGACAAATATTGCCCGGGCGAACAAGATTCGCCCCCATGTCCACACCCCGCCCCCTTCATCCGTGCAGCGGTTCCACGCTCGGCCTGCTTTTCCGGCAGGTCCGCGACGCGATGTGGTCGCGCATGGAGCACGAACTGTCCGCCGCCGGGCATGAGCTGACCTTCAGCCAGTACATCGCGCTGAAAAAGCTGTCCGACGGGCCGCATGGCGTGACCGACCTCGCCCGCGCCGCCGAGCTGAACCCCGGCGCGATGACCCGCCTGCTCGACAAGCTCGAAGCCCGCGGGCTCGTGGCACGCGAAGCCGACCCGGCGGACCGGCGCGCGGTGAACATCCACCTCACCGACGCCGGCAGCGCGATGTGGCTGGACGTGAACCAGTGCGGCCAGCGCGTGCGCGAGCGCGCGATGCAGGGCATGTCCGATACAGAACGCGAGCAGCTCACGCGGATGCTCGAACAGGTCCGCGACAACCTTTCCCTTTCCGACACCTGACCATGGCCCATTCCTACCCTCGCCCGCTCCGCGGGCTGAAGCCCGTGCCCTTGAAGGCCACGTCGACGCTCGCGGTCACGCTCGCGAGTGCGCTGATCCTCGCCGGCTGCGCGAGTTCGCGCGGCCTCGCGCCGGAAGGTCATCCGCTGGACGCCGACAGCCTGCAGACGCAGCGTTCGCTCTCCGGCGTCGCAGTGTCCGATGCGGCCTTCCCCAGGCAGGACTGGTGGACGACGCTCGGCGATGCGCAGCTCAACGCGCTGATCGGCGAAGCGCTGCAGGGCACGCCGAGCCTCGACGCCGCCGACGCACGCGTGCGCCAGGCCGTCGCGCAGGCCGGCCTGGCCGATGCGGCCCGCAAGCCCACGCTCAGTGGCAGCGCGCAGTACGTAGGCATCCAGCTTCCCGAAACCCTTGCGGCTCCTCCGCTTGGCGGTTCCTACCAGGACATCGCCATGCTCGGGTTGACGTTCAAGTACACGTTCGACCTCTGGGGTGGTGAGAAAGCCAAGTGGCTGGCTGCCGTCGGGCAGACCCACGCGGCGGAAATCGAGGCGCAGGCCGCCCGGCTGACGCTTTCGTCCAACATCGCGCGCACCTACGTCGCCCTTGCGCAGGCGTTCGATGCGAACGACGTGGCGAAGGCGGACTTCGAGCGCGCCAGCAGCCTGCTCTCGCTCGGTCGCCAGCGTGTCGCCGCCGGCCTCGACAACCAGCTGCAGATCCGCAACGCCGAAAGCGCAGTCGCGAGCGCGCAGCTGCAGATGCAGGCCAGCGAGCACGAGATCGAAGTCACGCGCAACGCGATCGCCGCGCTGCTGGGCAAGGGTCCGGACCGTGGTCGCGACATCGCGCGCCCGTCGATCCTGCAGGCCTCCACGCCGACGGTGCCCTCGGTGGTGCCGAGCGAACTGCTCGGCCGTCGTCCCGACGTGGTCGCCGCGCGCTGGCGCGTGGAAGCCGCGCAGCACGGCATCAAGGCGAGCAAGGCCGCGTTCTATCCGAGCGTCAATCTCGTCGCGCTGCCCGCGCTGGCCGTGGGCGCCGGCAACCTTGGCGACATCTTCAGCGGCGACGCATTGCAGCTGCTGGGTGGCGCGGCGCTCAACCTGCCGATCTTCGACGGCGGTCGCCTGCGCAACAACCTCGCCAACAGCGATGCGAGCTACGACCTCGCGGTGGCGAACTACAACCAGTCGCTGATCGCGTCGCTGCGTGAAGTCGCCGATGCGGTGCATTCGGCGCACTCGCTCGACGGACAGATCGCCTCGGCCACGCAGGCGCGCGATGCCGCACGCAGTGCGTGGGACATCGCGACGCAGCGCTACAAGGCCGGCCTGGGCACGCAGCTCGACGTGCTCGCCGCACAGCGTCCGCTGCTCGACAGCGACCGCCAGCTGACCGTGCTTCGCGCGCAGCGGCTGGCCGCTTCCATCGACCTCGACCGCGCGCTCGGCGGCGGCCTGGTCCTGACTTCTCCGACTTCTGATTCCGACATCGCCAAGGCCTCCACGCCATGACCACCGAACCCAATCCGAACGCCAAGGGCG
>JABFWF010000263.1 GCA_013362405.1 Lysobacter sp. | reverse complement strand
ATAGTCCGCCAGCACTTGCACCAGGCGGCCTTCGCGCAGATCGCGCACGACGTGCCAGCTCGAATGGATCGCGATTCCCATGCCCGCGACGACGGCATCGCGCACGATCTCGCCGTAGTTGGTTTCCATGCGTCCGCGCACGCGCACGACGATCTCGCCGCCTGCGCCGTCGCCGAAACGCCAGACGTCCTGCCGTCCCTGGCTGCCGACGAGCAGCACGCATTCGTGATCGGCCAGCTCCTGCGGCGTGCGCGGCGTGCCTTGCCTGCGCAGGTATTCGGGCGATGCGCACAGCACGCGATGGTTCACCGCGAGCTTGCGCGCGACCAGCGTGGAATCGTCGAGCGCGCCGATGCGTATTGCCAGGTCGAATCCGGAACTCACCAGGTCGACCATCTGGTCGGTGAGGTGGATGCTGAGCTTCACGCGCGGATGGAGCGCGAGGAACTCGGGCAGCAGCGGCGACAGGTACTGCCGGCCGAAGGACGCCGACGCGGTGACGCGCAAGGTGCCGCTGACGTCCACGCCGGCCTGGCGCAGGCCGCCGGTGAGCGCCTCCTGGTCCTCGACCAGCGGGCGACCCTGTTCGGCCAGCGCGGCGCCCTCCGGCGTGGCGTGCAGGCGGCGCGTCGTCCGGTGCAGCAGGCGCACGCCGAGGTCGCGCTCCAGCCGCTTCAGGCGCTGGCTGGCCACGGCGACCGACAGGTCCAGGCTGCGCGCGGCGGCGCTGATCGAGCCCAGGTCGAGCACGCGCAGGAACAGGGCGATGTCGCCGATGCGGTCCATGTCCTTCTCGGGAGGTCGGGGGTCAGGGATCAGGGGCCGGGGGCCGGGGGTCAGAACGAGCCCACGTCCGGCTTTTTTTGCCTTTGGCCTTTGGCCTCTGGCCTTTGGCCTCTGGCCTCTGGGCTCCGGCCGCATTCTCAACGATCGGTTGAAACTGATTAGCCATCCTGCCGGTTCTCGCAGAAGATGCAAGCGCCTAGGCTGCCGTCCTTTCCTCCCGGACCTGCCGCCTTGGCCGCTACTCCCCTCCCCGCTTCCTCCGCCGCGCCGGCCGGCCGCCTGCCGCTGGCGCTGTACGCGCTGACGGCCGGCTCGTTCGGCATCGGCTGCGCCGAGTTCGTGATCATGGGCCTGCTGCTGCAGGTCGCCGCGGACCTCCATGTGTCGATCGCCGCCGCCGGCATGCTCGTGTCGGGCTACGCGCTGGGCGTGTTCGCCGGCGCGCCGATCCTGACGCTGCTGACGCGCCGCATGCCGCGCAAGGCCGTGCTCCTCGCGCTGATGGGCATCTACACCGTCGGCAACCTCGCCTGCGCGCTCGCGCCGGACTACACGACGCTGATGATCGCCCGCGTGGTCACCTCGCTCACGCACGGCACGTTCTTCGGCGTCGGTGCGGTCGTCGCGACGGGCCTGGTGCCGGCCGAACGCAAGGCATCCGCCATTTCGATCGTGTTCTCCGGCCTGACGCTCGCGACGCTGCTCGGCATGCCCGCCGGTGCGTGGCTCGGGTTGCATTTCGGCTGGCGTTCCACGTTCTGGGCGATGAGCCTCGTCGGCCTGGTCTCGCTCGCGGTGATCGCGCTGCTGGTGCCGCGCAGCCGCGACACGAGCGAACCCGCACCGCTGCGTGCGGAACTGGCGACGATCGCGCGTCCGCAGGTGTTGCTCGGCCTGCTCATGACGATGCTCGGCTTCGCCGGCGTGTTCGTCGTGATCACCTACGTGCAGCCGTTGCTGACGAAGCTCACCGGGTTTTCCGATGCGGCCGTGTCGCCGATCCTGCTGGTGTTCGGCGGCGGCATGGTCGTGGGCAACCTGCTCGGCGGGCGCCTCGCCGATCGCCGGGCGACGCCCGCGCTGCTCGGCACGCTGTTCGCGCTCGCCGTCGTGCTCGCGCTGATGAGCTTCGTGCTGCATAGCCCGGTGCTGATGGTCGCCTTCGTCGGCCTGCTCGGCGTCGCCGCGTTCGCCACCGTGTCGCCGTTGCAATTGCGTGTGCTCGGCTTCGCCGAAGGCGCGGGCCAGAACCTCGCGTCGAGCTTCAACATCGCCGCGTTCAATCTCGGCAATGCGATCGGCGCATGGCTCGGTGGCACGGTGATCGAACACGGCCCGGGCCTTGCCGCGATCACCTGGGTCGCCTCGCTGGTGACCGTGGCCGGACTGCTCGTCGCACTGTGGAGCGTGCGGATCGAGCGGCGCGCCGCGCGT
>JABFWF010000189.1 GCA_013362405.1 Lysobacter sp. | reverse complement strand
GGCACGGGCATGGTGACGATGCTGCGCGCGAGCAGTTCGTCGTTGAACGCCCACAGGTCCTCCAGCGAGCCGCCGCCGCGCGCCAGCAGCAGGGCGTCGTAGCGTTCGCTCGCAGCGGCCTTGCGCAGCATGCGCACGATCTGCGCCGCCGCACCCGTGCCCTGCACCGGCACCGGCAGGATGTCGACCTCGACCAGCGGAAAGCGGCGCGCGAGCACGCTGAGCACGTCGCGCACCGCCGCGCCGGACGGCGAGGTCAGCACGCCGAGCCGCCGCAGGTGCGCGGGAAGCGGACGCTTGCGCTCGCTGGCGAACAGGCCTTCGGCGGCGAGCTTCGCCTTCAGTTCCTCGAACGCGCGCCGCAGCGCACCTTCGCCGGCTTCCTCGAGGTGGTCGAAGACGAGCTGGTAGTCGCCGCGCGCCTCGTACAGCGTCAGGCGGCCGCGCCCGAGCACGCGCAGGCCTTCGCGCGGTACGAATTTCAGCCACTGGCTCTTGGGCTTGAACAGCGCGCAGCGGACCTGGGCGCGCGCGTCCTTCAGCGTGAAATACAGGTGCCCGGACGAAGGCCGCGACAGGTTGCCGAGTTCGCCTTCGACCCACACCAGCGGGAAGGCGCCTTCCAGCAGGTCGCGCGCCAGGATGTTCAGCTGGCTGGGCGTGAGGACTTCGCGGGCAGGTTCCTGCGGCATCGGGGCGGGCGGGGCGGCGGCACACCGTAGCGCCGGCGGGGCTTTCGGGGAAGCGTTGACAGAATCGAGCCGGCCTCAAACGCGGATGCGATGACCGCCTGAACGCGCGATATTCGGCCTGCGTCCGGGAGGCCGGGAGCATTGCTTTTCCCTTCGTCGAGGCATCCTGCCTCGATTCGGGCGGGCGCCATCCATGGCGCGCTTGTCGCAACGCCCCCGGCCTCCCGGACGCTCGGATCGGTCATGGCTGCTCGAGGCAGGAGCTTTCTCCCAAGGTCGGGAATGCGCTGGGCGCACCGGGCGGGAGAGGGCGGCAGGACCTTCGGCGACATGGATGTCGCCGAAGAGCCTCCATGGATGGATTCACGGCGGCCTCTCCCGCCCGGTGCGCTTCGCGGCGCCATTTCGAACCCACCGCGCCCTCCTGGTCGAAATCGCGCCAGGGATCGCAGCGGCCCGCCGCCGGCGGACGGCTGGCAGTTCAGAAAAGCGTGGGGCGGAGCAACCCGTCGCTCCTTACAATTGCCGGATGAACTCCGTCACCGACCGCCCGCACGCCACGATTGCCGCCCCGCTGGAGGAGTGGGCCTTCGGGCCGGCCCCGCGCCGGGGGACCCGGCAGGTGCAGGTCGGCAACGTCCTCGTGGGTGGCGGCGCGCCGGTGGTGGTGCAGTCGATGACCAACACCGACACCGCCGACGTGGCCGCGACCGCGAAGCAGGTCGCCGAACTGTGGCGCGCCGGCTCGGAACTCGTGCGCATCACCGTCAACACGCCCGAAGCGGCCGCGACGGTGCCACGCATCGTCGAGCGCCTTGCCATGATGGGCGTCGACGTGCCGCTGATCGGCGACTTCCACTACAACGGCCACCAGCTGCTGGCGAAGGAGCCGGCCTGCGCCGAGGCGCTCGCCAAGTACCGCATCAATCCCGGCAACGTCGGCTTCGGCAAGAAGAAGGACGTGCAGTTCGCGCAGTTGATCGAATTCGCGATCCGCCATGGCAAGCCCGTGCGCATCGGCGCCAACTGGGGCTCGCTCGACCAGGCGCTGGCCGCGCGGCTGATGGACGAGAACCACCTGCGCGAGGTGCCCCTCGACGCCGCCGAGGTGCTGCGCGAGGCGCTGATCCGTTCGGCCGTCGACTCCGCGCATCGCGCGGTGGAACTCGGCCTCCCTGCCGAACGGATCATCCTCAGCGCCAAGGTCAGCGGCGTGCAGGAACTGATCGCCGTGTATCGCGCGCTCGCCGCGCGTTCGGAATTCGCGCTGCACTTGGGCCTGACCGAGGCCGGCATCGGCAGCAAGGGCATCGTCGCGTCCAGCGCCGCGCTCGCCGTGCTGCTGCAGGAAGGCATCGGCGACACCATCCGCATCTCGCTCACGCCCGAACCGGGCGCACTGCGCAGCAACGAAGTCATGGTCGCGCAGGAACTGCTGCAGACCATGGGCCTGCGGGCGTTCACGCCGATGGTGACCGCGTGCCCCGGTTGCGGCCGCACCACGTCGGAGTTCTTCCAGGAACTGGCGAAGGTCGTGCAGGAACACGTGCGCGCGAAGATGCCGGAGTGGAAGATCACCCATCCGGGCGCCGAGAACATCACCCTCGCGGTGATGGGTTGCGTGGTCAACGGCCCCGGCGAATCGCGCCACGCCAACATCGGCATCTCGCTGCCGGGCACCGGCGAGGCACCGTCGGCACCGGTGTTCGAGGACGGTGAAAAGACCGTCACCCTGCGTGGGGATAGCATCGCCAGCGACTTTGTCGCCCTGATCGATGCCTATGTCGACCGCAGGTTCGGAGCCCCAGGTGGCGCGCTCGCCGCAGACGCCAGCTGAGATCGCCCAGACCGCGCGGCAGGAGGCGCGCTTCGGCGCCGCGTTCCTGCGCATCCACGGGCCGCGCCTGCTGCTCGTCTTCTTCGGCGTGCTGTTGCCCCTGTGGGGGTTCGGCGGACTGGTCGAGGAACTGCACGAAGGCGAGCCGTTCGTGTTCGACGCGCCGGTCCTGGAGTTGCTGCACGGACACGCCACGCCGGCACTCGACCAGATGGCGCTCGCCGCGACGGCGGTCGGCTACGCCTGGGGCGTGATGCCCTTCGACGTGGGCTTCGTGCTCGTGCTCGCGTGGCGGCGGCATGTCCGCGAAGGCCTGTTCGCCGCCGTCGCGCTGCTCGGTTCGGCATTGCTCAACGTCGGCGCGAAGCACCAGTTCCAGCGGATGCGGCCGGCGCTGTGGACGTCGATCGCGCCCGAGCACACCTATAGCTTTCCCAGCGGGCATGCGATGGGGTCGATGACGCTGGTGCTGACGCTGCTGCTGCTGTGCTGGAGCGCACGCACGCCGTGGGGCTCGCGGTGGCGCTGGCCGGTGACGGTGCTGGGCGCGCTGTTCGTGCTGTGGGTGGGCTGGGCGCGCGTCTACCTCGGCGTGCATTACCCGTCCGACATCCTCGCCGGCTGGTGCGGCGCGGCCGCGTGGACCGCCGGTGCCTACGCGCTGGTCTTCCGGGGCACGCTCAAACCGTGGGGCGCCGTGCCGAAACCGGTGCCCGACTTGGCCTGATCAGTGCGCGCGCCGGGCGGCGCGGTGCGGCAGTGCCACCACCAGCACGGCCATCGCCCCCAGCAGCACCAGCGAGGCGGTGTAGCGGCTGAGCGCGAGGCCGCCGTGCGCGACCGGCTTGTCGAGGAAATCGCCGAGCGTTGCGCCGAGCGGGCGGGTGAGGATGAAGGCGGTCCAGAACAGCGCGGTGCGCGAGATGCGCGTCCAGAAGCATGCCGCGGCCACCAGCGCCAGCAGCCCGCCGAACACCATCGCCGCGCCGGTGTAGCCCAGGCCGGCCGTGTCCGCGGTCCAGTCGCCCAGCGCGGTACCGAGCGTCTGCGAGAACATGATCGTGGTCCAGTAGAACGCTTCCGCCTTCGGCGAGGAGACGCTGTCCACCGCCACCGTGCCGAGCGTGCGGTGCCATGCGAACAGCGAGGCGAGCAACAACGCCAGCAGCAGCGTGGCGCCGCCGGGATACCCGATGCCGAGCGAGCGGTCGGCGAAATCCGCGAGCGTCGTGCCGACGGTGGTGGTGGCGACGATGGTCGCCCAGTAGACGTAGGGGTGGAAGCGTTCGGCGCGCACCTGCACGGACACCATGGCCAGGAACAGCACCGCGAAGATCGCCGTGCCGACGAGGTAGCCGAGGTCCATCGACATCGACACCGCATCGCCACCGGTCTCGCCGAGCGTGGTGGCTAGGATCTTGAGGATCCAGAAGGCGAAGGTGACTTCGGGGACCTTGCTCAGCACCTGGTCGGTGTCGGACTTCATCTGCGGTCTCGTGCGGAACGCCGTGGCGGACTGTGTAACGGAGGCAGGCTGAACCGAGGACTCACTCGCCGGGCTTCGCCGCCTCGATCGGCGCGTGGGTCGCCGCCTGCCGCGCCAGCCGCGCCTCGCGGTGGGCGATGTACGCGTTCGCGCCGAGGATGATTGTGGCGCCGAGCACCGTCCAGCGGTCGACGGTTTCGCCGAACAGCAGGCACCCGGCGGTCGACACCACGGGAAGCTGCATGAAGCTGATCGGCGTGAGCGCCGACACGTCGCCGAGCCTGAGCGCGCGCGTCCACAGCAGTTGTCCGCCGGTGCCGAACAGGCCGGTCAGCAGCAGCCACGCCCACGCATGGCCCTGCGGCCACTGCCAGACGAACAATGCCGGCACGAGCGACAACGGGACCCAGAACGCATAGGTGTAGAAGACGATGGTGTCGGGCGGATCCATGCGCGAGAGCTGCTTGATCTGGATCGCCACCACCGCGCTGAACACCGCCGCCATCACCGCCACCAGCGAGCCGAGGGTGAAGCCGCTGGTGCCCGGCCGCACCACCACCAGTACGCCCAGGAAGCCGACGATGACCGCGGCCCAGCGGCGCTTGCGCACCTGTTCGCCGAGCCAGAACACCGCGGCGATGGTGACGAACAGCGGCGTCGAGTACGACAGCGCGATCGCCTGCGACAGCGGCAGGTGGCCGATCGCCCAGAAGCCGCACAGCATCGAACCGATGCCGATCGTGCTGCGCAGCAGGTACTTCGGCAGCTGGCGCGTGCGCGGCAAGCCGGCGCCGCCGCGGAGCAGCAGCGGCAACAGCGCGAGCAGGCCGAAGATATTGCGGAAGAATGCGATCTCGAAGGTCGACAGCGTCTTCGACGCGTAGCGGATGGTCACCGCCATCAGGCCGAAGAACAGCGTGCTCGCCAGCATCAGCAGCGCTGCGCGGACGTGGGTGGTCATGCGTGCAGGCTCGCCGGGCGACGGGCTGGCGCGCGTGCGCCTCACCAGGATGCCCCGACGATGCGTGGCTCGGGTTCGAGCGCGACGCCGAAGCGCTCGCGCACCGAGGCGGCGATGCGCCGCGCGAGGTCGAGCAGCTGCGCGCCGCTCGCGTGGCCGTGGTTGACCAGGACCAGCGCATGCGAGGCCGCGACGCCCGCGTCATTCTCGCGGTGGCCTTTCCAGCCGCACTGGTCGATCAGCCAGGCGGCGGACAGCTTGCGCGTGGCGTCGTCGTTGCCGCGGAACACCGGCAGCGCGGCGTGCGCGGCCTTGAGCGCATCGGCCTGCGGCGCCGGCACGATCGGGTTCTTGAAGAAGCTGCCGGCGTTGCCGACCACCGCCGGATCCGGCAGCTTGCGGCGGCGGATCCGGCACACGGCTTCGGCGACCAGCGAGGGCGTCGGTGCGCCGACGCCCATCGCCGCGAGTTCCTCGCCGATGCCGGCGTAGTCGAGCCGCAGCCGCGGCGTGCGCGACAGCGCGAACTCCACCGCCGTGACGACGAAGCGTTCGGGCTCGCGCTTGAAGAGGCTGTCGCGGTAGGCGAAGGCGCAGGCGTCGGCGCCGAGGCGCCGCAGCGTACGCGTCGGCCGTTCGAAGGCTTCGACCGCGTGGATGCAGTCGCCGACTTCCGCACCGTACGCGCCGATGTTCTGGATCGGCGCCGCGCCGACGGTGCCCGGGATCAACGCGAGGTTCTCGAGGCCGGCGAGGCCGTGGCCCAGCGTCCACAGGACCAGCGCATGCCATTCGACGCCGGCGTCGGCGCGCACGATCGTGACGCGTGCATCGGTGCCGTCGCCGTCCTCGACGATGCGGATCGACTGCGCGGTCAGCGCCAGCACCGCGCCCCGTGGATCGCCCGCGAACAGCACGTTGCTGCCGCCACCGAGCACCAGCACCGGCCCGTCGCGCAGCATTGCGTAACCGAACAGCTCCGGCAGCGCCGCGGCGTCGTTCACTTCCACCAGCAGGTCGGCGCGCGCGGGCACCCCGAAGGTGTTGCGCGCGTCCAGCCGCGCGCGCTCCGCCAGCCGGTACGCCTCAGTCATGGGGCGGCAGGTGGCCACGGCTCGGGGCCTGCTTGCGACGGCGCATCGCGTCCACGCTTTCGCCGATCAGCGCGGGGCCGCGATAGATCAATCCCGTGTAGAGCTGCACCAGGTCCGCGCCGGCGGCCATCTTCTTGGCGGCATCGGCGCCGGACAGCACGCCGCCCACGCCGACGAGCGGGATCGAATCCGGCAGGCGCGTGCGCAGCATGCGCAACACCGCGGTCGACTTGTCCATCAACGGCGCACCCGACAGGCCGCCGCTCTCGCGCGCCAGCGGATCCTCCTGCACGGCGAGGCGCGAGACGGTCGTGTTGGTGGCGACCACGCCGTCGACCTGCAGGTCGGCCAGCACGCGGCCGGCTGCGTCGATGTCGTCGTCGGACAGGTCCGGCGCGACCTTCACCAGCATCGGCACGCGCCGGCCGTGCAACGCACCGAGCCGCTCCTGCGCCTCGCGCAGCGTGCCGACGAGTCGGCGCAGCGCCTGCTCCTCCTGCAATTCGCGCAGGCCGGCGGTGTTGGGCGAGGAGATGTTGACGGTGACGTAGTCGGCGAGCGGGTACACGCGTTCGAGGCAGAAGAGATAGTCCTGCTCGGCCGACGCGTTCGGCGTGTCCTTGTTCTTGCCGATGTTGATGCCGAGCACGCCGGCGCGCCGTTTCGCGCGCGATACGTTGCGCACCAGTGCATCGACACCCTCGTTGTTGAAGCCGAGGCGGTTGATGATCGCCTGGTGGAACGGCAGGCGGAACATGCGCGGCTTCGGATTGCCGGGCTGCGGCCGTGGCGTGACCGTGCCGACCTCGACGAAGCCGAAGCCGAGCGCGAGCAGCGCGTCGACGTGCGCGCCGTTCTTGTCGAGGCCGGCGGCGAGGCCGACCGGATTCCGGAACGTCAGCCCGAAGACCTTCGTCGGCAGCGGCTGCGGGCGGCTCGCGACCAGGCTGGAGAGGCCCACGCGATACGCCGTTTCCAGCGACGCCAGCCCGATGCCGTGCGCACGTTCGGCATCGAAGGAGAAGAGGAAGGGGCGGGCGATGGAATACATCCGGTCTTCGCTGGTGCGGTCCTTTTTTCGGTCTCGCTGTGGCGTCATCCCCGAACGCTGGGCCCCAGTGACTTTGCCTGCGCGTCGCGCGATGGTCGGTCAGGCAACCTCAACGTCCATGGAGTCCCGCCTTCGCGGGAATGACGACGACGGCTACAGGTCGAACTTGATCCCCTGCGCCAGTGGCAGCGCATCGGAGTAGTTGATCGTGTTGGTCTGGCGGCGCATGTAGGCCTTCCACGCATCCGAGCCGGATTCGCGGCCACCGCCCGTTTCCTTCTCGCCGCCGAACGCGCCGCCGATCTCGGCGCCCGAGGTGCCGATGTTGACGTTGGCGATGCCGCAGTCGGAGCCGGCCGCCGACAGGAACTGCTCGGCCGCCTTGAGGTTGGTGGTGAAGATCGACGAGGACAGGCCCTGCGGCACCGCGTTCTGCATGTCGATGGCTTCATCGAGCGTGCGGTACGGCATGACGTACAGGATGGGCGCGAAGGTTTCGTGCTGGACGATCTCGGCCTCGTTGGTGAGGCCGGTGACGATCGCTGGCAGCACGAAGTTGCCCGCGCGGTCGAGCGCGGAGCCGCCGGTCTCGACCTTGCCGCCGGCCGCCTTCGCGCGTGCGATCGCGTCGAGGTAGCCTTGCACCGCATCGCGGCTGTTGAGCGGGCCCATCAGGTTCCTCGGGTCCGTCGGGTCGCCGATCTTGCCTTCGACCTGCTTGTAGGCCGTGACCAGGCGCTGCAGCACGTCGGCGTAGATCGCTTCGTGCACGATCAGCCGGCGCGTGGTGGTGCAGCGCTGGCCGGCGGTGCCGACCGCGCCGAACACGATCGCCGGGATCGCGAGCTTCAGGTCCGCGCTCGGGTCGACGATGATCGCGTTGTTGCCGCCGAGCTCGAGCAGCGAGCGGCCCATGCGCTGCGCGACCCGCTCGCCGACCATCCGGCCGACCTTGGTCGAACCGGTGAAGCTGACCCGCGGCACGCGGCGGTCGTCGACGAACTGCTGCGCGAGGTCGCTGCCGGCGTCGTTGAAGAGGAAGAAGATGTCGGGGAAGCCGCCCTTCTTCAGCGCCTCGTTGCAGATCTTCATCGCCGCGATCGCGGACAGCGGCGTCTTCGGCGACGGCTTCCAGATCGAGATGTCGCCGCACACCGCCGCGACGAACGCATTCCACGCCCACACCGCGACGGGGAAGTTGAACGCCGAGATGATCCCGACCAGGCCGATCGGCTGCCACTGTTCGTACATGCGGTGGCCGGGGCGCTCGGAATGCATGGTCAGGCCGTACAGCTGGCGCGAGAGGCCGACGGCGAACTCGCCGATGTCGATCATCTCCTGCACCTCGCCGTCGCCTTCCGGCTTCGACTTGCCCATTTCCAGCGCGACCAGCGAGCCGAGCGCGTCCTTGTGGGTGCGCAGTGCGTCGGCGCACAGGCGGATGGCCTCGCCGCGGCGCGGCGCGGGCGTCGTGCGCCACACGCGGAAGGCGGCCTGCGCGCGCTGGACGATGGCCTCGTAGTCGGCCGCCGAGGAAGCGTTCACCTTCGCCAGCACGCTGCCATCGGTGGGATTGACCGGCTCCAGCACGCCCGCGTCGGTGGTCTTCGACCACTCGCCGTTGCCGAGGTAGGTGCCCGATTCGGTGGCGCCGAGGCCGAGGGCGGTGAGGACGGGATGGGTCATGGGGTACTCCCGGGAAGTGAGTGGAAAGAAGTGAGCAGTGAGAGAAGGCGAGGGAATTCCCTCGTTTCTCACTCCTCTTCACTCACTTCTCGCTTCTTGCGGCCCCGACACGATTCGAACGTGCGACCTGTCCCTTAGGAGGGGACCGCTCTATCCAGCTGAGCTACGGGGCCAATGCGGCGATTTTCGCATGAACGCGGCCGGCACGGCCTTCATTGGGCGCTGCGCGGCAGGCCGACGCGAGCGCGTTCCAACCACCAGCCCGCCGCGGCCACGGCCAGCCAGGCCAACAGCCAGGGCCATCGTGTGCCCGGAACCTCGGCGCCGGGTCGTGCACTTTCCCGGGCAGGCAACGCACCCGCCACCTGCGCGGTCGCATCGTGCAACTGCGCCGCGCGCAGCCCGGGAGCATCGGCGGCGGCGCGGACATGGAAGCGCTGCGCGCGATCACCATCCTCCAGCGTGTACCAGCCGGGCACGCGCGGCCAGATGCCGGCGCAGGCGCGCGCGCCGGTCGCCGGGTCGACACGCAGCCGCGAGCGGATTCCGCCGGGCGCGACGACCGTCGCGGCGGACGACAGGCCGCAGGCCACGATGCGCTCGTCGATCCGCGCGTCGTCCGCCGCCATTGGTTGCGTCGAAGGACGCGGTCGCGCGAGCGTGCCGGACAGCGCGGCCCACAGGTCGTGGTGACGCTGCGCCTGGCCGGCCAGTACCAGCCGGTAGCTGTCGTCGAAGGTGGCGACGCCGATGCGGCCGAGGCCAAGCGCGCGCCAGGACGCCAGCGGTACGCCGTCGGCATCGCGCAACAGTGGCACCGCCGACATCCCGGCGATGCGCAGCGCGCCACGGGTGAGCGTTGGCGCGCCTGCTTCGGCCCGGGCACCGGGCGCAGGCGTGGCATCGAGACGCGTTTCCTTCGACGCGGCAACGGCGGTGTCGAAGCCGAGCGCATGCAGGGTCGCGCGGTCGCCCGCCGACGTCGCCCCGGGCAGCTGCAGCAGCAACCCGAGGCCGCCGCGCACCGCCTGCAGCAACGCCGCGCGTCGCGTCCCCAGCGCCTGCCAGCTGCGCTGGTCGAGCACGACGAGGTCGGTGCGGGCGAACGAGGCCGCATCGAGCGTGGTGGACGCGTTGCCGATCGCCATGCCGCCGCCCAGTGCGATGCGCGCATCCATCGCCAGGCCCGCGTCGCTGGCCCAGCGGCGCAGGTATTTCAGCTCCGGATTCGGCGCGCCGGCCAGCACCAGCACGCGCAGGCGCTCACCGGGCGCGACGTCCAGCGGCAGCGCGACGTCGTCGACCACGCGCCCCGCGCGATCGCGCAGGCGGACGCGCCACGTCGCCGGACCGGCGATACCCGCGTCTCCGGACAGGACGAAGTGGCCATCCGGCGCGGCAGTCGCGGTCGCCGTGGTGCGTCCGGCCGGATCCAGCAGTTCGACGCGGCCGTCGCGAAGGTCGTTGGTGCGCCCGGCGACATGGAAGGCGCGGCCTGCCTGCGGTGACGTCGGTGGCCACAGTGCGACCAGGCCCGCGGGCAGTGGCGCGGCGATGAACTCCACCGGCAGGTCGTGCGCCGCGTCGAGATCGCGTGGGGTAAGGCCGGCGCCGACGATGCGCAACCGCGTGGTGCCGGGATGGTGGCGCAGCGCGGTGGCGAGGTCGGGCACGCGTTCGGCGTCGTGCAGGGCGGGCGCTTCCGGCAATGCCACGCGTCGCGCGCCGGCCGGCACGACATCCGCTGGCACGCGATCGGCATTGGCGGTCGCGACCACCAGCAGGCCGGCCGGGCCGTGCACGGATGGCGGAAACAGCGTGCGATACAGCAACACCGCGGCCAATCCCTGCAACAGCAGCAGCGCGACGACGCGAAGGGCACGCGGCCGCTCCGTCGCCGGTGCGCGGATGAAACGCACGAGCAGCCGCGCACCCGCCGCGACGACGGCGCAGGCAAGCAACAGGGCAACGGCCTGCGACAGCGTCATCGCGCGCCGCTCCGGTCGAGTGCGTCGAGATACGCGGCGCCGCCGGCATCGGGACGTGCGCGCGGCGCGGTCGTCGCCGGCGGTTGGGGCAACAGCGGCCATAGCGCCGATCGCAGGCGCGCGCGGCACGCGACGCAGGCGGGCGACTGGCGCACCGCGTCGATCGCCGCGATGAGGGCGAGCGGATCGCTGCCATGCGCACCGCGCGTGCGCACCCAACGCTCCAGCGCGTCGATGTCGAGCGGCGTGCGCGCGGCATCCGGCGTGTCCTGCAATGCTTGCCAGGCGCGTGCGGGCAGCGGATCGGCGGGCGTCGCCTGTGCGAGCACGTCGGCGCGGTCGCCGAGGCCTTCGCGCTTGCCGGTGAGGCGGCGGCTCTCGTCGACCGGCGGTGGTTCGCTGCCGGTGCGCGCCAGATAGATGCGGGTCGCCTGCTGCACCTGCTTGATGAAGCCCAGCGCCTTGTATGCGAAGGGCAGCGCGGCGGCGGGATCGCCCTGGCGCAGGTGCAATTCGGATTCCCACATCTGCCGCAACGCCGCGCGCAGGATTTCCTTCGTGTCCGGATCGAGCAGCGTCGCCGCCTCCGGGCTGTCGTGCACGTGGCCGAAGTCGCCCAGCACGTCGCCCGCCTCGCCGAACTTCGGCGGCGGTGCGGGCAGCGGCGCGCCCTCGTTGCCGGCGTGCGCATGCGTGTCGGCGGCGGGCGCGTCGCTGGTCGGCAGGTCGCTGGTCGGCAGCTTCGGCGCGCCCTCGCTTTCCTCGCCCAGGAACTGGCCGTACCGCAGGCGCAGCGCCTGCTGGTCGTCGCCGAGCGCGTTGGAGCGCTTGAGGAAAGGCGCGGCGTCGAGCGCGCGCCGCTGCTTCAGCAGCGTCTCGGCGTCGATGATCACCTGGCGCTGGCTGCGCAGGTAGGCGGGCAGGGTGGTGCGCACCAGCCCGTCCATGCCGCTGGCCTCGCTGGTCGTTTCCGGCGGCCAGCGCAGGATGAAGCTCGGGCTGCGCACGACGTGCGGCTGCGGCGCGCGGTTGTCGGCGACGACGAAGCGCACGATCACGTCGTCGCCCGGAGACAGGCCGAGCGCGCCGAGGTCCAGCGCATGGGTCCAGCGCCGATGTCGTGGTGCGCCCACGCCGGCGAGCGTGATCGCGCTTTGCCGGGTAGTGATGTTCTCGCCGGTGCCCTGCGTCTGCACGAGCTCGATGCGCGCGGCCGGTGCGAGGCCATGGTCGTCGTCGGCCTCGAACGCCAGCGGCCAGATGCGCTGTCCGGGCGCGTGCACGCTCAGGTTGCGGCGTGGCTCGAGCACGCGGAGGACCGGGGCGGCGTCGGCGCGCACGTCGATGCGATGCAGGCCGGACTGCGCGCGCGGCAGTGGCGCGTCGAGGACGATGCGGTAAAGCATGGAACGAGCGACGCGCACCTCGCCGTGCCAGTCGTCGCCATCGCGTTGTAGCGCGACGTCGCGGCCATCGAGGACACGCAGCGTGGCGTACCGTGGCGGCGTGGAAAAGCGCAGCGTCCAGCGCAAAACCGCGCCTTCGGGAATGCTTGCGTCGAGCGTCGCGACAGAACGTGCCGGCAGGCCAGTGTAGGTGGGCGGCTGGATGTCGAGCCGCATGGACGCCAGCCGTGGCGTCGCTGCATTGCCCGTCGGGGCAGCAATGCCTTCGGAGAACGTCGACGCCTGTCCGGCTGGCCACCACAGCGCAATGGCGAAGACGAGCAGCGCGGCCGCCGTCGACGCCGCGAGGGCGCGGCGTGGCCAGGCGTCGCGCAACTCGACGGCCGGCGCGCGTTGGACGCGCACGCGCAGGCGTTCGCGCTGCAGCGCCTGCAGCGGCGACAACGTGCCGCGGGCGAACAGCAGCGAGGCGCTGTCCTCCATGTCGGGACGGCGCGCGTCGAGGCGATGGGCGAGCCAGGCATCGTCGATGCGGCGTGCGGCGCGCCAAGCGAGCACGAGCGCTGCCGTGGCCAGCACCGCGCACGCGCACCACGCCCAGAGGCTTCCGGCGCGCGATGCGAACATCAGCGTCGCGCACAGCCACGGCAACGCGAATGACGCGACGACCGCCGCGCGATGGCGACGCGTGGCGTGGCGCCACGCGTCGATCCGTGCGTCGGCCGCGTGGGCGTTCATCGCGCGAGCTCGCGGCGCGGCCCGCACGCCAGCCAGCGTTCGAGTGCGAACAGCAGCGCCGCCGTGACGACCAGCCATGAGGCCAGTGGACGCGGCGGGCGTGGATAGGGCGCCGCGCCGACGGTCGGTGCGTAGTCGCCGGCGGACACACGCGCGGGCGCCGGCACGGCGGGGGCGAACAGGTCGCGCAGGCGTTCGGGGAAGTCCGCTTCCAGCAATTGCGGCATCGTTGCCGGTGCGAGCGGACGGGTGAATTGCAGCAGGCGTCCCCGCCCGAGCCGCATCGTGCGCACGAGCGGTTCGCCGTGTTCGTCATGCCAGGCCGGCGCCGCAGCATCCATTCCCGGCGCGCGCACGTCGGACGACAACAGCACGCTGCCGCCCGAGCGCACCCAGGCATGCAGCGCGTCCGGCAGTGGTCCCGGGATGAGCCAGGCGAGCGGATGCGCGGTGGATGGCAACGGCTGCGCCGGATCGGCGACGCGCACCGACGATGCGCTTCGTGCTGCGGGAGCTGCGCGCGATTGGGTTCCTTCGGCACGGGCCTGCCAGGCCACGCCGGCCGCGTGCAGGTAGCGCAGGCCCTGCGCGTCGGGCCGCGCGCGCACATCGAGCGCCAAGGGCGGGATGTGGACGGTTTGCGCCGGATGCGCGCTGTCCTCCACTGCAGGCACGACGCGCCAGTCGACCGCGCGGACGAGTCGCGGGCGTTGCGCATCCGCGCCGTCGAGGGCCGCTGGCACCAGCACGGTCAGCGGCGCGCCGGCGGGCAGGGTGGCATCCAGTTCGCGCAACAGGCTGGCGAGCGGTTGCACGCGCGGCGGCGCCGGCGCGTCGAGCGAAGGAAAGCCGACGGCGAGCCAGTGCAGGCGCGCGCTTTCATTGCCGGCGACCGCGCGTGCTGTGGACGCGGGCACGCCCGGCGCGACGATCATCCACGGCGTGCGGTCGTCGGCGCCGTACAACACCGGCTGCGCGAGCAGCAGGGCGAGCGCGACGAGCAGCAGCAGGCGCAGCAGCAACAGCAGGCGTTCGTCGAAGCGGCGCTTGCGGCGCGGCCGTGTGTTGGGCGCCAGCCAGCGCAGTGCGGCGAAGTCGGTGGTGCGCTGTTCGCTCCGGCGCGCGAGATGCAGCAGCAGCGGCACCAGCAGGGCCGCCAGCGCGGCGAGCCCGGCGGGAACGAGCAGGGCGAGGCTCACGCCGCCGGCTCCGTGCCGCGCGTGGCGAACAGGGCGCGCAGCGGCGCGTCGAGTGGTTCGTCGAGCACGTGCGTGGCGTGGCGGATGCCCGCGGCGGCGAAGCGCCGCGCAAGCGTTTCCCGTGCTGCGCCGAAGCGGGCGAGGAAACCGGCACGCAGCGCGGCGCCGTCGCCGGGCAACTCCTCGCCGGTTTCCGGATCGTGGAAGCGATGCGCGCCAGTGAATGCGAAATCGCGTTCGGCCACGCACAGCAATTGCACCGCAAGCACCTCGCGGCGCGCGGCCGACAGGCGCTCGGCGAGCGCGACCGCGCCTTCGTCGAAGCAGTCGCCGAGCAGCAGCACGAGCGCGTCGGCGCCGATCGCATCCCACAGCGGGCGCAGGCGTTCGGCCTGAGGCCAGTCGCCATGCGCGCGCATGCGTTGCAGCGCCAGCAGGCAGCGGTCGCGATGGCGAGGGCCCCTGCCGGCGGGCACCACCTGCAGGCCATCGCCGCCGATGCTCGCGATGCCGAAGCGATCGTTCTGGCGCAATGCGAGTTCCATCGTGCAGGCCGCGAGCGCGCGCGCGGCATCGAGCCGCGACCAGCCGGGGCGCGTTGCGTCGGCCTGCGCCATCGAGGCGGTCGCGTCGATGAGCAAACACGCCGTCAGCGGGCTTTCGCGTTCGGCCTCGCGCACGAAGAAGCGGTCGGAACGCGCGTAGAGCTTCCAGTCGACTTGGCGCAGTTCGTCGCCGGGCTCGTACGCGCGGTATTGGGCGAACTCCAATCCCGCGCCGCGCTGCCGGCTTGCGTGCACACCGTGGCCCGAGCCTCCTGCCGATCGCCGCTTGCGCAGGCGCAGCGTGGCGAGGCGCGCGCGCACGTCGGGCGGGATCAGGCTGTCGGCGGCGGAAACGACCATGCTTCGGATGCCTGCGCGCGTGCGCAGGCCGGGATCAGGCGGGGAAGGGCAGGTCGCGCAGCAGGCCGGCGACCACGTCGTCGGTCGTCTTCTGCTCGGCTTCCGCGGCGAACGAGAGCAGCAGGCGATGGCGCATGACCGGCGCGGCCAGCGCGGCGACGTCCTCGCGCGTCGCCGCGAGCCGCCCGTGCAGCAGCGCGCGCGCCTTCGACGCCAGCACCAGCGACTGTCCCGCGCGCGGACCCGCGCCCCAGCGCAGCCACTGGCGCACGTCCTCGCTCGCGCCGGCCTGCGGACGGCTCGCGCGCACGAGGCGCGTGATCCACGTGAGCAGGTCGTCGCCGACATGCACTTCGCGTACCAGCGCCTGCAACGCGAGCACGGCTGCGCCGTCCATCACGCGCGGTACTTCGGCGGCATGCGTGCCGGTGGTTTGCGCGAGGATCGCGCGCTCCTCCGCTTCGCCCGGGTAGTCGACGCGCACGTGCAGCAGGAAGCGGTCGAGCTGCGCCTCCGGCAGCGGGTAGGTGCCGGCCTGCTCGAGCGGGTTCTGCGTGGCCAGCACGAAGAACGGCGCCGGTAGCGCGTGGGTCACGCCGGCGTAGCTGACCGTGTGTTCCTGCATCGCCTCCAGCAGCGCGGCCTGGGTCTTGGGCGGCGTGCGGTTGAGCTCGTCGGCGAGCAGCAGGCTCGTGAACACCGGCCCGGACTGGAACTTGAACACGCGCCGCCCGGTGCCGTGGTCCTCCTCGAGGATCTCGGTGCCGAGGATGTCGCTCGGCATCAGGTCGGGCGTGAACTGCACGCGCCGGAACGGCAGGTCGAGCGCCTGCCCGAGCGAGCGCACCAGCAGCGTCTTGCCGAGCCCGGGTACGCCTTCGAGCAGGCAGTGGCCGCCCGCGAGCAGGGCGACGAGCAACTGCTCGACCACCGCGTCCTGGCCGACGATGGCCTGCGCGATGGCGCCGCGCAGCGTGGCCAGGCGGCCGACCTGGTCCTGCAGCTGGGTTTCGGTGAGTTGGTTCATCGTCGGGAGGTCATGCGGTCAGTGCGTAGATGGCGATGTTGACGGCGAACTTCGTATTGTCCTCGGCCAGCCAGCGCTTGTTGCGCCAGTCGTAGTCCCATTCGCAGCCGTAGTCCTTGTTGCTGTAAAGCACGCCGAGCCGGCCGCCGATGGTGATGCCCTTGAGGTAGTCGTGCACGAGGTCGTCGCCCCAACCGTTGAGCTCGAGGCCGGTCGGCGGCGGCCCGTCCTTGAAGACGAAGAAGCTGCGGAAGAGCGGATGCGACTTCGGCAGCTTCTGCAGCGCCTGCGCGCCGAAGATCGCCGCCATCTGCCGCTCGAACGATTTCGCGAACAGCCCGTCGATGTCGTGGTTGCAGTCGTCGACGAAGACGAAGCCGCCGTTGCGCACGTAGCGTTCGAAATTGCGCCGCTCGGCCGGGTTGAACTCGACCAGCTTGTGCCCGGCCATGTAGCAGAACGGCGCCCGCAGCATTTTCGGGTCGGACAACGCGAGGACGTGTTCCTTCGGGTCGACGCGCAGGCTGGTGTAGTCGACCAGCGAGGTCAGCATGTTCGCCGGCATGCGCTGGTCGACGTCCCAGTCGCCCGATCCGTACTTCAGGCGGGTGAACCAGAAGTCGTAGGGCGCCGCGCGCGCCGCGCCGGGCAGCGCGGCGCCCGCGAGCGCGCCGAGCGCCAGGCGCAGGAACTCCGCGCGGGTCATCACGTCCCGCGCGGCGTGCGGCGACCTGTCGCGGGGAAGGGCATGCGCAGGATCAGACCGCGTCCGACAGGGAAGTGAAGGTGAAGTCGCGCAGCTTCATCGGCGGCAGCATCATCAACATCGAGGATTCGTCGCCCTGCACGCGCACCGGCTTGCCGAGTTCCTCGATGTTGTTGAGCATGATCACCGGCGATTCGTTGAAGCGGAAGTTCTTGATCGGGTACTTGATCTCGCCGTCCTCGATGTAGAACGTGCCGTCGCGGGTGAGGCCGGTGAGCAGCACGGTCTGTGGATCGACCATGCGGATGTACCAGGTGCGGGTGACCAGGACGCCCTTCTGGGTGCCGCGCACCAGGTCCGCGGTCGACTTGTCGCCACCGGACATGATCAGGTTGCCCGGCGTGCCCACGGCGCGCTTGCCGTTCTTCTTCGCCCAGTAGCGCGAGTAATCCAGCGCGACGACCTTGCCGTCCTGCACGATCGGCATGTCCTCGCGCGCGAGGCCTTCGTCGTCCCAGGGCATCACCGGCACGTCGGCGTCCCACGGATTGGCGCGCAGGTTGACGCGCGGGTCGTACACCTGCTGCCCGAGCTTGTTGCCGCCGCCCTTCTTCGACAGGAAGCTGCGGCCTTCGTCGGCCTGGCGGGCGTCGAAGAAATTCATCATGAAGGAGACCAGGCCCGCGGAAGCGGCCGGCTCGAGGATCACCGTGTACTTGCCGGGTTCGAGCGCCTTGGCACCCGCCGAACCGCGCGCCTTGCGCACCGCGATGTCGATGTCGCGCTTGGCGTCGAAGCGGCTGGCATCGCCGAGGCTGCGGCCGACCCAGCCGGAGCCGTGTCCGTCGTCGGTGCGCACCGTGCAGGTGTAGCCCATGCCGCTCGCCTGCTGGTAGCCGTAGTTGCCGCGGCTGTTGGCGAAGGCCTCGAAACGCTGGCCGTCCTGCAGGAAGCCGGCCGCGACCAGGTTGTCCGCCTTGCAGGCGGCGATCGAATCGGCGGCGACGCCGGCGCGGAATTCCGGCGTGATCGCGGCGGTGGCCGGGTTGAAGGTCGGCGAGGGCTTGAACGCCTGCTTCTCGACGGCCGGCATGAACTCGGGGTTTTCCGGCGCGAGCCGGGCCAGTTCCTCCGCGCGGCGCACCACGCGCTCGAGCGAGGCGTCGTCGAAGGAATTGATGGTGGCGACGCCGGTGCGCTTGCCGAACGCCACCTGCACGACGAGGTCGGTGTCGCTGACCACGCCGCTGGTGGACACGTTGTTGAGGGCGAAGCGGACGTTGCCGTCCACGGAGCCGGTGAGCCGGGCGGTGCATTCGTCGGCCTTCGAGAGGCGGACGACCTTGTCGAGGATGGCCTTGGCGGCGGCTTCGGTGAGGATGCTCATTCGCTGTCTCCTGTGGTCAGCCGAGGCTGCGCGCGCTGCTGATGACGTTGATGCCGTTGAAGCGGGCCGTGGCCGCGCCATGCGAGACCGCGGACACCTGCTCCGGCTGGCCCTTGCCGTCGAAGAACGAGCCGTTGAGGCGGTAGTCGCGCTGGTCGCACACGCCGGCGCAGGCGTTCCAGAACTCCGGCGTGCGCATCTGGTAGGTCACGTCCTCCAGCATGCGGGTGATCTGCCCGTTCTTGATCTCGTAGAACAGCTGGCCGCCGAACTGCGCGTTGTAGCGCTGCTGGTCGATCGAGAACGAGCCGTCGCCGATGATGTAGATGCCGTTCTCGACGTCCTTGATCATCTCCGCCGGCGTCAGCGGCTTGCTGCCCGCCTGCAGCGATACGTTCGCCATGCGCTGGAACTGCACGCTCGACCACGAGTCGGCGTAGCAGCAGCCCTGCGAGTGGTCGAGGCCGAGGATCCCCGCCTGGTCGCGGATCGCCTGCAGGTTGACCAGCTTGCCGTCGCGGATGAGGTCCCACTTCTGCGCCGGCACGCCCTCGTCGTCCCAGCCGACCGCGCCGAGGCTGTGCGGCTGCATCTTGTCGGCGACGATGCTGACGTGCCCGCTGCCGTACTGGAAGTGGTCCTTGACCTTGTCGAGCGACACGAAGCTCGTGCCGGCGAAGTTGGCCTCGTAGCCGAGCACGCGGTCGAGCTCGGTCGGGTGGCCGACCGATTCGTGGATGGTGAGCCACAGGTGCGAGGGATCGAGCACGAGGTCGTACTTGCCCGGCTTCACCGACGGCGCCTTGAGCTTCTCGCGCGCCTGCTTCGCCGCGGCGACGGCGTCTTCCATCATGTCGTAGGAGGCGCCGTAGTTGACGATGCCGTTCGGCGAGACGTGCTTGCCCGACCTGTCGCCGTCGAGGTATTCGAAACCCATGCCCATCGGCGCCGACAGGCCGTCGCGCGTCTTGAACTTGCCGCTGGCCTTGTCGATGGAGGTGGCTGCCATCGGTGCCCAGATGCGGTGGATGTCCTGGTCGATGTACGAGCCGTCGGTCGAGGCGAAGTACTTCTGCTCGTTGACGAGGAACAGCATCGAGTTGACGAAGTCGGCGCCCGCCTTGATCGCCGCGGCGTTGACGCCGAGCAGCAGGTCGACCTTGTCCTTGATCGGCACTTCCATCGAGTTCTTGCGGATCGGCGTGCGCCAGGACACTTCGCCCACGCCCTTCTGCGGGGCGAGCGCGACCGGCGTGGTGCGCGTCCTCGCGTTGGCCATGGCGATCGCCACCGCCTGCTTCGCCGCCGCGGCGGCGCCGTCCGGGGTGAGGTCGTTGGTGGCGGCGAAACCCCAGGAACCGTTGGCGATGACGCGGATGCCGATGCCCGTGGACTCGGTGTTGACCACGTTCTGCACCTTGTCCTCGCGGGTGATCACGAACTGGCGCAGGTAGCGGCCGATGCGCGCGTCGCAGTAGGACGCGCCCGCCGCCTTCGCCGCAGTCAGCGCGGCATCGGCGATCGCCTTCTTGCGCGCCGGGTCCATGGTCGTCACCAGGGCCTCGGCGGCGATCACGCGCGTGCCGAAGGGCAGCATCAGGGCGCCCAGGCCCACGCCGCTCGCCTTGAGGAAATCGCGTCGGTGCATCGTGTTGCTCCGCGTTGTGGCCTTGCCAGCGGCGACGCAGGCAGGCGCATGGGAAAGGGGGCGAAACGCGCCCGACTGTGCTGGGCGCGCAGGGAGAGGGTCAAGTGACCTTTGGCACACCCGCCGGCCCGATGCGTGCCAGCGGGAGCGTCGTCACGATGGCGGGAGACACCGGTCGCGCATGCGTCGCATGCACCCGCCTCAACCGCGAACGCATCGGCCGGTTGCAGAGGAAGCTGCGCGGGCTGGACACGCTGGCTTGCCATGCGGTGAAGGCCAACGAACCTCGTCGTTCCCCGTTGATGGCCGATGCGGGCCTCGGCGCCGACATCTCCGTCGGCGCGCCGCGCGCCCGGCATCCATTGCCGCGCCGGGTATGACCGGCTCTTGCCGGTGGCGGAATACGCGGCGATCCTGCGCGAGGCGCTGGCGGGCTTCGACGGCCGCATCGTGCTCGAACCCGGTCGCTGGCTGATTGCCGATGCCGGCGTGCTGGCCACGCGCGTGATCCGGGTGAAGCCGGGCGGCATGCGCGATTTCCTGGTGGTGGATGCGGCGATGAACGACCTGCAGCGGCCCGCGCTCTACGACGCCTGGCACGAGATGGCGCCGTCGCACGATGGCCTGCGCGCGGAAGCCGCCCATGACATGGTCGGGCCGGTCTGCGAGACCGGCGACACCTTCGCGCGCGGCCTTCGCCGCTGCGCCGGCTGGCTGCTGGCGTTGCTGCCGCTGTGGGCATCGGCTGCGCCGGTGGATCGGCATGCGGAGGCGCGCGACTTCGACCGCGCGTTCGACGCCACCATGGCGCGCTACCGGCTGCCGGGCCTCGCGGTCGGCGTGATCGAGGATGGCGAGGTCGTGTGGACGCGTACCGCCGGCGAACTGCGCGCCAGGTCCGGCCAGCCGGTGACGCCGCGCTCGCTGTTCAAAATCGCGTCCAACAGCAAGGCGATGACCGCGAGCGTGCTGGCGCGGCTGGTGCAGGCCGGCAGGCTGCGCTGGGACGACCCGGTGGTGAAGTATCTGCCAGGTTTCGCCATGCACGATCCGTGGGTGACGCGGCACATGACCGTGCGCGACCTGCTCGTGCACGACAGCGGTTTGCCCGAGGGCGGCGGCGACCTGATGCTGTGGCCCGAGCCGAACGCCTTCACCCGCGCCGACATCCTGCACGGGCTGCGCTGGATCAAGCCGGCCTACGGGTTCCGCGCCGGTTACGGCTACGACAACCTGCTGTACGTGGTCGCCGGCGAAGTCGCCGCGGCGGCGGGCGGCGCACCGTATGAAACGCTGGTGCGGCGTGAAGTGTTCGCGCCGCTCGGGCACGATGGGTGCCGCGTCGGCGAGTTCCGCCTCGCCGACGCCGGCGAGGTCGCGCAGCCGCACATGCGCGACGGCGAGCGCAACGTGCCGATCCACGAGGACGGCCCGGCGGTGCCGGCGATCACCTCCGCCGCCGCGGGCGGCATCCGCTGCGGCCTCGACGACATGCTGGCCTGGGCGCGCAACTGGCTCGCGCCGACGCCCGCGCAGCTGCAGTGGCTCGGGCCGGCCCAGCGCGCCGAGATGTGGCAGGCGCGCACGCCGATGCCGATCTCCGCGCGTCGCCGCGCCTGGGACGACACGCATTACTTCGCCTACGCCTTCGGCTTCCGCCTGGCCGACGTCGACGGCGCGTGGACCGTTTCGCACACCGGTACGTTGTCGGGCATGTATTCGGCGATGGTGCTGCTGCCGGATCGCAAGGCCGGTTTCGTGATGCTGACCAACGGCGAGGCCGACGCCGCGCGCACGGTGCTGACGGAGGTGCTGCTCAAGCACTTCACCGCGCCGGCGAAGGCACGCAGCGTGGAGAGCTACGCCGATGAGCTGGCGCAGGCGGTCGCGGCGAAGCCGGCGCACGCGCCCGTGCCGGACGTCTCGGCGCGCCATCCGGCGAGCGTCGCGGGGATGCGGCCGTGGCTCGGCGTCTGGCGCGATCCGTGGTTCGGCGACGTCAGCGTGTGCCCGGCGGACGGGGGCGTGGAATGGCGTTCGCGCAAGTCGCCGCGCATGCACGGGCAGGTATCGCTGCTCGACGGCCGCCACCTGCTGCACTGGGACGACCCCGGCGTCGACGTCGACGCGTGGCTGGATTTCGCCGGCACCGGCAAGGCACGCGCGCTGCGCATGGCGAAGATCGATCCACAGGGCGACTTCAGCAGCGACTACGAGGACCTCGCGTTCGCGTGGGTGGGGCCCTGTGGCGCCACGCCACCGTGATCCTGCTCAGCAACCGCAACGATCCCGAGCCCTACGCCCTTACGCGCTCGCGCTCGCGCTGCGCATCGGCGCACGCGTGATGCGTGGGCGCGACGCGTCCGTCGCCCTGCCTTCACCATCGGCGCGCTAGCCTCGCGGCATCGCCGCAGGCGGAGTTGCAGCCATGGCGCCATCGGGCTCCCGTTATTCGCGCGAACGCGAACGCATGGTCGAGCGGCAGATCGCCGCCCGCGGCGTGGATGACGAGGATGTGCTCGAGGCGATGCGCAACGTGCCGCGCGAGGAATTCGTCGCCGAGTCGCTGCGTGAATTCGCCTACGAGGACTCGCCGCTGCCGATCGAAGCCGGGCAGACGATTTCGCAGCCCTACATCGTCGCGCTGATGATCGAAGCGGCGGCGATCGCGCCCGGCGACCGCGTGCTGGAGATCGGCGCGGGCTCGGGCTACGCGGCGGCCGTGATGGCGCAGATCGCGCGGCGGGTGTATGCGATCGAGCGCCAGCCGGAGCTCGGCCGCGTCGCGCGCGAGCGCTTCGAGCGCCTGGGCTACGACAACATCGAGCTCAAGGTCGGCGACGGCACGCGCGGCTGGCCGGACGCGGCGCCGTTCGACGCCATCCTCGCCGCGGCCGGCGGCCCGGAAGTGCCCGACGTGCTGCTCGAGCAACTGGCGCCGGGCGGACGACTGGTGATGCCGGTGGGGCGCAACCGCGAATCCCAGTCGCTGGTGGTGGTGCGCAAGACGGGCGACCGCCGCTTCGAGCAGACCGAGCTCGGCGCGGTGCGCTTCGTGCCGCTGATCGGCGAGCACGGCTGGCAGGACCTGACCGCACGTGCGCCGGCCGCGCGCCGCAACGAGGACATCGGCGTGGTGATCCGCGACGCCGCCGAAGCGCTGCCCGCCCTCGATTCTCCCGAATTCGGCGCGCTGTTCGACCGCTTCGGCGATGCGCGCGTCGTGCTCCTGGGCGAAGCCAGCCATGGGACGTCCGAGTTCTACCGCGCGCGCGCCGCGATCACCCGGCGGCTGGTCGAGCACCACGGGTTCGACATCGTCGCGGTCGAGGCCGACTGGCCGGACGCCGCCAGCATCGACCGCTACGTGCGGCATCGGCCGGCGCTCGCCGGCGCGCCGAAGGCCTTCCAGCGCTTCCCCACCTGGATGTGGCGCAACACCGACGTGCAGGCCTTCGTCGAATGGCTGCGCGGCTACAACACCGGCAAGCCGAAGGCGCAGCAGGCGGGCTTCTACGGCCTCGACCTGTACAGCCTCAACAGCTCGATCCGCGCGGTGCTCGACTACCTCGACCGCGTCGATCCCGAGGCGGCGACGGTCGCGCGCCAGCGCTACGGCTGCCTGACGCCGTGGTCGAAGGAACCGGCGGCTTACGGCCACATGGCGCTGACTTCCGGCTTCGCGTTGTGCGAGAAGGCGGTGGTGGACACGCTGCAGTCGCTGCTCGACAGGCACGTGGAATATGCCCGCGCCGACGGGGAGAACTTCCTCGATGCCGCGCAGAACGCGCGCCTGGTCGCGAACGCCGAGGCCTACTACCGCGCGATGTACTACGGCTCGGCCGAGTCCTGGAACCTGCGCGACACCCACATGTTCGACACCCTGAAGCTGCTGCTCGCCGCGGGCGGCCAGAAGAGCAGGGCGGTGGTGTGGGCGCACAACTCGCACATCGGCGACGCGCGCCGGACCGAGATGGGCCAGGTGCGCGGCGAGCTCAACATCGGCCAGCTGTGCCGGCAGGAGTGGGGCGCCGACGCGGTGCCGATCGGGTTCGGCACCCATGGCGGCACCGTCGCCGCGGCCAGCGACTGGGACGCGCCGATGCAGGTGATGCCGGTCAATCCCTCGCTGCCGGACAGTTGCGAGCGGCAGTTCCACGACGCGGGCGTCGTGCCCAGCCTGTTCGACCTGCGCCCGGGCCAGCGCGATGCGCTGCGCGAGCGCTTCGAAGGCAGCCGGCTGGAGCGCTACATCGGCGTCGTCTACCGCCCCGACACCGAGCGCTGGAGCCACTACGCGGATTCGGAACTGTCGCGCCAGTTCGACGCCTGGGTGTGGTTCGACCAGACGCGTGCCGTGACCGCGCTTGCCGAAGGCCACGCGCAGGGCATGCCGGAGACGTATCCGTTCGGTGTGTGAAGACGTCGGCGGGGCGGTCCGGTTGCAGGCGGGGACTGTCGATGTGTCCGCGAATCCGCCCGGCGACAGCTGCGGAACAGGAGGCCGCATGGACAGCGAGATCGCCCAACCGACGGGCCCGCAGGCGGAACGCGATCGCCTTGCCGCCATCGTTCGCGCGTTCGCCGATTTCGGCGCGAGCCCGGCGCGCGCCGATGCACTGATGGACGAAGCCGTGCGACGCCTGCAGGCCCTCACCCGTGCCACCGGCGCGGTGCTCGAACTGATCGACCAGGAAGACCTGGTGTATGCCGTCGCCAGCGGCACGGCGAAGCCCCATGTGGGCTTGCGCCTCGCACAGGCGACCAGCCTGTCGGGCCGCTGCCTCGCCGAGCACGCCGCGCTGCGCTCGCCGGACACCGCGCAGGATCCACGGGTGGATGCGACCGCCTCCCGTGCCCTGCAGGCGCGTTCGATGCTGGTCGTGCCCGTATTGCACGGGCGTCTCGCCGTCGGTGTGCTCAAGGTGACCTCGACCGGCACCGACGCCTTCGACGACCTCGACGAACAGGTGCTGCGCGCCATGGCGGGGCTGCTTGCCGGCCTGCTGGCGCGGGCAGCGGCCGGCTAGGCGGCAAGCGCTGCCTTCGCCGGCACCCGCACGTTCAGCATTCGGATGCAGTGATCCTGGACGCCCGTGAACCTGTCCGTGTAGGAAATTCCCGACCCGTCGGCGTGGTGGCATCCGACTGCAATGCGTCGGTCACCACGGCAGCCTAGCGTCGTCGAAGGCACCCGCGCGCCGCGCGCGGGCCGGATCGCCTGGTCGCAGGAGCCTCTTATGGAACGTTCGTTCATCACCGTGAAGCCCGATCCGGGCGGGTGGATGCTGGTTGCCCCGAATGCACGCGCATTGCGCTATCGCGACCAGGGCGAGGCACTCCAGGCGGCCGCGCGGATGACCCATGCGCTGCACGCGGTACGCGGCAGGCCGTTCGGGGTCGAACTGCAGATGGCTTGCGGCGACCGCGTGCTGGTGGCGCGGGAAGGCTGAAGCGGCGTCGCATCCGCCCACGGTGCGCTCCGTGGCGGAGCGATGCCCGTTTTCGACGCCCGCGGCGCGCGCCGAGCCTTCAGGTCGGAGGCACAAAAAAGGGCCGCTTGCGCGGCCCTTTTCGATTCGTGGTGGAGCCAGGGAGGATCGAACTCCCGACCTCGTCATTGCGAACGACGCGCTCTCCCAGCTGAGCTATGGCCCCACGAGGGTCGCTGGAACTCTACCAGATGCGATGCAGCGGAAAGTCGGTGCTGCCTGCGAGCGGGCGGGTCCCGAGCGAGCTGCGCATTATACGGACGCGTTCGCGTTGTCGCCAGCGGGGTGCAGCAGCGGGGCGAGCAGCGGTTCGAGCTCGGCGCGGCGCCAGCCGGCGAGCGGGCCGCGCCAGCCTTCGCCGTCGAGCAGCGCCTGCAGCCAGCGACGCGAGGCGAGCACGCCATCGGGCAGGCCGAGTTCGGCGCTGCGCGCACCGACCGCGTCCTGCATCCGCCGCAGGGTGGTGCGGTCGCGATCGTCCTGGCGCACGGGTGGCGCCTCCTGTTCATCCGGCAGCGGCGTGGTGAGCGCCCGCCACAGCGCGTCGCCCAGCTTGCGGGGCGCTTTCGGCTGCGCATCGAGGCGCGCCTGCAGCGCGGCGCGGTCGGCGGGCGGCGTGCGCGCCAGCTGGGTGGCGAGTTCGTTGTCGAGGATCCACGCGCGCGGGCGGTCGCTTTCGCGCGCCTGCGCCTCGCGCCAGCGCAGCAGGCGCAGCAGGCGATGCTGGGCGTCGGTGTCGAAGAACGCGGCGGCGCGCAGGGCGAGATGCGGCCAGCGCTCGGGTTCGTCGCGTTCGGCATTCGCGACCAGACGGGCGCAGTCCTCGGCGAGCCACGCCGCGCGGCCGAGCGCGTCGAGTTCCGCGGCGAGGCGGTCGTGCACCAGGAACAGGTAGAGGACATCGTCCACCGCATACTCGAGCTGCGCCGGCGACAGCGGGCGGCGCAGCCAGTCCGAGCGCGTCTCGCCCTTCGGCAGGGCGACGCCGAACAGGTCCTGTACCAGCCGCTGGTAGCCGATCCCCGCGCCGACCCCGGCCAGCGCCGCGGCGACCTGGGTGTCGAACAGCGGCGTCGGCACCACACCGCACGCGTGCCGCAGGGCGATCAGGTCCTCGCCCGCGCTGTGCATGAGCTTCAGTACCGTCGGGTCGGCGAGCAGCGGCGCGAGCGCGGCGGGCATGCCCGGCACCAGCGGATCGACGAGCAAGACATCGTCGTCCCCAGCGCCGAATGCGATCTGCACCAGCGCCAGCTGCGGCCAGTAGGTGCGCTCGCGCACGAACTCGGTGTCCAGGCCGACGCGCGCGGGGCGGGTGGCGAGGCGCTCGGCCAAGGTGGCGGGGTCGTCGATCCAGTGCGGCACGTCGGTCTCCTGTGGACGCGGCAGCCTAGCAGGCCGTGCGCTGGGGTCGCCCCCGGCGGGTGGTCTCCACCGGCCGCGGTTGCCGGTGCCGCGGTCGATCCCCTACCTTGCCCGCATGACGCGACCCGCCGCCGCGCATTCCCGCCTGTCCGCCGTCGCGATCGCGCTGGCGCTGCTGGCCGCCTGTGCGCGCGAGGCGCCCGCGCCCGTCGGCAAGGGCGAAGCGCAGGCAGGGGCTCAGGCGCGGCACGCGCGCGGCGGGCAGGTGACCATCCATGGCGACGACCGCATCGCCGCTTCCCTGACCTGGCAACTGCCGGCGGTGGAGTTAGCGCCCGGCACGCGCGAAGCCACGCTGCGTCGGGCGGCGAAGGCGCTCGACGCCGGACGCCTGTACGACGACGCGGCGTCGGCCATCCCGCTGTACCTCGCATTGCTGCGCGCCGACGCCGCGGATGCGGAGGCGCAGGCCGGGCTGCAGAAGGCGCTCGCGGCACTGCTCGCGCAGGGCGACGCCGCGCTCGCGGGCGCCGACGACAACCTCGATGCCCTGCGTTCGGCGCACCGCACCGCGGCCGTCGCGCGCACGGCGGCACCGAAGGATCCCGCGGTGCTCGCCTATCTCGCCCGCGTGGACGTCGCCGATCGCGCCTGGGACCTCAACCACGCGGCCGAGCAGGACCTGCAGGCAGGCAGGCTCGGCGAATCGGGCGACGGCGCGCTCGCCAGGCTGCGCGAGGTGCTGCGCCTGCGTCCCGGCCAGGGCCGCGCCGAGCAGGGCCTCGCGGCGGTGGAGAGCGCGCTGATCCGCCGCGCGGAAACAGCGGGCGCGCGCGGCGATTTCAAGGCGGCCAACGGCTGGCTCGGGCTCGCCGACAAGGTGCGGCC
>JABFWF010000007.1 GCA_013362405.1 Lysobacter sp. | reverse complement strand
CAGGCCTTCTACATGGTCGGCGGCATCGACGAGGCGATCGAGAAGGGCAAGAAGGTCGCGGCGTAACGGCTCCCTTCGGGGAAGGGTTGTAGGCGGGTTTCGACCCGTCATTCGCGACAGGCAGGCGGGTGGACACCCGCCCTACGGGAATCGAGCTTTATGGCATCCACCATCCGTTGCGACATCGTCAGTGCCGAGGCCGAGATCTTCCACGGCGAAGCGGAGCTGGTCGTCGCCACCGGCGAACTCGGCGAGCTCGGCATCGCGCCGCGCCATGCGCCGCTGATCACCCGCCTGAAGCCGGGCAAGGTCGTCGTCACCCTGCCGGGTGGCGAGCAGCTGGACTTCGCGATCTCGGGCGGCCTGCTCGAGGTGCAGCCGCAGGTCGTGACCGTGCTGGCCGACACCGCGATCCGCGCCGAGGACATCGACGAGGCGGCCGTGCGCGCGGCGAAGGAAGAGGCCGAGCGCATCCTCGCCCGCCGCGGCGAGGCGATGGAGATCGCCGAGGCGCAGCAGCGCCTGGCCGAGGTCACCGCGCAGCTGCAGGCGCTGGAGCGCCTCCGCAAGAACCTGCGGCACTGAGTCCGCGACGCCGTTTCATGCGAAAACGCCGGCCAAGTGCCGGCGTTTTTCGTTTGGCGGACATCCCGTCTACTTCTTGTAGATCCAGTGCCGCGAGAGCACGAAGCCGACGCCGCCCAGCGCGAATTCCACCGCCGGTTTCGCCAGCCGCGCCCATTGCAGGCCGAGCTCCACGTCGATGGTGTGCATCGCCCACGTGCTGATGATGGTGGTGCTGGTCCACATCACGAGGTAGCGGCGAAGCTGCTGGTGGCCGACCGCGGTGTCGTCGCCGGCGAAGGTGACCCGCCCGTTGAGCCAGAACCCGAGCAGCGCCCCGGCGACGCGGCCGCCGACGTTGGCGGGCGCGACCGGTATCCAGTGCGTCAGCGCCACCATCACTCCCCAGTCGATCAGCCACTGCAGCATGCCGATCAGGAAGTAGTGGCGCGCATGGCGGCCCAGGCTCATGCGGCCGGTCCGTGGAGCGGGGAAGGGTCGGGCATCGCGTGGCGGGTACGGAAGGACGCGGCATCGTAACAGCGGGCGCCGTTAGAATTCCGCAACCTCCGCACGAGAGCCGCCATGTCCGGTCCGTTGCACGTCATCGTCCTCGCCGCCGGCGAAGGCAAGCGCATGCGCTCGGTGCTGCCGAAGGTGCTGCAGAAGATCGCCGGCAAGCCGATGCTCGCCCACGTGATCGACACCGCGCGCGCGCTGCGACCCGAGGGGCTGCACGTGGTGCATGGCCATGGAGGCGACCAGGTGCGCGCGGCCTTCGCGCATGCGACGGACCTGACGTGGGCCGAGCAGGCGCGCCAGCTCGGCACCGGCCATGCCGTGCAGCAGGCGATGCCGGCAGTCCCCGACGGCGCGCGCGTGCTGGTGTTGTACGGCGACGTGCCGCTGCTCCGGGTGGACACCCTGCAGCGCCTGCTCGGCGCGCCCGGCAGGCTCGCCGTACTCGCCGCCGAACTGCCCGAACCG
Organism: Lysobacter sp.; assembly: GCA_013362405.1. Taxonomy (GTDB): domain Bacteria; phylum Pseudomonadota; class Gammaproteobacteria; order Xanthomonadales; family Xanthomonadaceae; genus JABFWF01. Next base: position 682 of record JABFWF010000007.1, on the reverse strand, counting down.
CTCGGCTACGGCCGCATCGTGCGCGATGCCGAAGGCCGCGTCGCGCGTATCGTCGAGCACAAGGATGCCGACGCGGACGAGCGCCGCATCCGCCTGATCAACACCGGCGTCATCGCCGCCGACGCCAACGCGCTGCGCCGCTGGCTGGATGCGCTGCGCAACGACAACGCCCAGGGCGAGTACTACCTGACCGACGTGTTCGCGATGGCGGCGGTCGAGTTCGACTCCGCCGAAATCGTCACCGTCGACGACGTCATCGAGACCGAAGGCGCGAACGATCCCTGGCAGCTCGCCCAGCTCGAGCGCGCCTGGCAGCTGCGCGCGGTGCGCGCGCTGTGCGCGCAGGGCGTGCGCGTGGCCGACCCAGCGCGGGTGGAGATCCGCGGCACCGTCCGGGTGGGCCGCGACGTGGAGCTCGACGTCGACGTCGTGTTCGAAGGGGAGGTCGAGCTCGGCGACGGCGTGCGCGTCGGTCCGTTCTGCCGCCTGCGCGACGTGCTGCTCGGCGCGGGCACCGAAGTGCGTGCGCACTGCGACCTCGACGGCGCGCGCACCGAGGGCGCGGTGCAGATCGGCCCGTTCGCGCGCCTGCGCCCCGGTACCGTGCTGGCCGACGGCGTGCACGTCGGCAACTTCGTCGAAACCAAGAACACCCGCCAGGGCCCGGGCAGCAAGGCCAATC
>JABFWF010000154.1 GCA_013362405.1 Lysobacter sp. | reverse complement strand
GGCCATCAGCACCAGCAGGCCGGCGACCAGCGAGAAGTAGAAGACCACTTCCACGACCGTGGAAACCTGGTCAGCCGTGCTGCGCACCTGCTTGAGCACCGCGTCGATGTCGATGACCGACAGGTTCGGGAAGCGCGTCACCAGGTCGGCCGTGAACCGCGTGCGCTGGGGCGGCACGCTCACTGCGGTGATGTGGCTGGCGGGCAGCCCGTCCATCGAACCCGGCGAGGCGATCACGAAGAAGTTCGGCCGGAAGCTCTCCCACTCCACGCTGCGCAGGCTGGTGATGGTGGCTTCGAACGGCTGGCCGGCGATGTCGAACGCGATGCGGTCGCCGATCTTCCAGCCAAGGCGCCTGGCGAACTCCTCCTCGACGGAGGCTTCGGGTTTCGCAGGCCTGCCGGTCCAGAACTTGCCTTCGGTGACGCGGTTGTCGTCGCGAAGATGGTCCGCGACGGACAGGTTGAACTCGCGTTCGGCCAGGCGCTGCGCGCGCTCGCCCTGCGCTTCGTAGTCCTTTCCGGTGACCGGCTTGCCGTTATGCGCGGTGAGGCGACCGCGGATCATCGGATACAGCGTCGGCGCGGCCACGCCCTGCTCGGCGATGAAGGCGCGTACGGCGTCGACCTGGTCGTCCTGCACGTTGATGATGAAGCGGTTCGGCGCATCCGCGGCGAGCGCGAGCTGCCAGCGGTCCAGGAGATCGGTGCGCACGAAGGTGAGCAGCAGCAGCGCCATCAGGCCCAGCCCGAGCGCCGACACCTGCGCGATGCTCGTGCCGGCGCGACGGCTCACGTTCGCCAGACCGTAGCGCAGGCTGCCGCGCAGGCGCGAACGCACGCGGCGCACGACGAGGATCAGCGCCCACGCCAGCAGCGCGAGCACCAGCAGCGTCGCGGCGATGCCGGCGAGCATCGACAGACCGAGCGCCGCCGAGCCGGCCTTCCACCACAGAAGTGCGGCGAGGCCGACGAAGCCGGCGATGCCGACGAGCCACGCGCTCGGCTCGGTGGGATCGAGGTCGCGACGCAGCACGCGCAACGCGGGCACCCGGCGCAGCGCGAGCACCGGCGGCGCACCGAAGGCCATCAGCACGACCAGACCGACGCCGTAACCCTGCAGCGCGGGCATCAGGCCGGCGGGCGGGATCGACAGCTTCAGCGCCTGTGCGAGCCAGCCGCCGATCGCCCATTGCAGCGCGAACGCGAGCAGCACGCCGATGGTGCTGGCGATGACGCCCAGCATCAGCAGTTCGCCGACCTGGATGCCGACCAGCGATCGCTGTCTGGCGCCGAGGCAGCGCATCACCGCGGTGCCGCTCAGATGCCGTGCGCTGTGGCGACGCGCGGCCATCGCCACCGCGACCGCAGCGAGCACGACGGAGACGAGCGCGGCGAGACCGAGGAAGCGGCCGGCGCGATCGAGCGCGGAGCGGATTTCAGGACGCGCGTCGGCGATGGTCTCCAGACGCTGCCCGCGCCCGAGCGCCGGCTTCGCCTTCGCGACGAAGGTCTCCACCGCGGCAGCAGGCCCCGCGACGACGAGGCGATAGCGGATGCGGCTGCCTTCCTGCACCAGCCCCGTGGATGGGACGTCGGCGAGGTTGAGGAACACCTTCGGCGCGACGTTGAAGTAGTCGAGCGCGGCGTCGGGCTCCTGCACGACCAGCGCGGCGAGGCGGAACTGCGCGTCGCCGAGCGCGATCTGGTCGCCCGGCTTCGCGCCGAGTGTGTCGGCGCCGGCGCGGCTCATCCAGATCGTGCCGCGCGCGGGCACGCTGCCCGCATCGCGTTCGACGCCATCGCTGCCGTTGATGCGGAACGCGCCACGCAGCGGGAAGCCTTCGCCCAGCGCGCGCAGGTCGCCGAGCTGCAGGCGCTCGCCTACGCGAATCATCGTCTGCAGTTCGATGGTTTCGGTACGTTGCAGTTGCGGCGCGTTGGCGGCCTCGCGCACGGCGCCGGAGATGGGCGAATCGGCGCGCACCACGGCATCGCCGCCGAGCAGTCGGTTGGCTTCGATGGTCAGCGCGCGTTCGGCGCGATCGGTGACGAAACCGACCGCCGTAACGGCCAGCACCGCGAGCACCAGCGCGGCGATCAGGATGCGCACGTCGCCGGCCGCGAGGTCGCGGCGCAGTTGTCGCCACGCGAGTCCGAACGTATTGCCCGACGTGCGGCTCACGACGCCACCAGCCGGCCGCTGTCCAGCCGCAGCAGCCGCCCGCACCGCGACGCGAGGTGTTCGTCGT
>JABFWF010000259.1 GCA_013362405.1 Lysobacter sp. | reverse complement strand
ACGCGCCTCACCCCGCGACGCGCTACTGGCCACTGGTACTCGCCGCCACGGCGATGCTGATGATCACCATGGGCGTACGCCAGTCGATGGGCCTGTTCGTCGCGCCGATCGGCCAGAGCACCGGCCTCACCGTCGCGCAGATCAGCTTCGCGCTGGCGATCGGGCAGTTCGTCTGGGGCGCCGTGCAGCCGGTGTTCGGCGCGATCGCCGACCAGCGCGGGCCCGGACGCGTGCTCGTCTTCGGCGGACTGCTGCTCGCGGCCGGCATGGCGCTGGCGCCGGCGCTCGCGTCCGAATGGGGCCTGCTGCTGACGCTCGGCGTGCTGAGCGCGGCAGGTGCCGGCGCCGGGAGTTTCTCGATCCTCATCGGCGCCACCGCGCAGCACATGCCGGCCGAAAAGCGCTCGATGGCCGCGGGCGTGATCAATGCCGGCGGATCGTTCGGCCAGTTCCTGTTCGCGCCACTGGTGCAGGCGGTGATCAGCGTCGCCGGATGGGGCGTGGCGATGTTCACCCTCGCCGCCTCTGCGCTGGCGACACTGCCGCTCGCCTGGCCGCTGCGTCGACGCGCGGCGGCCACCACACAGACGGCTGCGACTGCGACGCCTACACCTGGCATCGGCCTGCGCGAGCAACTGCGCATCGCCGTGCGCGATCGCAGCTACTGGATGCTGCACCTGGGGTTTTTCACCTGCGGGGTGCACATCGCGTTCCTCGTGACGCACCTGCCGAGCGAGATCGCGCTGTGCGGCTTGCCCGCCAGCGTGTCGGCCGTGTCGCTGGCGCTGATCGGCCTGTTCAACGTCGCCGGGAGCCTGGGCGCCGGCTGGCTCGGGCAGCGCTTCCGCATGAAGTACCTGCTCGCGGCGATGTACGCGAGCCGCGCGGTGCTGATCGCGATCTACCTCATCTCGCCGCCCACGCCGCTGACGTTCTTCCTGTTCTCCGCAGCGCTGGGCCTGACCTGGCTCGCGACGGTGCCGCCGACAGCTGGCCTCGTCGGCAAGCTGTTCGGGCCGCGCTATCTCGGCACGTTGTTCGGCCTCACCCTGCTCTCGCACCAGCTCGGCGGCTTCTTCGGCGCGTGGGTCGGCGGCCTGGTGCTGGAGCGCTTCGGCGACTACAGCTGGATGTGGTACGCCGACATGGCCCTGGCGCTCATCGCCGCCGCCGCCAACCTTCCCATCCGCGAATCCGCGCCGACGCCGATTCGCGCACAACCGCAGGCGCAGGCGACATGACGAAGCACGTTCCGATCAACCTGGCCGCGAAACTCGCCACGTTCGACGCGCACTGGCAACCGCGCACCGTGGCGATCTTCAACGGCCACGACATCATGGTGGTGAAGGTGAAGGGCGAATTCGTGTGGCATTCGCACGCCGACAGCGACGACCTGTTCCTCGTGCTGCACGGGCGCATCCGCATCGAACTGCGCGACGGCGCGGTCGAACTCGGCCCGGGCGAACTGTTCGTCGTTCCGCGCGGCGTGGAGCATCGCCCGGTGGCGATCGACGAGGCGCACCTGATGCTGATCGAGCCCACCGGAACGCCGAACACCGGCGATGAAGCGACGGCGGCGCAGCGTCGGGTGATCTGAGCGGAACGTCGCTTTATCACTCGCGGACATCTGAAGCAATGCGATTTTTTCTCAGTCGTTTTACCTGCTGCTGACTGAGACTTTTTCGCAGAATGCGGCTGCGGCACTTTGCCGCGCTTCAGGGGATTCGAAGATGAGAGCCGTGATTTTCCTTTCCATCGCCGCGGCGTTGCTGGCCACGGACCAGTCCGCGCATGCGCAATCGAGCACGGGCGTCCTGCGGTTCAAGGGCGCGCTCCTCGGCTCCACCGGCAGTCCGCCGCCGAGCTCCCGGGTCGCAGCAGGAAACGAAGCACCGCGCTCCTCGACGGAGCAGACGCTCGACCTTCCTGCATCCACGCGCGCGGAGCTGCTGGACTATTTCGTCGCCACGCGACGCGAGGCCGGAATCGAGGCGCGCGAACTGAAACTGTTCACGCGCACGTATCTCTAGGTTCGAAGCGCCGGGGCCAGGCCGTCGCGGCGCAGGCCACTAGTCAAGCCGCGTCGGCCCTGGCGCAGGCCGCGCAGACGCCGTGCACTTCCAGCGTCTGCGCCTGCGGGGTGAATCCGAGCTCGCGCGCGCGGCGATCAAGCGTGTCGACGATGCGCTCGTCCTCCAGCTCCGTGGCGGACTGGCAGCGATCGCAGATGAGGAACGGCACGGCGTGCTGCG
>JABFWF010000270.1 GCA_013362405.1 Lysobacter sp. | reverse complement strand
GCCGCCAGTGGCGCGGCGCGCAGGACCGGCACCGCCCGCAGCGGAGCCGATCGCGACGCGAGCGAGACCGCGGCAAGCCGCACCGGCGCCAGCCGTACCCGCGCGGCCGGTGCGACGGCAGGCAAATCGGCATCCACCCGCGCCGGCGCGCGCAAGACCGCCGCGAAGACCTCCGGACGCACGGCTGCCACGAAGAAGACGGCCGGCAAGACCGTCCGTGCGAAGAAGACGAACGCGACCACGCCGGCGAAGAAGGCCACGGCGAAAACGCCGGCGAAGAAGATCGTCAGCACAGCGGGCAAGAAGACCACATCGCGCCGGCGCGCGACGAACGTCAATGCGACGAAGCAGTCCGGCGTTGCCAGGAAGACCAGCGGCGCGACCACGGCCACGCCGCGCAAGGCCGCCACCCCGCACGGGAGGCCGCCCTCGACGCAACGCACGCGCGGCAACGGCAGCAGGCGGGGTGCGCCGGCGGAGGCGCGCGAGGCCACCCGTCGCCTGCTCGAGGCCAAGCAGGCGCGCGAGCGCGAGACGCCGCCGTGGCAGCAACTGGGACACCATGGCGCGAGCGGCAACCACGCACCGCACGCCGGCTTCCAGTCCGACGACGCCCGCGTCCACGCCTACGCGCTGCATAATGAGGAAATGGACCTGCCGGCCGTGCAGGGCCACGTGAACGACCAGAACCGGCAGCGCCAGGGGCGGCGCGACCACCGCTCCCCGAATCGACACTGACGATGCCCGACGCCGCCGGCCTGCCCATCGACCACCAGTCCGCGCACGAGCGCTTCGTGGTCACCGTGGATGGTCACGAGGCGCGGGTCGACTACCGGCGGGAGGGCCACGTGCTGGCGCTCGTCCATACCGACGTGCCCGCGGCGATCGGCGGCCGCGGCATCGCTGGCGCGCTGGTGCAGGCCGTCTTCGATTACGCCCGTGGCGAAGGCCTGCGCGTGCGGCCGGCCTGTTCCTACGCCGCCGCCTGGATCGAACGCCATCCCGAATACGCCGACCTGCGCGCCTGAGCGCGCGCGTCGCGACAGCCAGCGTCGCAACGGCCCCGCGTCCCGACGGCACGGCGCGTAGAATGCGCGCCCCATGCGCCTGAACAAGCACATCAGCGACACCGGCGCCTGCTCGCGCCGCGAGGCCGACCGCCTGATCGCCGAAGGACGGGTCACCGTCGACGGCCTGCGTGCCCGCATCGGCGCGGAAGTGGGCGAGGGCGACGAGGTCCGCGTCGACGGCCAGCCGCTGCACGCGCGCACCGCCGCGAAGGGCCAGCGCCGGCACGTCTACATCGCGCTCAACAAGCCGGTCGGCGTCACCTGCACGACGGAATCGTCGGTGAAAGGCAACATCGTCGACTTCGTCGGCCACGAGCAGCGCATCTTTCCGATCGGTCGGCTCGACAAGGACTCGGAGGGCCTGATCCTGCTGACCAGCAACGGCGACATCGTCAACCAGGTGCTGCGCGCCGAGAACAAGCTGGAAAAGGAGTACCTGGTCGCCGTGAACCATGCCGTGACCGATGAGCTCCTGCGCGGCATGGCGCGCGGCGGCGTGCCGGTGCATGGCCAGCCGACGCTGCCGTGCCGCACCGGCAAGCTCGGCCGCTTCGGCTTCCGGGTCACCCTCGTGCAGGGGCTCAACCGGCAGATCCGGCTGATGGCGGCGCACTTCGGCTATCGGGTCAAGCAGCTGGTGCGGGTGCGGATCGGCAGCGTGAAGCTCGGCCACCTCAAGCCGGGCCAGTGGCGCAACCTCACCGACGCCGAGCTGCGCGGGCTGCTGCCGCGGCACGAGGACTGGTAGCGCGGGCGAGGCGGGCGTCGGGGAGCCTTGGCGTGTCCCTGCGGCGGCCGCCGTTCATGGGGCGCTTCCGGGTTCGAAGCCTGATGCTGGCGGCGCATTCACACTTGTGCCCCAAAGTAGGGTAAGGTGCGCGCACTGTTTCAGCGGGATCACGGTGACATCGTGGCCCGATGCGGTAGATCCACGCGATCCGCTACATCGTTACGCGTTACCCCTGGCTCGACAGTCCGGCACGCCGCAGGCGGCCGTGTACACCCAAACCTCGTTTCTAGGAGTAGCAAAGATGTCGGATCGTCAGACCGGTACCGTCAAGTGGTTCAACGACGCCAAGGGCTTCGGCTTCATCACCCCGGAGTCCGGCCCGGACCTGTTCGTGCACTTCCGTTCCATCCAGGGCACCGGCTTCAAGTCGCTGCAGGAAGGCCAGAAGGTCTCGTTCAAGGTCGTGCAGGGCCAGAAGGGCCTGCAGGCCGATGAGGTCCAGGCGATGTAAGCGCCACGCGCCCGCTTCCGCGGTGCGCAAGAAAGCCCGGCTCCGGCCGGGCTTTTTCTTTTCGGGGTGCGGGACGTGGGGCGAGGGACCGTGCATTCAGGCATCACGGCCACGTCGCTATCCTGTGTCGCGCGGTCCCCCCTTGGGAAAGGAGCCCCATGTCGCGTCGTCCGGCCGTCCAGGCCGCCTGCCTGCTGTCCGCTGCCCTGATCCTGGGCCTCGCCGCCTGCCGGCGCGAGGCCGCGCCCCGCGCCGCAGGTTCCGCGGCGCCATCCGCCACCACCAGGGCTGCCACCTTCCCTCCGACGCCCCCGCTGCAGGACGTTGCGGAGCACGATCCGCGCTACGTCATCGGCATCAGCTATCCGGCGGTCGCCAACCGCTATCCGGGCCTCGCGGCAGAACTCAAGCGCTATGCCGACGCCGCGCGCGCCGAGCTGATGCAGGCGGTCGCTGGTCTCGGAGGAAAGAAGCCGGCCGCGCCCTACGACCTCACGCTGAGCTTCGTCGAGGTCGCTTCCACGCCGCGGGTGGTGGCGATCGATGCCGACGGCAGCACCTACACGGGCGGAGCGCACGGCAATCCGCTGGTTGCCTGCTTCGTCTGGCTGCCGCAGCGCAACGAGCTGCTGACCGCCACCAGGCTCGTGCCCGATCGTGCCGCGTGGGCGACCCTCGCGGCCTACATCCGTGACCAGCTGCATACCGCGCTGTCCCAGCGCGTCGACGCCGACGGCCTGTCCGGCGAGCAGCGCACCGATGTGCTGAAGGATGGCGGCCGCATGATCGACCAGGGCACCGGGCCCGATCCGCAGAACTTCAGCCAGTTCGAACCCCTGCTCGCCCCCGATGGCCGGATCACCGCGTTGCGCTTCGTGTTCCCCCCCTACCAGGTCGGGCCGTATGCCGATGGCCGGCAGACGGTGGACGTTCCCGACGACGTGCTGCTGCCGCACGTCGCCCCGGCCTATCGGGATCTGTTCGCCGGCGGCTAGGAACCGCGCACATGGCCATCGCGCAGCCCTCGGTCGCGACACGACGCAGCGGATCGCATCCACTGCGGCGGCGGGTGCGCGTGCTGCTCGCCGAAGCCGACATCGTGCCGGGTCGCGGCCGTCCGTGGGATCCCGTGATCCACGAGCCACGCTTCTACGGGCGCGTGCTTGTGCAGGGATCGCTCGGGCTCGGCGAGTCGTACATGGAGGGCTGGTGGGACGTCGACTCGCTGGACGGCTTCCTGCACCGCCTGCTTGCGCGCGGAGTCGACGAGCGCGTGCGAGGCCTCGCCGCCTGGCTCGACGAGGTGCGCGCGCGGTTGCTGAACCTGCAGACGGTCCGGCGCAGCCGCGAGGTCGGCCTGCGCCATTACGACGTCGGCAACGAACTGTTCGCGCGCATGCTGGGCGGGCGGATGGTGTACAGCTGCGGCTACTGGCGCGAGGCCACCGACCTCGACGCCGCGCAGGAGGCCAAGCTCGACCTCGTCTGCCGCAAGCTCGGCCTGCGGCCCGGCATGCGCGTGCTCGACATCGGCTGCGGCTGGGGCGAGGCGCTGAAATTCGCCGCGGAGCGCTACGGCGTGGCCGGCGTCGGCGTGACGATCTCGCGGGAGCAGGCGGAGTACGCGCGGCGCCTGTGCGACGGCCTGCCGGTCGAGATCCGCCTGCAGGATTACCGCGAGATCGCCGAGCCGTTCGACCGCATTTTCTCGATCGGCATGTTCGAGCACGTCGGCGTGCGCAACTACACGCGCTACTTCGACGTCGCCCGGCGCTGCCTCGCCTCCGACGGCCTGTTCCTGCTGCATTCGATCGGCAGCAACGAGTCCGCGCGGCAGAGCGATCCGTGGATCGCGCGCTACATCTTCCCCAATACCATGCTGCCTTCCGCGGTGCAGGTGGCGGCGGCGGCCGAGGGCCGCTTCGTGATCGAGGACTGGCACAACTTCGGCGCCGACTACGACCGCACCCTGCAGGCCTGGCGCGCGAACATCGAACGTGCATGGGACGAGCTGTCGCCGCGCTACGACGACCGCTTCCGCCGCATGTGGCGGTTCTACCTGGCGGGGGCGATGGCGAGCTTCCGCGCGCGCCGCATCCAGCTCTGGCAGCTGGTGCTGTCGCCCGGCGGCGTGCCCGGCGGCTACGTCCCGCTGCGCTGAACGGCCGGAGAACCTCCTGCCGCTTTCACGGCCCCGGAACGCGAACGCTGCGTAAATGCGCGCGTTCGCCAGACCGCCGGAGCCACCCGATGCTGATCCACCTGCACCAGCCGCCCGCCGTCCAGCTGCTCGACGAGACGCGTACGCGCGCGCGCATCCTCGGCGAAGAAGCGACGCAGATGTATCCGGACCAGCCGTGGAACGCCGTGGAATCGCACCTCGCCGGCGAATGGCACGTGCTGCGCGGCGACTCCTCGCTGGACTGGGCCGACGTGCGCCGCGACGCCCACGCCGCCTGGCAGGCCGCCACCCTCGAGTGCGCGAACCGGCTGTGCGACGACATGCCGGTGTTCGACCGCGCCGCCTGAACGCCTTCCCCGCGCAATCCACGCGAACGCCGCCCCGGGGCGGCGTTCGCGTTTTCCAGGCCCGCGCTGCACGGCCGCATCACGCCGCGCCGGGATACTGAATCCGTCGCAGGCGCGCCTCCCGCGCCGCCGCGGCGCCAGAGGAGGATCCGGCATGCCACGCCCCGTCTGGTCCGGCACGCTCTCGTTCGGACTGCTCAACATCCCGGTGTCGCTGATGTCCGGCGAGAAGCCGAGCGCCGACATCTCCTTCCGCATGCTCGACGGCCGCAACAACGCGCCGGTGAAGTACGAGCGCGTCAACGCCGAGACCGGCGAGGAGGTGCCGTGGAAGGACATCGTCAAGGCCTACGAATACGAGAAAGGCAGCTTCGTCGTGCTCGAGCCGGAGGACATCAAGTCCGCCGCGCCGGAGAGCCATGACGCGATCGACGTCGAGGGCTTCGTCGATGCCGAGGCGATCGGCCCGCAGTACTTCGAGAAGCCCTACGTGCTGGTGCCGCAGAAGAAGGCGGAGAAGGGCTACGTGCTGCTGCGCGAGGCCCTGCAGAAGACCGGCAGGATCGGCATCGCGCGGGTGGTGATCCGCACGCGCGAAAGCCTGTGCGCGGTGATTCCGGAGGACAACGCGCTGCTGCTGATGATGATGCGCTACCCGGGCGAACTGGTCGACGTGCACGACTACAGCATCCCGGAGGGCGCCAGGGGCGATTACCGCATCACCCCAAAGGAGCTGGAGTTCTCCGAGCAGCTGATCGAGACCATGTCCGGCGACTGGCAGCCCGACCAGTACAAGGACGAGTTCCGCACGCGCCTGCAGAAAGTGATCAAGGAGCGCATGGAGGCGCACGGCGTGGTGCGACGCAAGACGGAGGCGCCGGAAGCGGAGGAGGGCGCGGCGACGAACGTGGTCGACTTCATGTCGTTGCTGCAGCAGAGCATCGCCAACAAGAGCCGCACCCCGGCGAAGAAGACGGCGAAGGCACACCGCGGCGAGGACGCAGCGGACGAGGAGCCTGCGCGGCCGGCGACCAAGAAGACGGCCAAGCGCGCGACCACCCGCAAGCCCGCGAAGAAGACCGGCAAGACGACCCGTCGCAAGAGCGCCTAAGGGCCATCGGGTGAGCCTGCGCGAATACGCCCGCAAGCGGAAGTTCGGCGCCACTCCGGAGCCTTCCGGCGCGACATCGGCCGGGCGCCACGGCCGGCGCCCGATCTACGTCATCCAGCTGCACCACGCGCGCGCGCGCCACTACGACTTCCGTTTGGAGATGGATGGCACGTTGAAGAGCTGGGCGGTGCCGCGCGGACCGTCGTTGCGGGTTGGCGAAAAGCGCCTCGCCGTCGAGGTCGAGGACCACCCGCTCGGCTACGCGAGCTTCGAGGGCGACATCCCGGAAGGCAATTACGGCGCCGGGCACGTCGACATCTTCGACCATGGCGTCTGGAGCAGCAACGGCGATCCGCTCGAGGGCCTCGCGGCCGGCAAGATCGATTTCTCGCTGCACGGCGAGAAGCTGCACGGCGGCTGGAAGCTGGTGCGCACCCAGCAGCAGCGCGGCGGCAAGCCGCAATGGCTGCTGATCAAGCGGGACGACGCGCATGCGCGCGATGCCGAGGCCGACGATCTGATGGATGCCGACGAGCGTGCCTCGACGGAGCGCGCGATGGTACGGAAGGGAAAACCGGCGACGGTGGCGAAAGCCGCGAAGAAGGCGAAACGGACGGCGCCGGCGAAGCGCGCCGCGCCACGACGCCGGCGCATCGACTGGGCCGCGCGCGCCGCGATGCTGCCGGGCGCGAAACGAAAGACCCGGTGGAAGCCGCTGGACGCGCAGCTCGCCACGCTCAGGGACGAGGCGCCCGATGGCGACGCGTGGCTGCATGAACTCAAGTGGGACGGCTACCGTCTGCTGGTCGACATCGCCGACGGCGAGGTGCGCCTGCGCTCGCGCAACGGGCTCAACTGGACCGAGGGCTATCCGGACATCGTCGCCGCGTTCGCGCAGCTGAAGCTCGACGACGCCAGCTTCGACGGCGAACTGGTCGCGCTGACCGCAGGGGGACGCGACGACTTCAGCCTGTTGCAGCGGACGATCGAAGGCAGCGCGAACGCGCCGCTGCGCTACATGGTCTTCGACCTGACATCGCTCGCCGGCCATGACCTTACCGGCTGCGCGCTGGTCGACCGCAAGGCGTTGCTCGCGCAGGTGGTCGACGGTGCCGATCCCGTCATCGCCTACAGCCAGCACATCGTCGGCCACGGGCCGGAGGTGTTCGCGGCCAGCGAGAAGCAGGGCATGGAAGGCATCATCAGCAAGCAGGTCGGGGCGCGCTACGCGCCCGGCCGTGGCACCAGCTGGCTGAAGGTCAAGCACGCGCAGGGCGACGAGTTCGTCATCGTCGGCTACACGGCGCCCAGGCGCTCGCGCACCGGCTTCGGCGCGCTGCTGATGGCCACGCGCGCGCACGGCGCGCTGAAGTACGCCGGGCGCGTCGGCACCGGTTACGACGATGCGACCCTGCGCACGCTCGGGGCACGCTTGAAGAAGCTGGAGCGCAAGACGCCGACGCTGGTGCTACCCGCGCACCTGCCCGACCGGCCGCGCGACGTCACCTGGGTCGAGCCCGAACTCGTCGCGGAGGTCGAGTACCGCGGCCTCGGCAAGGAAGGCCTGTTGCGCCATCCGAGCTTCAAGGGCCTGCGCGAGGACAAGGGCGTGAAGGACGTCGGCGACGACACGCCGCCGGGCGTGCGCATCACCAATCCCGGCAAGCTGATCTTCCCCGAGCTGAAGATCACCAAGCAGCAGGTGGCGGACTACTACCGCTCGGTGGCGCCGGCGCTGCTGCCCGAACTCGCCAACCGCCCGCTGTCGCTGGTGCGCTGCCCGGACGGCGTCGCCGGCCAATGCTTCTTCCAGAAGCACCACGCGCGCACGCTCGGCGACCACGTGCGCGCGGTGCCGATCCGCGAGAAGGACGGCGGCAGCGAGGAGTACCTGTACGTCGACACCGTCGAAGGCGTGCTCGACCTCGTGCAGATGAACGTGCTCGAGTTCCATCCCTGGGGCGCGCGCATCGAGGAGGTCGAGCATCCGGACCGGCTGGTGTTCGACCTCGATCCAGGCGAAGGCGTCGACTGGAACGCGATCAAGGCGGCGGCGCGCGACGTGAAGGCGCGGCTCGCGGAGATCGGCCTGCAGGGTTTCCTGCGCCTGTCGGGCGGCAAGGGCCTGCATGTCGTGCTGCCGATCCGTCCAGGTCCCGACTGGAACGAAGCCAAGGCCTTCTGCGAGGCCTTCGCCAACGCGATGGCGCTGCAGGCGCCGGACAAATACGTCGCCACGGCGGCGAAGGCGAAACGCCGGGGCGTCATCTTCATCGACTGGTTGCGCAACGGCCGCGGCGCGACCAGCGTCGCCAGCTGGTCGCTGCGTGCGCGCAGGGAAGCGGGAGTGGCGGTGCCGCTGGCATGGAGCGAGCTCGGCCGCACGAGGTCGGGCCACGACTATCCGCTCGACAAGGCGCTGCGGCGCCTGGCGGGCCAGCGCAGGGATCCGTGGGTGGCCGAAGGCTGGGGCAAGGCGACGCAGCAGAAGCTGGTCGCCCTGCGGTGAGGCGAAAAAGAAACCGCCCGGTGAGCCGGGCGGTTTCGGGGGCGCTTACTTCTTGACCGGTGGCGTCACCGGCGAAGGCGGCGCGGTCGGCGGCGTGGCCGTGGAGTCGGACGGCTTGGCGGGCACCGAGGTGGTCGGAGCGGGCGCCAGGCCGCGGTCTTCCAGCATCGGCTGCACGATTGGATCGCGGCCGCGCCAGTCGCGGTAGAGCTTGTCGAGCTCCTCGCTGTTGCCGCGCGACAGCA
>JABFWF010000139.1 GCA_013362405.1 Lysobacter sp. | reverse complement strand
TCGTGTGGGCCACCACCGTGCGCGGTCTGCTGCGCGTGGAGCCCAAGCGCCGCGTCGTGCGCGTATACGGCGTGCGCGATGGCCTGTCCAACCAGGAATTCCCGAGCCGGCCGGTGATGACGCGCGATCGCGACCGCATCCTGGTCGGTTCGCCCGATGGCCTGGTGATGTTCGCGCCGGCCGACGTGCATCCCTCGGTGGAGCCGCCGCGCCTGCTGGTGCAGAGCGTCGACGTGAGCCGCGCCGACCTGCGCACGCCGCTGGATGCCTCGCAGCCGATCGTGCTCAAGCCCGGCGACCGCGACCTGCGCGTGGTCGCGCGACTGCTGTCGTTCAACGATGCGCGCAACCACGCGTTCCGCTTCCGCCTGCGCGGTTACGACGCCGACTGGGTCGACGTCGATTCGACGGGCGAACGCGTCTATTCGCAGCTCGATCCCGGCGACTACACGCTGCAGATCGTCGCGCGCGCGGCCGACAACATCTGGTCGCCGCCGCAGACGCTGTCCGTCAGCGTGCAGCCGCCGTGGTGGCAGACGTGGATCGCGATGACCGCCTTCGCCGGCATCGTCGTCGCGGTGGGCTGGTGGAGCGCCGACGCGTACCGTCGCCGCCTCAAGCGACGCCACGCGTGGCAGTTGTCGGAGCGCGAACGCGAGTTCGCCGAGCAGGCCTCGCTCGCCAAGACGCGCTTCCTCGCCACGCTCGGCCACGAAGTGCGCACGCCGATGACGGGCGTGCTGGGCATGAGCGAGCTGCTGCTCGACACGCCGCTGGACGGGCAGCAACGCAGCCACGTCGAGTCGATCCGTCGCGCCGGCCGCCACCTGCTGCGGCTGGTGAACGACGCGCTCGACCTGGCGCGCATCGAATCCGGCCGCCTGGAACTGGCCGACGAGCCGTTCGATCTTCGCGACGTCGTAGACGAGGCGACGACGTTGATGGCGCCGCTGGCGAAGCAGAAGGGCCTGGCGTTTCGCGTCATCGTCGACGACGACGCGCCGGCCGGCATGCGCGGCGACGCGAGCCGCGTGTGCCAGATCCTGCTGAACCTGCTCGCCAACGCGATCAAGTTCACCGAGCGCGGTTGCGTCGAACTGCGCGTGGGCGCGCTGTCGCCCCGCGGCGTGCGTTTCGAGGTGATCGACACGGGCCCGGGGCTGAGTCGCGAACAACAGGCGCGCCTGTTCCGCCGCTTCGAACAGGCCGACGGCGCGCGCACGGCCGCGCGTTACGGCGGCAGCGGGCTGGGCCTGGCGATCTGCCAGGAACTCTCGGCGGAAATGGGCGGCTCGATCGAACTGGAGAGCGCGCCGGGCGAAGGCGCGCGCTTCATCGTCGTGCTGCCGTTGCCGCACGCGGTCGTGCCGGGAACCCACGATGATGCGCAGGCGCTGCTCGACTCGCGCGGGGGCCCGCTCACGCTGCTGCTGGTGGAAGACGATCCGACGGTGGCCGAGGTGATCTGCGGCCTGCTGCGCGCGCAGGGCCACCGCGTCACGCATGTCTCGCATGCGCTGGCCGCGCTCGCCGAATCGGCGACCGGCACCTTCGACGCGGCGCTGCTCGACCTGGACCTGCCCGGCATGGACGGCCTGGCGCTGGCGTCGCACCTGCGGATGCAGGGCTTCGACCGGCCACTGCTCGCGATCACCGCCCGCGCCGACGCCGACGCCGAACCGCAGGCCATGGCGGCGGGTTTCCAGGGTTTCCTGCGCAAGCCGGTAACGGGCGCGATGCTGGCCGCGCTGCTGCAGGGAGTTCCGCGGGTAGAGATGGCGTAGGGGTTCCTCACCAGCGCCCGACGCCCTCTTCTACGCCGCCATCCCGGCGGAAGCCGGGACCCGGCCTCAGCGTCAGGGCGCTGCGCAGCGGGGGAACCATGCCAGCCCTGGCAGCGCCGTCATCCCGGCGGGAGCCAGGCCCTCAGCGTTCGGGCACTCCCGCAGCGGGCGAGCCATGTCAGCCCTAACAGCGCCGTCATCCCGGCGAAGGCCGGGATCCAGGCCCTCAGCGTTGGGGCACTCCAGTAGCGGCCAACCACGACTTCGTCATTCCAGCGAAAGCTGGAATCCATTTGGATCTTGGGGAGATCCGGCAGAGCAACAGCGCAGTTTTTCCCTGCACTGGCTAGTGAGCGCCACACCTTCGTTGCCCCTCACCCCAACCCCTCTCCCGGTGGGAGAGGGGCTCAAAGCGGCGCTAGCGTCGAAGCGCCGAAGCGCCGAAGCGCCGAAGCGCCAATGCGCCAACGCGCC
>JABFWF010000282.1 GCA_013362405.1 Lysobacter sp. | reverse complement strand
GACGACCCTAGACGCCATCGCGCAGCGACAATCCTTCGCATGACGACCCTCGTCCCCCTCATCGAGACCACGCGGGGCGGCACGCTGGAATGCCAGCACTTCGGCGCCGTCGCGGTGGTCGACACGGCCGGGCGGCTGCTGGCCCATGCGGGCGATCCGCACTGGCTGACGTTCACCCGCTCCACGCTCAAGGCCCTGCAGGCGCTGCCGTTCGTCAAGGCCGGCGGTCCCGCGCATTTCGGCTTCACCGAGGCGCAGGTCGCGCTCATGTGCGCCAGCCACAGCGGCGAGCCGATGCACGTGCACGCGGTCGACGGCATGCTCCAGCGCACCGGGCTCAGCCACCGCGCGCTGCAGTGCGGCTGCCATGTGCCGATGTACGCCGAGCTCGGCATCGGCCATCCGGTCGTGGGCAGCTACGACGAGCGCCACCACAACTGCAGCGGCAAGCACGCGGGCTTCCTCGCGTGGTGCGTGCAGCACGGCCAGCCCACCGGCAGCTACCTGGCGCCCGGCCATCCGCTGCAGCAGGCGATCCGGCGCGAGGTGGCGCGCGCCACCGGCCTGAAGTCCGAGGACCTCAAGCTCGGCATCGATGGCTGCTCGGCGCCGAACTTCGCGATGCCGCTGTCGCACCTGGCGCGCGCCTATGCGCGGCTGGCCAGCGGCGAGCGGGACCCCGACTTCGGCGAACCGTTCGGGCAGCTGTCGCGCGCGATGACGGCGCATCCCGAGCTGGTGTCGGGCACGGCGCGCAGCGACCTCGCGTTCATGCGGGCCGGCCGTGGCGACTGGGTGACCAAGGTCGGCGCCGACGGCGTGCAGGCGTTCGCCAGCACCAGCCGCGGGCAGGGATTCGCGCTCAAGGTCATCGACGGCAACAAGACGGCGCTGTTCGCCGCGACCGTCGCGGTGCTCGACCAGCTCGGCTGGCTCGACACGCGGCAGCGCGAGGAGCTGCGCCCCTGGCGCGCCGAGGCGATCCCGAACGCGCGCGGCACCCAGGTCGGCGAACGCAAGCCGGCGTTCCGGTTGCGCGCGGCGAGCTGAGCGTCCTACGCCGGCTCGCAGCGGGTTCCGACCCGGGCGGTGCTCGCAACGGCCCAGCATGCGGTCCATGGCCCGCGACACGCCACGGACCGATCCCGCCCCCGCCGAACCCGAACCCACGCCCGACCGTGGCGGCCACGTGCGGGTGCGCGGCGCGCGCGAACACAACCTGAAGGACGTCGACGTCGACATTCCGCGCGACGCGCTGGTGGTGTTCTCCGGCGTCTCCGGCTCGGGCAAGTCGTCGCTCGCGTTCGGCACGCTGTACGCCGAGGCCCAGCGCCGCTACCTCGAGTCGGTGTCGCCCTATGCGCGGCGGCTGATCGACCAGGCCGGCGTGCCCGACGTCGACAGCATCGAAGGTCTGCCGCCCGCGGTGGCGCTGCAGCAGCAGCGCGGCACGCCGAGCGCGCGGTCGTCCGTGGGCAGCGTGACGACCATCAGCAGCCTGCTGCGCATGCTCTATTCGCGCGCCGGCAGCTACCCGCCCAGGCAGCCGATGCTGTACGCGGAGGACTTCTCGCCCAACACGCCGCAGGGCGCCTGCCCGCGCTGCCACGGCCTGGGACAGATCGTCGACGTCACCGAGCGCGCGATGGTGCCCGACGATTCGCTCAGCATCCGCGAGCGCGCCATCGCGTCGTGGCCGCCCGCGTGGCACGGCCAGAACCTGCGCGACATCCTGGTCACGCTGGGCTACGACGTCGACAGGCCGTGGCGCGAGCTGCCGAAGAAGGACCGCGACTGGATCCTCTACACCGACGAGACGCCCACGGTGCCGGTGTACCCGGGCTTCACGCCGAAGGAGACGCGCGCGGCGCTGCGTGCGAAGACCGAACCCGCGTACATGGGCACCTTCACCAGCGCCCGCAATTACGTGCTGCACACCTTCGCGACCACCCAGAGCGCGCTGATGAAGAAACGGGTGTCGCGCTTCGTCACCGGTGCGCCGTGCCCGGTGTGCCATGGCAAGCGGCTCAAGCCCGAAGCGCTGTCGGTCACCTTCGCGGGGCTGGACATCGGCGAGATGGCGCAGCGGCCCCTGTCGGAGCTGCGCGAGGTGCTGGCGCCGGCAGCGCATGGCGAGTGGCAAGGCGATGCGGGCGGCGCCACGCTGGATCGCGCGCAGTCCCGCGCCGCGACGGCCAGGCGCGTGCAGCAGGGCGGGGCGTCGCATGCGGCGGCGCCCGACGTGCGCCGCACGCCCAAC
>JABFWF010000228.1 GCA_013362405.1 Lysobacter sp. | reverse complement strand
GAGCCTGGTGTTCACGCAGGCGATCCATCGCGGCGGCGAGCTGCTGCTCGACGCCGAGGTACGCGTGGCGGCGCTCAGCGCCGCGACGTTCCGCCCGCGCCCGATTCCCGAGCCGCTGTATGCGGGACTGAAAGCCCTCGAACTGGATCCGATGGAGAACGACGCATGATTCCACTGCTGGCCGCCCTGCAGGCAGCGACCGCCGCGCCCCTGCCGGAGGACGCCCCCGCGCGCGTCGCCACCGCAGCCACCGACGCGGCGCCCGCCGCCGGCCACCACGGCATCGACATCCTGCAGCTGGTGCTGCACGCCAGCCTGCCCGTGCAGCTGGTGATGCTCCTGCTGCTGTTCGCGTCGATCGCCTCGTGGGTGATCATCCTGCGCAAGAAGCGCGTGCTCGACCGCGCCACGCGCGAGGCCGATACGTTCGAGGAACGCTTCTGGTCCGGCGCCGACATGGCCAAGCTCTACAGCGGCGCGACCGAGCGCAAGCGCGACGTCGGCGGCATGGAGGCGATCTTCGAAGGCGGCTTCCGCGAGTTCAACCGCGTGCGCCAGCGCCGTGGCGTCGACCCGCGCGCGCAACTGGAAGGCGCGCAGCGTGCGATGCGCGCCACCGCGTCGCGCGAGCTCGACGGCCTCGAGCACAACCTCGAGTTCCTGGCCAACGTCGGCTCGATCAGTCCTTACGTCGGCCTGTTCGGCACGGTGTGGGGGATCATGGTGTCGTTCCAGGGCCTGGCCGACGTCAAGGAGGCGACGATCGCCACCGTCGCGCCCGGCATTTCCGAGGCGCTGGTCGCCACCGCGATGGGCCTGTTCGCGGCGATCCCGGCGGTGTGGGCGTACAACCGCTTCGCCACCCGGGTCGAGCGACTGGCCACGCGCTACGACGCATTCTCCGAGGAATTCGCGTCGATCCTGCAGCGGCAGGCCCACCTGGAGGATTGAGCCCATGTCGCTCGCCACCAGCCGCCGCCACCGCAAGCGCAGGCTCAAGGCCGAGATCAACGTCGTGCCGTACATCGACGTGATGCTCGTGCTGCTGATCATCTTCATGGTCACCGCGCCGCTGCTCAACCTCGGCACCGACATCAAGCTGCCGGACTCGAAGGCGAAGGCGCTGAGCACCCCCAGGCAGCCGATCGTCGTCAGCGTGTACGCCGACGGCCGCTACGCGCTGATGGTGGAGAAGGGCGACAACCGCGAGCTGCAGGCCGCGGAGATCACGGCGCGCCTGCGCGCCATCCACGAGCAGAACCGCGATGCGGCCGTGCTGGTGAACGGCGACAAGGACGCCAGCTACCAGAAGGTCATCAATGCGATCGACCTGACCAAGGAAGCCGGCTTCCAGCAGGTCAGCCTGATCAGCCGGCCGCAGGAGGCGGCGCGCTGAGATGCGGGAAAGCCGCGCCGATACTTTCGTGGCGGTGGTCGTCGCGCTGCTGCTGCATGCGTTGATCTTCGCTGCGCTGCTGTTCGGGCTGCGCTGGGCGCGACCGGTGCCGGCAGGCGCGGGCGAACCGGTGTCCGCGCAACTCGTCGACGCGAACGCGCTCGGCGCGACGACGCTGCGCGCGCTGGCTGAGCCGCGACCGCCGAAGCCCGAGCCCAAGCCGGCCACGCCGCCGCCGCAACCCCTGCCGGCGCCGGTGCCCGAGGACGCGCAGCTGCCGCGGCAATCGCAGCCGCAGCAGCAGCTGCCGCAGCCCGACATGCGCGAGCAGGAGCGCGTCGACCGCAATGCGGTGTCGCCGGAGACGGCGCCGAAGGAGCAGGAGGAGAAGCACCGGCAGGCGCAGGTGGACCTCACCAATCTCGAAAAACAGCAGAAGGAAGCCGAGCAGAAGCGCCGCCTCGCGCAGATGGAGCAGCAGCGCTTGCAGCAGATCGCCGACATCCAGAAGCAGCGCGCCGCGCTGCAGAAGGACATCAACCTGCGCCAGCAGAAGCTGCAGCAGCTGGCTGACGCCCGCTCGCGCAATGCCGCCGAGGCCGCCGCGCAGGCCGATGTGGCCGCGAGCGCGCCGCCCGGGGAACGTGGCACCGATGCGGGCCTGCTGGCGAAGTACCGCGCGGCGTTGCAGGCTGCGATCGTGCAGAACTGGCGTCGTCCGGACAATGTGTCGCTCGGCCAACGCTGCAAGATCGTGATCCGCCAGTTGCCGGGCGGCGAGGTCGTGGACGCGCAGGTCGATCCGTCCTGTCCCTACGACGAAGCCGGGCGCCGTTCGGTCGAGGCTGCCGTGCTGAAGGCGCAACCATTGCCCTACGCGGGTTTCGAGACGGTGTTCAATCGCACGCTGATCCTCAATTTCGACGCGCAGGACCGTTGATCCGCAGTCGTACGGCAGCCTGCACGGGACCCGCGGTCCGGGTCCGTTCATCTTTGAGGCCGCCTTAACGGCCAAGCTGTTAAGAGAACTTAACGCCGCATCCGGACCTTCGGAATGAATCGAACTTCGCGCCTCCTCGCGTCGCTGCTGTGCCTGCTCCTGTCGCCGCTGGCAGCACTGGCGCAGGAGCGTGGACTCGAGATCGACATCGTCGGCGGCAATGCGTCCGCGACGCCGATCGCGGTCGTTCCGATGCCCTACCAGGGCAGCGCCCCGGCGCCGCAGACCGACATCGCCGGCGTGATCCGCGCGGACCTCGACCGCTCCGGCCAGTTCCGTTCGCTGCCCGAACGCGACATCGTCGAGAAGCCGACGCGCGGCGACCAGATCAATTACGCCACCTGGCGCGCGCTCAAGCAGGACTACATCGTGGTCGGGCGCACCATCGACGGCGGCGATGGCGGCTATCGCGTCGAATACGAGCTGTTCGACCTGGCGAAGCAGCAGCGCCTGCTGGGCTTCGCGCTGCCGGCGCGCGCGAACGGCCTGCGCGATGTCGCCCACCAGATCGCCGACGCGATCTACGAGAAGATCACCGGCGTGCGCGGCGCGTTCTGGACCCGGATCGCCTACGTCACCGCGTCCGGCAGCGGTCGCAACATGCACTACGCGCTGATGGTCGCCGACTCCGACGGCTGGAACCCGCAGTCGATCGTGCAGTCGAGCGAACCGCTGCTCTCGCCGGCGTGGAGCCCGGACGGCCGCAAGCTGGCCTACGTCAGCTTCGAACGCCACAACTCGTCGATCTTCATCCAGGACCTCACCACCGGCGGGCGCGAACTGGTGGCGAGCTTCCGCGGCATCAACGGCGCGCCGAGCTTCTCTCCCGACGGTCGCCGGCTCGCGATGAGCCTGTCGAAATCCGGCGATCCCGAGATCTACGTGATGGACCTCGGCAGCAAGGCGCTCACCCGCGTCACCAACCAGCTCGGCATCGACACCGAGCCGACGTGGAGCGCGGACGGCGGCACGCTCTATTTCACCTCCGACCGCGGCGGCCGTCCGCAGATCTACAAGGTTCCGGCGAGCGGCGGCAGCGCGTCGCGCGTGACCTTCCAGGGCAACTACAACGCCACCGCGACCGTGTCGTACGACGGGAAGAAGATCGCGGTAGCACAGGGCAACGGCAACAACTACCGCATCGCGATGCTCGATTTCAGCCTCGGTTCGCCGCGCTGGACGATGCTCTCGCCGGGCTCGCTGGACGAATCACCCAGCTTTGCCCCCAACGCCAGTATGTTGTTGTATGCGGCGCGTGAAGGCGGGCGCGGCGTGCTGTACGCGGTCTCCGCGGACGCGCGCGTGCGCCAGCGGCTCGTGCTCGCCAACGGCGACGTGCGCGAACCGGCCTGGGGCCCGTTCCGCGGGCAGCGCTAGACCTGCAAGTTTCGCCCGACAGGGTATTTACAGCAAAAGAAGGAAGAACGATGAACGCGATGACCCGGGTGTTGCTGACCGCGCTGCTGTGCACGGCGGCCGTGGCCTGCTCCAAGAAGGTGAAGGAGGTGCCCCCGGCGAGCACGCCGACCGCACCGGTCACCCAAACCGCGCCGGCGACCACGCCGGGCGCCTACGGTCCGCAGGACCTCGACACGGACGCCTGCCTGCGCCAGCGCGTGGTGTACTTCGACTTCGACAAGGACGCCATCAAGCCGGAATTCCAGGCGGCGATGGCCTGCCACGCGAAGTACTTGCGCGATCGTCCGTCCGCGCGCATCACGCTCGAAGGCAACACCGACGAACGCGGCAGCCGCGAGTACAACATGGGCCTGGGCGAACGCCGCGGCAACGCCGTGTCGTCCGCGCTGCAGGCCAATGGCGGCAACGCCGGCCAGCTCAACGTCGTGAGCTATGGCGAGGAACGCCCGACCTGCACCGAGTCCAACGAGGACTGCTGGGCGAAGAACCGCCGCGTCGAGATCGTCTACACCGCGAAGTGATGCATTCGCCATCGCCGCCTTCCGCCACGCGCGGGAGGCGGCGATGCGCGACGCCGTCCGCCCCGGTTTCCCCAAGGCACGATCGCCCATGCGCAACGCCATCGCCTTCACCGCCGCCGTGCTGCTGTGCGGCGCCGTCCTGCCCGCCTCCGCGCAGCGCGCCAGCCTCGCCGACCGCGTCTCCGCGCTCGAGCAGCAGGCCGCCGGCCAGCAGGGCAATACCCAGCTCGTGAACCAGGTCACCGAGCTGCGCGGCGAACTGCTGGCGCCGCGCGCGCAGCTCGAGGAACTGCAGCACCAGCTCGAGCAGCTGCAGCAGTCCTCGCGCAGCCAGTACATCGACCTCGACAGCCGGCTCGGTCGATTGGAAGGCGGTGCACCCGCGACGCAGGCGCCCGCGCCGGCGTTGCCCGCGCCGCCTCCCGCCAAGGCACCGGCCCCGATCATGAAACCGGCATCGGCCGCACGCGCGCCGAATGCGAAGGCGCCGCTGCCCGCCGCGCCCGTCGACACCACGCCTTCGGTGCATGGCGATGCCGGCGCGCTCGCCCTGGGTGCCGACGAACGCGGCGCCTACGACAACGCCTTCAGCGCGCTCAAGGCCGGCCAGTACGCGGAATCCGCGCGCCGCTTCCAGGCCTTCCTGCAGCAGTATCCGAACGGCACGTACGCGCCGAACGCGCTGTACTGGCTCGGCGAGAGCTACTACGTCACGCAGAACTACACGCTCGCGCAGCAGCAGTTCCAGGCGCTGCTCGACCGCTACCCGACCCACGACAAGGCGCCCGGCGCGCTGCTCAAGGTCGGCCTGTCGCAATACGGCCTGCAGCAGATGGACGCGGCCGAGGCGACGCTGAAGCAGGTGTTGCAGCGTTACCCGGGCACCGACGCCGCGGCGACCGCGCAGGACCGGCTGAAGGCGATCCAGCTGGCGAAGGTGCAGTAGGCGTCGATTCCGCTGCTACAGCGGCCGCGAAGGCCCGGCGGCCGGTTCCCGCGCGGTAAAATCGCGCGATGGACGCCGCCACCGCCGATGCGGCCGTCGCCCGGGCCGACAGCAGCCCGCGCGATCGGCTCAGGCTCACCGAAATCTTCCTCTCATTGCAGGGCGAGGCGCGCGACGCCGGCTGGCCCACCGTGTTCGTGCGCCTGACCGGGTGCCCGCTGCGCTGCCAGTACTGCGACACCGCCTACGCCTTCCACGGTGGAGAATGGTGGGACATCGACGCCATCCTGGCCGAGGTCGCGCGCCACGACGTGCGCCACGTCTGCGTCACGGGCGGCGAGCCCCTGGCGCAGAAGCGTTGCATCGCGTTGTTGCGACGGCTCTGCGATGCCGGCTACGGCGTCTCGCTGGAAACCTCCGGCGCGCTCGACATCGGCGAGGTCGACCCGCGCGTCTCCCGCGTGGTCGACATCAAGACGCCCGGCTCGGGCGAGGTCGCGCGCAACCTCTGGGAGAACCTCGCGCTGCTCACGCCGCACGACCAAGTCAAGTTCGTGATCTGTTCGCGCGCCGATTACGAATGGGCGCGCGATGTCGTGGCCGAACATCGGCTGCACGAGCGTTGCGACGTGCTGTTCTCGCCGAGTTTCGCGCAGGTCGATGCGCGCGCGCTGGCCGACTGGATCGTCGCCGACCGCCTGCCGGTGCGCTTCCAGCTGCAGTTGCACAAGCTGCTGTGGAACGACGAGCCCGGACGGTGATGCGTCGGACCGGTTCTTCCGTCATCCCCGCCCGGGCGGATCCAGCGACTTTAGACGTTCGCGAACGATCAAACATGGCCATCGAACCACGTAAGCCCGCCGTCGTCCTCGTCTCGGGCGGCATGGACTCCGCCGTCGTGCTCGCCATCGCGCGCATGCAGGGCTTCGCGCCGTACGCGCTGAGCGTGCGTTACGGCCAGCGCCACACTTCCGAACTCGACGCCGCCGCGCGCGTCGCGCAGGCGCTCGGCGCGCTCGCGCACAAGACCGTGCATGTCGACCTGCGCAGCATCGGCGGCTCCGCGTTGACCGACGAGGACATCGAGGTGCCGACCGACGCCGACGGCCATGTGATCGGGCAGGGCATTCCGTCGACCTACGTCCCCGCGCGCAACACGATCATGCTGTCGATCGCGCTCGGCTGGGCGGAGGTGCTGGGCGCTTCCGACATCTTCTGCGGCGTCAACGCGGTCGACTATTCGGGCTATCCCGATTGCCGACCGGAGTTCATCGAGGCGTTCGAGCGCCTGGCCAACGTCGCCACCAAGGCGGGCGTCGAAGGCGCCGGTTTCCGCATCCATGCGCCGCTGATGCGCATGGGCAAGGCCGACATCGTGCGCGAGGGCCTGCAGCTGGGCGTCGATTTCGCCCAGACCGTGTCCTGCTACCAGGCCGACGAGCAGGGGCGCGCCTGCGGCCACTGCGACGCCTGCCGCCTGCGTGCCGAAGGTTTCGCCGTCGCCGCCATCGCCGATCCCACGCGCTACCGCTAGCGGGAGCAATCGTCGCCCGCCGCATTGGCAGCGCGCGACGGGTGGTGGAGCGGCGGTGCACCATCCCGGCCCGCCGCCAACGCATCCTGAATGCGTGCGGGTCGGGGAAAGACTCGGGAAAGATCGCGGCGTCAGGCTTGTGCGAACTTCCCGCACCTGTATTCCATGGGCCACGCCGACAGCGGCTCTTCCCGCAGCCTGCCGCGCGAGCAGGATCCGCGGCTCCCGGCGACCCACGTGCCGGGCGCCTTCCTTCCGCGCACCTTCCCCCGGTGGTCAAACGGCGCGGTCGCCGCGACCGTGCTGTTCGCCTATGCAGTGCTGCGGCTGCTGCTGGTGCGTGCCACCCGCCTGAACTCCGACGAGCCGCAGCACGCGCACGTCGCGTGGGCGTGGGCGCACGGACTGGTGCCGTACCGCGACGTCTTCGACAACCACGTGCCGCTGTTCCACATGCTGACGGCGCCGCTGCTGCGCCTGTTCGGCGAGACGCCCGACATCATGTACTGGCTGCGCCTGTCGATGGTGCCGCTGGCGGTGACGGCGCTCGGCCTGGCCTACTGGATCGGGCAGGGGCTCTGGAACCGACGCGTCGCCGTCTGGGGAGTGATGCTGGCGGCCGTGTTCCCGCCGTACCTCTACGTCGCCGGCGAATACCGCACCGACGTGCTGTGGGGCGTCGCGTGGCTCGCCGTACTCGCCATCGCGGTGCTCGGCCGCTGGTCGATGCGTCGCGCGCTCGCGCTCGGCCTCGCGATCGGCGTCGCCTGGGCGGTATCGCTCAAGACCTCGCTGCTCGTGGCCGGCCTTGCGACCGGATGGCTGATCGTCCATGTGAGCCGGCCGCGCGGCGAGCGTCCGCCGCTGCGCACGGTGGCGGCCAGCCTGCTGTGGATCGCGCTCGGCGCCTGCATCGTCCCGGCAATGGTGGTCGGCATCGTCGCCATGAAGGGCGGTCTTGCCGCGATGCGCTACGACGTGCTCGCGCACAACATCGTGCCCGGCCTCGGCGGCGCCTATCCCCTCTCGCGCCTGCCGCGCATGCTGGGCCTGCTGGTGTTCATGGTGGCGTCCCTGTGGCCGTTGCGTTCGGCGGCCAATGCGTCGCTGCCTGCGCGCCGCGCACTGGTGGTCGCGTCCGCCGCCGTGTATGGCCTGCTGCTGCTGGGCGCGTGGCCGCTGCTCTCGCGGCAGGACAACCTGCCGGTGATCCCGCTGCTGACCCTGGGCCTTGCCGGTTGGTGGGATCGCATCGCGCTGCCCGGATCCGTGCGCAGGTGGGCGCCGGCCGCGCTGGCGTTCGTCGCGCTCGGGTTCGTCTTCGGCCGCCATGCGCCGCTGCAGGACCGCATCGCGGATTACCGCGCCACGCTCGCCGACGTGCTGTCGATCACCACCGCGCGCGATCCGGTGCTCGACGACAAGGGCGCGTCGATCTTCCGCCAGCGCCCGTTCTACTACGCGCTCGAGACCATCACGATGATGCGGATGCGCCTCGGGAGCATTCCCGACGACATCCCGCAGCGCCTGGTCGGCACCGGGACCCACGTGGTGTGGGCGCGGCGCCTGCCGGCGCCGGACCGCGCGTTCGTGGATGCGAACTACCTCCCGGCGGTGCGGGGGATCCGGATCGCGGGCCATGATTTCGGCCAGTTGGGGGCCGGGGCGGCGTCGCGCATGCGCCTCCTCCTGCCCGGCCGCTATAAAGTGCTGGGTGGCGACCCGTCGGGCGTCAGCCTCGACGACGTCGCCTATGCGGAACCGCGCGAACTGGGCGCGGGCGAACACACGCTGAGCGTCACGCGCGCGGGGCATTACCTGCTCGTCTGGGAGCCCGCCGCACGCCTGTTCGGAGGATTCGCGACGCCATGATCCCGTTGCCGACCGCCGCCGATCGCCTGCTGGTGTTC
>JABFWF010000163.1 GCA_013362405.1 Lysobacter sp. | reverse complement strand
TGCGCGTGTGGTCGGCGATCTTCTCGCGCCTGCCCACCGCGCCGCTGGAAGTGGGCAACAAGGGCATCGACTGGCAGTGGACGATCGGCTCCAACACGACCGACCCCGATTGCCCCGGCGCGCGTCGTTTCGCGTATGTGTCCGGTTTCGCGCCGGCGTACGCGCCGTGTCCGCAGCCCGAGCCGGTGGAAGAGGAAAGCGGCGGCTGGCGCGACTGGTTCGGCATCGGCAAGAAGGAAGAGGAGGCCCCGCGCGAGCAGGCGCCGCCGCAAGAGACCCCGTAATGACGCATTCGTACCTCCCCCGCATCGCTTTCACCACGCTGGCGCTGGCCGTCCTGGCCGCCTGCACCAGCACGCCGCCGGCCCCGCCTGCGCCCAGCATCGATGGCGTCGCGGCGGTCACCGCGGTCCGCGCTGCCGGCGGCGCGGCCAGTACCGAGCTCGACGTGCAGCCGATCCGCGATCCGCAGGTCGACGACCTGCGCGAGGACGCGGAGCGCCTGGAAAAGGCCGGCCAATACGCGCAGGCCATCGAGGCGCTCGACCAGGCGCTGCAACTCAACCCGGACGACCCGGCGCTGCTGCAGGAACGCGCCGAAGCCGCGCTGCTGGTGAAGGATCTCGCCGGCGCCGAGCGCTACGCGAAACTCGGCATCGAGCGCGGTTCGAAGGTCGGCCCGCTGTGCCGTCGCCACTGGGAGACCATCGCGCAGGTGCGGCAGGTGCGTCCGGTTCCGGTGGAAGTCCCCGGCGAGACCGTCGCCGACGCGCGTCGCGAGCGCGACGCCTGCACCGTCGCGGCGCCGGCGCGCTACTGAGCCTCGCCCTTCCGGCGAGCACACCCGTCGCCGGCTAGAATAGGGCCGTGCCGCGGCGTCGCCGCGGATTCCCGTGATCGGCAGGTGTCGTGAGTGGGGCGGCCACGTGGGATGGCCGGATGCGCGGACCTCGCGCGCGCCACCACAGGAACCCGTCGAGATCATGCAAGCCCCGGCGCCATCGCCAACCGAACCCCGCCTCGACGACGTGTCTTCCGACGCAGGCTCCGTCGACGCGCGCTCCGTCGACGCGCGCGTGCCGAGCCGGCTGGCGCAGGCGAGCCGCGAGGCGCTGTCGGAAGGCGGCGAACTGGCGAAGAACATCCCGTCGTTTTCCTCGCGCCCGGCACAGCTGGACCTGGCCGCTGCCGTCGCCGACGCCATGGATCGACGCGGCACGCTGCTCGCCGAAGCGGGCACCGGCACCGGCAAGACGTTCGCGTACCTCGTGCCGGCACTGTTGTCGGGCAAGAAGACCATCGTCTCCACCGGCACGCGCGCGCTGCAGGACCAGCTCTACCATCGCGACCTGCCGCGCGTGCGCGACGCGCTCGGCGTCGGCCTGAAGACGGCGCTGCTCAAAGGTCGCGCGAATTACCTGTGCCACTACCGCATGCGGCAGGCGCAGGGCGAGCCGCGCTTCACGTCGCGCGACATGGCCGCGCAGTTCCAGCGCATCGTCGCGTGGTCCGGCCGTACGCGCATGGGCGACATGGCCGAACTCGACGCGCTGCCGGAAGACTCGCCGCTGCTGCCGATGGTCACCAGCACCGCGGAAAACTGCCTCGGCAGCGAATGCCCGTTCTTCAACGACTGCTTCGTCGTGCAGGCGCGCCAGCGTGCGCAGGCCGCCGACCTGGTCGTCGTCAACCACCACCTCCTGCTCGCCGATCTCGCGCTGAAGCAGGAAGGCTTCGGCGAAATCCTGCCGGGCGCGCAGACGTTCGTCGTCGACGAGGCGCACCAGTTGCCGGAACTTGCCGCGCAGTTCTTCGGCGAAGCGCTCAGCGCACGGCCACTGGTGGAACTCGCGCGCGATGCGCTGACCGAATGCAAGCAGGTGCCGTCCGCACTGGCCGCGGTGCAGGAACCGGCGCGCGCGCTGGAGCAGGGTGTGCGCGCGTTGCGTGCGGCGATGGACGAATTGCCGGTGCGCGGCACGCGACGTCGTGCGGCCGAGGACGCCAATGTCGAGGCCGCGTTCGATGCGCTCGACGCCGCGCTGCGCGCGTTCCATGCAGCCGTCGTGCCGTACGCGTCCGCGTCGCCGGGTTTCGATGCGTGCGCGGCTCGTGCGGTGGAGTTCGAAGGTCGCCTGAAGCGTTGGCGCGACGGCGAGGACGTTCCGGTCGATGACGACGAGGAAACCGCCGACAACGACGCGGTGACCGATGAGCAGGGCGATGAGGGCGAGTCGAATCCCGCGCGCAAGCGCGCCGAC
>JABFWF010000241.1 GCA_013362405.1 Lysobacter sp. | reverse complement strand
GCCATCGCCTTCGGCGCGCACCGGCAGCAGGCCGGCCGCGCACTCCTGCACCAGCCGCCCGTCGCGTGCCTGCGCCAGGCCCGCGTGCAGCACGGCCCTAGCCGCGCCCACGCTCGGGTGGCCGGCGAAAGGCAGCTCCTGGCGCGGGGTGAAGATACGTACGCGGTAGTCGGCGCCCGTGCCGGACGGCAGCAGGAAGATGGTTTCCGACAGGTTGGTCCAGGCGGCGAAGGCCTGCATCGTGGCGTCGTCGAAACCATCCGGATCCAGGACCACCCCGAGCGGGTTGCCGGCGCCCGGCCGGTCGGCGAAGACATCGAGCTGCAGGTAGCGACGCGGCGTCATGCGGATTCGTCCTGGGAAAGTCCGCGAACGGCCGCGCCAACCCGCTAGAATCGCGGGGCTTTCGCGCGCCATTCCGGCGATGTCCCGCCGGCGCGAACGCGCATTCTAGGCTCTGCATCGCGTCGATGCGGGGCCGCCATTCCAGAAGGGAGACACGAGCGGTGGCGGAAACGCAGCGGTGGGTCGTACTCAAGTTCGGCGGCACTTCGGTGTCCCGCCGCAACCGTTGGGACACGATCGGACAGCTGGCCGCCAAACGCATGCGGGAAGACGGCGCGCGGGTGCTCGTCGTCGTCTCCGCGCTCTCCGGCGTGACCAACGAACTGCAGGCGATCGCCGACGGACGCGAGGGGGAAGCGCGCGTGGCCGCGCTGGTCGAACGCCACCGCGCGTTCTGCGCCGAGCTGGACCTCGACGCCGATGCCGTGCTCGGCGGGCGGCTGTCCGCGCTGCAGGCGCTCGCCGGCGAGGCGCGCGCCGCGACCCGTCCGCTCGACTGGCAGGCCGAGGTGCTGGCGCAGGGCGAGCTGTTGTCCTCCACGCTCGGCGCGGCCTACCTGCGCGCGCAGGGTCGCGACTTCGGCTGGTGCGACGCGCGGGAGTGGCTGGACGCAGTCGAACTGCCGAACGCCAGCGCCTGGGCGCGGCGCCTGTCGGTCAACTGCCGGCACGATGGCGATGCGGCGACGCGCGCGCGCTTCGCCACGCAGCCGGCGGCCATGCTGATCACGCAGGGGTTCATCGCCCGCCACGGCAACGGTGGCACCGCGATCCTCGGCCGTGGCGGCTCGGACACCTCGGCCGCGTATTTCGGCGCGCTGCTCGGCGCGCAACGGGTCGAGATCTGGACCGACGTGCCCGGCATGTTCAGCGCGAACCCGCGCGAGGTGCCGGACGCGCGCCTGCTCACGCGGCTCGACTACGCCGAGGCGCAGGAAATCGCCACCACCGGCGCCAAGGTGCTGCATCCGCGCTCGATCGGCCCGTGCCGCGAAGCGCGCGTGCCGATGCGCATTCTCGACACCGAGCGTCCCGACCTGCCCGGGACGACGATCGACGGCAGCGCGGCGACGGTGCCGGGCGTCAAGGCGATCAGCCGCCGCAACGGCATCGTGCTCGTATCGATGGAATCGATCGGCATGTGGCAGCAGGTCGGCTTCCTCGCCGACGTGTTCGAGCGCTTCAAGCGCAACGGCCTGTCGGTCGACCTGATCGGCTCGTCCGAAACCAACGTCACCGTGTCGCTCGACCCGAGCGAGAACCTCGTCACCACGAACGTGCTCGAGGCGCTCTCCGCCGACCTCGCCGAGGTGTGCCGGGTCAAGGTGATCGCGCCGTGCGCGGCGATCACGCTCGTCGGCCGCGGCATGCGCTCGCTGCTGCACCGGCTGTCCGACGTGTGGGCGACCTTCGGCCAGGAGCGCGTGCACCTGATCTCGCAGTCGTCCAACGACCTCAACCTCACTTTCGTGATCGATGAGGCCGACGCCGACGGCCTGATCCCGCAGCTGCACGCCGAGCTGATCCGCAGCGGCGCGATGCCGGTGCAGGACGCGTCGGTATTCGGGCCGGACTGGCGCGAGATCGCGCATGGCCGGCCGGTGCGCCCCGCGCCATGGTGGGCCGGCGCGCGCGATGCGCTGCTCGCGCAGGCGCAGGCGGGCACGCCGCGCTACGTCTACGACCTCGCCACGGTGCGCGCGCGCGCGCGCGACCTCTCCGCGATCGACGCGATCGACCGCCGCTTCTACGCGATCAAGGCCAATCCGCATCCCGCGATCCTGCGCGCGCTCGTCGAGGAAGGTTTCGGCCTGGAATGCGTGTCGCTCGGCGAACTCGAACACGTCTTCGCGACGCTGCCGCAGTTGTCGCCGGAGCGCGTGCTGTTCACGCCGAGCTTCGCGCCGCGGCGCGAGTACGAGGCGGCGTTCGCGCGCGGCGTGACCGTCACGCTCGACAACGTCGAGGCGCTGCAGCGCTGGCCGGAGCTGTTCAGTGGCCGCGCGCTGTGGTTGCGCATCGACCTCGGCCGCGGCGAAGGCCACCACGAGAAGGTGCGTACCGGCGGCGCCGCGTCCAAGTTCGGCCTGCCGCTGTCGCGCCTGGACGCCTTCGTCGCCGAGGCCCGCCGGCTCGGCGTGCGCATCGCCGGCCTGCACTGCCACCTCGGCAGCGGCATCGAGGATCCGGCGCACTGGCGTACGGTCTATACCGAAGTCGCGGGGATCGCCGATGGGCTCGACGGGGTCGAGACGATCGACATCGGCGGCGGCCTGCCGACGGCGTACCGCGACGACGATCCGGCCTTCGATGTCGCCGCGTGGGGCGCGGGGCTGGCGGAACTGCGCGCGGCGTATCCGCGCTTCGCGCTCGCCGTCGAGCCCGGCCGCTTCCTCGTCGCCGAAGCCGGCGTGCTGCTGCTCGGCGTGACCCAGGTGGTCGAGAAGGACGGCGTGCGCCGCGTCGGCTGCGATGCCGGCATGAACGCCCTGATGCGGCCGACGTTGTACGAGGCGCACCATCGCATCGCCAACATCGACCGGCTTGGCGACGGGGACACCGCGCTGTTCGACGTGGTCGGCCCGATCTGCGAGAGCGGCGACGTGCTTGGCCATGCGCGCCCGTTGCCGTTGGCCACGCGCGAGGGCGACGTGCTGCTGGTCGCAGACGCCGGCGCCTACGGCATGGCGATGGCGAACACCTACAACCTGCGGGCGCTGCCCGCTGAAGACGCGATGCCGTAAGGCGGGGTTGGCCTCGCCGCGGCACGGGAAAGGCGGGTTGCAACCCGCCGGGCAAACGGATGCAAGGCAGACGAATGAGCGAGTGGATGTTCCAGCGCGACGCGATCCAGGCTTTCCGCTTCGTGCGCTGCGGCTTCGATGCCGCGAGCGGCGTTGCACGCCTGGTGTACGCCTTCGACGACGGTCCGGAACTGGTCGAGACGATCACCATTCCCGGCGCGCCGTTCCGGCTGGAGGGCGAGCGCGCGGCCGCGGCGGACCGCGCGTTGCGCCTGCTGCACCTCATCGCCGGCGTCAGCTACTACAAGGCGGCGGTGCCACCGGAGATCCGTGTCGGCGGCCAGGCCATCGATGCGGACACGGCGGGATCGCTCGAGACGATCTACCTCAACGGGCTCGGCGAGTTCGCCTATCGCAACGGCCTGGACCTGCATGGGCGCATCCGCTTCCCGCACGAAGCCGGCGTGCAGCCCGCCGCGCCCGCGCTCGGACTGCGCCGGCACGCGCTGGTCGCGATCGGCGGCGGCAAGGATTCGCTGGTCACCATCGAGGCGCTGCGCGCCGCGGACGTCGAACAGACGGTGAGCTGGATCGGCGGCTCGCAGCTGATCCGCGCCTGCGCCGAGCGCACCGGCCTGCCGACGCTCAACATCGGGCGTGCGCTCGCGCCGGAACTGTTCGAGTACAACCGCCAGGGCGCATGGAACGGCCACATCCCGGTGACGGTGCTGAACTCCGCCATCCTCGTCTTCGCCGCGGTGGTGCTCGGCGTCGACCAGGTGGTGTTTTCCAACGAGCGCTCGGCGAGCTATGGCAGCCTGATCCTCGCGCCCGATGGCAGCGTCACCGGCGAGGTGAACCACCAGTGGTCGAAGGGCTGGGCCTGCGAACGGGCGTTCGGCGCGTACGTGCAGCGCAACATCGCCGCCGACCTGGAGTACTACTCGCTGCTGCGTCCGCTGAGCGAGCTCGCGGTCGCGCGCCAGTTCGCCAGGACCGACCATTACGACGCGTGGTTCTCCAGCTGCAACCGCAACTTCCACATCCTCGGCGAGCGGCCGGTCAACCGCTGGTGCGGCGTGTGCCCGAAGTGCCACTTCGTGTTC
This sequence comes from Lysobacter sp., assembly GCA_013362405.1. GTDB lineage: Bacteria > Pseudomonadota > Gammaproteobacteria > Xanthomonadales > Xanthomonadaceae > JABFWF01. The sequence continues at coordinate 4,553 of JABFWF010000241.1, read as the reverse complement.
CTCGCGCTCGCGCCGTTCATGCCGAAGCCGCGATTGACCGCGATCTTCGGCCGCAACCTGCTCGACGATGCATCGCAGGTCGGCGGCTTCGACGCGCTGCTCGAATACCAGGACCACAAGCCGTTCGAGTGCGTCGGCGAAGGGCGCGAATCGCGCGCGGCGATGGCGACGCTGGCGACGCGGCCGGAATGGCGCGAGGACGCGATCGTGGAGCGTTTCGCACGGGAAATCCGCCCGCAGCTCGATGAAGGCGAGCTCGACCTCGCGCCGTTGCTGGCGATCGAGGGCGAGCATCGCGTGCCGGCGGCGGTGTGGGAGAAGGTGCGTGCGCGGCTTGCTTTCTAACAGACCGCCGACCGACATCGACCAGCTCGCGACGCGGCGCGTCGCGCTCTGGGGCTGGGGACGCGAAGGCCGCGCGGCGTGGCGCGCCATCCGCTCGCGGTTGTCGTCGCTGCCGCTGACGCTGTTCTGCAATGGCGATGAGGCCGCGGAGGCGCGCTCCCTCGGCGATCCGCACCTGCATCCGGAAGCGACGGTCTCGGCCGATCGGCTCGCGGCGTTCGACGTCGTCATCAAGTCGCCGGGCATCAGCCCGTATCGCGAGGAAGCGCAACAGGCCGCCGCCCTAGGCACGCGCTTCGTCGGCGGCACCGCGCTGTGGTTCGCCGAACATCCCGATGCGCGCACCGTCTGCGTCACCGGCACCAAGGGCAAGAGCACGACCACCGCGCTGCTGGCGCACCTGCTGCGCGCGGGCGGCCACGCCACCGCGCTCGCCGGCAACATCGGCCTGCCGCTGCTGGAGCTTCTGGATCCCACGCCCGCGCCCGAGTTGTGGGCGATCGAACTGTCGAGCTACCAGACCGGCGACGTCGCCGCGAGCGGCGTGCGGCCCGACGTCGCGGTCGCACTCAACATTTTCCCGGAGCACCTCGACTGGCACGGCTCGGAGGCGCGCTACGTCGCCGACAAACTGAAGCTGCTCACGGAAGCGAAGCCGCGCATCGCCGTGCTCAACGCGGCCGATCCGCGACTGGCCGCGCTGCGGCTGCCGGACAGTGAAGTGCGCTGGTTCGGTCGCGCGGATGGCTGGCACCTGCGTGACGACCTGTTGTACCGGGGCGACGTGCAGGGGATGGACACCGCTTCGCTGCCGCTGCCCGGCCGCCACAACCGCGGCAACCTGTGCGCGGTGCTTACGGCGATCGAGGCGCTCGGCTTCGACGCGACGGCGCTGGCGTCGCATGCCGCCAGCTTCCGGCCCTTGCCGCATCGTTTGCAGGCGCTGGGTACGCGCAACGGCATCACCTACGTCAACGATTCGATCAGCACCACGCCGCACGCGACGCTGGCGGCGCTCGACTGCTTTGGTGACCGCCGCGTCGCCGTGCTGGTCGGCGGCCATGATCGGGGCATTCCGTGGGACGACTTCGCGCAGGCGATGCGCACGCGCGCGCCGGCGGCGATCGTGGCCATGGGGCAGAACGGCCCGAAGATTCATGCATTGCTGGCGCCGCTCGCACGCACGGCCGGGTTCGCGCTGCGCGAGGCGGGCGATCTTGGCGACGCGATGCGGCAGGCGCGCGATGCGCTGGCGGGGGAGGGCGTGGTGCTGCTGTCGCCGGGCGCGCCGAGCTTCGGCGCGTACCGCGACTACGTGGCGCGCGGCCGGCATTTCGCCGAGCTCGCCGGCTCCGATCCCGAGTCCATCAGCGCGCGCCCGCGCCTCGGCATCGCCTGAGCGCCATCCCGCAAGAGGGTGCAGTCGCCCGACCGCTTCACGCCGCGACAGTCCAGGGCGGGAATACTTCCGCCACCACACAGGAGCATCGCCATGCGCCGCGTACTCATCGCCATCGCCCTGCTGCTCGCCGTCGCGCCGGCCTTCGCCGCCATGCAGGCAAAGCCGGTGGAGTGGACGCTCGACAAGACGACCTTCCACGGCGTGCTGGTCTACGACGACGCCGGCGGCAAGCGTCCGGGCCTGGTCATGGTGCCCGACTGGAAGGGCGTCACCGACGCCGCCGTGGACAAGGCGAAGCACGTCGCCGGCAGGGATTACGTCGTGCTCGTCGCCGACGTGTACGGCAAGGGCGTGCGGCCGAAGGACGACACCGAGGCGATGGCGCAGGTGAAGAAGCTGTACGCCGACCGCGGCGTGCTGCGCGCGCGCGTCGCCAGGGCGCTGGACGTACTGAAGGCGCAGGCGGGGAAGGCACCGCTCGATGCGACCAGGCTCGGCGCGCTCGGCTACTGCTTCGGAGGGGCGACGGTGCTGGAGCTCGCGCGCAGCGGCGCCGACATCGCCGGCGTGGTCACCTTCCACGGGGGCCTCGACACGTCGCTGCCCGCGCAGCCGGGCGCGATCAAGGCGGCCCTGCTGGTGCTCAACGGCGCGGACGACAGGGGCACCGCCGGCGATATCCCGGCCTTCGAGCAGGAAATGAAGAACGCGGGCGCCGACTGGACGTTCGTCAACTTCAGCGGCGCGGTGCACTGCTTCGCGCTGCCGTCGGCCAACAATCCGCCGGGCTGCGTGTACAACGAGCGCGCCACGCGCCGCGGCGAACGGATGATGCGCGACTTCTTCGCCGAGCGCTTCGGCACGGAGCCTGCGGACGGCAGGGCGGCGCTTCGCTGAAGCGAGCGCGTGGCGGTCAGCGGTCGCGATCGACGGCGTAGCGAGCCAGTCCGCGCAGGGCCGCGAGTGAGGCGTTGCCGGCCAGGCCGTCGAGCGCTGCGTCCGCGGCCTTCGCGTAGCCCAGCGCGCGCTGGCGGCTGTAGTCGAGGCCGCCGGTCGCGCGGATCGCGGCCAGCACGTCCGGCATCGCGCTGCCGTCGCCCTGCGCCAATGCGTCACGCAGCCGCGCGCGTGTCGCGCCCTCGCTGTGCGCGATCGCATGGATCAGCGGCAGCGTCGCCTTGCCTTCGGCGAGGTCGTCACCGAGGTTCTTGCCGAGCGTCTCCGCGTCGGACGCGTAATCCAGCACGTCGTCGGCGATCTGGAAGGCATAGCCGAGGTTGAGGCCGTAGTCGTGCAGCGCATCGCAGGTCGCGGCGCCCGCGCCCGCCAGCAATGCGCCGAGGCGCGTCGCCGCCGCGAACAGCACCGCGGTCTTGCGCTCGATCACGCGCAGGTATGCGGCCTCGTCGGTGTCGGGATTGCGCACGTGCAGCAGCTGCAGCACCTCGCCCTCGGCGATGCGGTTGGTGGTGTCGGCGAGGATGCGCATCACTTCCATGCGGTCGAGTTCGACCATCAGCTGGAAGCCGCGCGAATACAGGAAGTCGCCGACCAGCACGCTGGCGGCATTGCCCCACACGGCGTTGGCCGTGCGGCGGCCGCGGCGCAGGTCGGACTCGTCGACCACGTCGTCGTGCAGCAGGGTCGCGGTGTGGATGAAGTCGACCACCGCCGCCAGCTGGTGCGCATCCGGCCCGATGCCCTTGTTCGGTTCGTCCCCGAGCGCACCGGCCGCGAGCAGCAGCAGCATCGGCCGCAGCCGCTTGCCGCCGGCGCCGATGATGTACTCGGCGACCTGGTTGATCAGCACCACGTCGGACGCGAGGCGACGGCGGATCAGCGCATCGACGGCGGCCATGTCGTCGGCGGCGAGGCGCTGGATTTCCGGCAGGCCTGGCAGGTCCGGCAGCGATCGTGGTGCGGCGGGGGAATCCATGGCGGTTCCGCGGCGTGGGGCGGCAATTATACGGAGCGCCGCGCGCGCGCCGGAAAACCCTGACAGCGCCGCGCGGCGCGGGCCGATGCGCCACGGCGCGCGGTTATACTCCCATGGGCACGCCCGATCCGGGCGGACGCAAGGGCAAGGACACCATGGCACGCGGCATCAACAAGGTCATCCTGGTCGGCAACCTCGGTGACGATCCCGAAACCAAATACACCCAGGGCGGCATGGCGGTCACCACGATCCGCCTCGCGACGACCAGCGTGCGCAAGGACAAGGACGGCCAGACCCAGGAGCGCACCGAATGGCACCGGGTGAAGTTCTTCGGCAAGCTCGGCGAGATCGCCGGCGAGTACCTGCGCAAGGGCTCGCAGTGCTATGTCGAAGGCTCGATCCGTTACGACAAGTTCACCGGCCAGGACGGGCAGGAGCGCTACTACACCGACATCGTCGCGGACGAGATGCAGATGCTCGGCGGCCGCGGCGAAGGTCGTGGCGAACCGCGCGCGGAACGCAGCGAGCGCCCGCAGCGCAGCGGTCCGCCGCGGCGCGACGCGGAGACCTCGCGTCCGGCGCCCAAGGCCGACTTCGCTGACGACTTCAGCGACGACGACATCCCGTTCTGAGGACGCCATGACGCTATCGAACGACATTCCGGCGTCCCCGTCGGCGCCGACCTGGCTGGTCACGGGCGGCGCGGGATTCATCGGCGGCAACTTCGTGCTCGAGGCGGCCGCGCGCGGCGTGCGCGTGGTCAACCTCGACGTGCTCACCTACGCAGGCAACCTCGACACGCTCGCCGCGGTCGACGGCGACCCGGCGCACGTGTTCGTGCAGGGCGACATCGGCGACCGCGCGCTGGTC
>JABFWF010000013.1 GCA_013362405.1 Lysobacter sp. | reverse complement strand
GCAGCGGCGATTTCGCGCTGCAGTACCAGCCGGGGGTGGCGGTGGCCGGCGGCGAGGAAGCGCAGTTCCAGGTGCTGCTGCGCCTGCGCGACGGCGAGGGACGGCTGCGCAGCGCCGGCGAGTTCGTGCCCGCCGCGGAAAGCGCGGGCCTGATGCCGGAGATCGATCGCTGGGTGCTGGAGCAGGCGATCCCGCTGCTGCAGCGCCGCCGCGACGACGGCCGGCCGGTCCGCCTGTTCGTCTCGCAGTCCCCGCATACGCTGGCGCGCGACGTGCACGCCACGTGGCTGCAGGAAATGCTCGCCGGGCACGCCATCGACGGCCCCTCGCTGGTGATCGACCTGCGCCTGGACGACGCCCTGGTGCATTCGGTGACGCTGCGCCAGTTCGCCGACCAGCTCATGCCCGCCGGGGTGCAGTTCTGCCTGAGCCAGTACGTGCAGGGCGCGGACGCGGAGCGCCTGCTGCAGCAGTTGCCACTGGGCTACCTCCGCCTGTCGGGATGCTATGCGCGCGCGCACGCCGACGCCGCGTTGCGCGACGAATTGCGTGGCATCATCGACCACGCCCACCGCCAGGGGCTGCAGGTGATCGGCCCGCAGGTGGAGGATCCGCAGGGGGCGGCCACGCTTTGGATGAGCGGGATCGACTTCATCCAGGGCAACCTGGTCCAGCAGGCCGCGGGCGAACTCGACTTCGATTTCCAGCATTCGGTGCTTTGATGCGAGACCAGGACGCGCTGCCCACGCCCACGCCGATCGCGCGCTGGCTCGCCCTGGGCGGCGCGGGCGGCGCGACGCTCGCGCTGCTGCTCGCCGACCTCGGCCTGTCCGGGCCCTGGCCAACCGTCGCGCTGGTGCTGGCGCTGCTGGCGGTGTTCGCGATCACCGCGTTCCTGTTCTCCGCGCGCCGCAACGAGATCGCGCTGCGACGCACCACCGAGCAGTCGCGCCGGCGCGAGGAAGCCATCGGCGAGTTGCGCCGCGAACTCGACCGCCATACCCAGCTCGAGCAGGAGCTGCGCATGGCCAAGCAGGCCGCCGAATCGGCGGTGATGGCCAAGGGCGAGTTCCTGGCCACCATGAGCCACGAGATCCGCACGCCGCTCAACGGCATCGTGCCGATGCTCGACCTCCTGCTGCACGCGCCCACCCTCGCGCCCGACCACCGCGAACTGGTGCGCACCGCGTACGCCTCCTCGCAGCAGCTGCTGCGCATCGTCGACGACATCCTCGACTATTCGAAGCTCGAAGCCGACCGCCTCGAGCTCGAAACCACCGCGTTCAACCTGCGCGAACTGCTGGAGATGGTGATCCAGCTGATGGAGCGCCCGGCCGAGGCGAAAGGCCTGCGCCTGCACCTGCACATCGACCCGGCCGTGCGCCTGCCGGTGCGCGGCGATCCGGTGCGCCTGCGCCAGGTGCTCGGCAACCTGCTCAGCAACGCGGTGAAGTTCACCGAGCGCGGCACGGTCACCGTCAACGTGCGACGCATCGGCGAGTCGCAGGCGCAGCACCAGTTGCGCTTCGAAGTGCGCGACAGCGGCATCGGCATCCCGCAGGACGCGCAGGCGCGGCTGTTCCAGGCCTTCAGCCAGGCCGACGCGTCGACCACGCGCCTGTACGGCGGCACCGGCCTGGGCCTCGCGATCTGCCGGCGCATCGTCGACCTGATGGGCGGCGACATCGGCGTCGTCTCCGAGCTGGGGCGCGGTTCGACGTTCTGGTTCGAGGTGCCGCTGCTCAAGGTGCCGGGCGACATGCAGGTGCAGGAGCTCAACCTCAGCGGCGGCCGCCTCCTGCTGCTCAGTGCCGACCAGAAGCTGCGCATGCGCCTGTCGATGCTGCTGCCGAACTGGGGCCTGCGGGTGACGCCGGTCGAAACCACGCAGGAAGCGCTGGAGCGGCTGCGCACCGCCGCCACGCAGGGCCCGCCCTGGGCCTATTCGCTGGTGCTCGCCGACCTCGCGGGCATGCGCACCACCGCGCTCGCGCTGCATCGCAACCTCGAACGCCAGGCGATCTACGGAGACGTGCGCCTGGTGTGCCTGCAGGGAGACGATCCCGTGCCCGACGAATTGCAGCGCAGTGCCACCGTCCTCGGCCGCCAGGTGCCCGACGCCGACCTGCGCGTCGCCCTGGTCAACCCGGCGCCGGCCCGCTCGGCCGCACGCACCGAACCCGCGGGCGGCGACGGCACGCCGACGGCCCCGCCGCGCAACGCGCGCGTCCTGCTGGTCGAGGACAACCCGGTCAACCTGATGGTCGGCCAGCGCCTGCTCGGCGTGCTCGGGGTCGACTGCGACACCGCCCACAACGGCGACGTCGCCCTGCTGCGCATGGCCTCGAACCGCTACGACCTGGTGTTGATGGATTGCCAGATGCCGGTCATGGACGGCTACACTGCTACCCGCCGCTGGCGCGAGAACGAGCGCGCCGCCGGCGACGGCCAGCATCTGCCGATCGTCGCCATGACCGCGAACGCGATGGCCGGCGACCGCCAGAAGTGCCTCGACGCCGGCATGGACGACTACCTCGCCAAGCCGGTCACGCGCGCCGAGCTGGAGCGCTGCCTGCACCGCTGGTGGCGGCCGCGTCGCGAAGGCAGCCCGCCCGCGACATCCGACGAGCCGGGCAGCGCCACGGCCGCGCAGATCCCAGCGCCCGCCCCGACCGAGCCGGCCGTGGCATCGGCCGACGTGGTCGTCGCCGAGGCCCCGCAGACCCCAGCCCTGGTCGAAGCGGGGACCGGCTTGCTCGACCTCGACGTGCTGTCCGAGCTGCGCCTCGTGCTCGGCGACGAAATGGAGCGCCTGGTGCACGTCTTCCTGGACGACGTGCCGCAGCAGATCATCCAGCTCGAGGCGGCAGCGCTCGGTCCCGACTTCGCGATGCTGCGCGAAGTCGCCCACTCGCTGAAGTCCGCCAGCGCCAACCTGGGGGCGATGGCGCTGTCCGCCGCGGCCAAGCGGATCGAACTCGGCGCGCGCATGCAGACGCTCGACCGGCCGGCGGTTGCGGTGGCGCTGGTCGCGAGTGAATTCGAGCGAGCGCGCGAAGCGCTGCTGGCCGCGCTGCGCGAGATGTCCGTGTCGGCGTAAAGCCTGCGCCTTGTGGCCGGCGCAGGCGCCGGCTCAGTCTTCGACCTTGGTGATCAGGTAGTTCTGCTCGCCGAGCCGCGCGATCAGCGTGAGCTGGGTCTCGAGCCAGTCGATGTGCTCTTCCTCCGAATCGAGGATGTCGATGAAGAGCTTGCGGCTGACGGCATCGCCGATGGATTCGCAGTAGCCGATCGCTGCGCGCAGCACCGGCAGCGCTTCCATTTCCAGCGCGAGGTCGCACTCGAGCACCTCGCGCGGGTTCTCGCCGATGCGCAGCTTGCCCAGCGCCTGGAAGTTCGGCAGCCCTTCGAGGAAGAGGATGCGTTCGGCGAGGCGATCGGCATGCTTCATCTCGTCGATCGATTCCTTGTACTCGTGCTCGGCCAGTTCCTTCAGGCCCCAGTTCTTCAGCATCTTGGCGTGCAGGAAGTACTGGTTGATCGCCGTCAGCTCGTTGAACAGCGCCTTGTTGAGGAACTCGATGGCCTTGGCGTCGCCTCGCATGGCAGCGCTCCTCCCGGGGACGAAGGCGCACTCTAGCGCTCTCGCCGCCCGCGCGGCGAAACGGGAATCGAGTGCATTTGCGACGGCGCGGAAATCCGCTGCGGAGGTGGCGCTATGCGGCGTCGGAGAGGATCGGCAGCGGCAGGTCGCGCACGGCGTGGACTTCGTCGAGCAGGGACTGTGCCATCGGCAGGCAACTGCCGCAGGTCGCGCCGCACCCGGTCCGCATGGTCAGCTCGGGCAGGGTGCGGCAGCCGGCTTCCGCGACCTCGCGGATCTGGCGTTCGGTGACCCCGTTGCAGAGACAGACGTACACGGGCGGCTCGCTGGGAAGGCCCGGCGATTGTCAGCCCAGATGAGAATGATTGTCAATTAACGCGCGTTCAACCGTCGGCGACCGGCTTGGCCGCCTGCCCGCCGCGCATCCGTCCCCGCCCGCGCTGGGGCCGCTGGCGCGACCCCAGCCGCAAGCCGGCCTCCGGCCCGGGGGGCGGGATCGCCTGCTGCCCGGCGATCTGCCGCGCGAACGGCGCCAGATGGCGCAGGGCGCTCGCATAGACGCCCCGCTTGAACATCACCACGTGCTCGACCGGATACCAGAAGTCGACCCAGCGCCAGTGGTCGAACTCGGGCTTGTCGGTCAGGTCCAGGCACAGGTCCGCGTCGCTGCCGACGAACTGCAGCAGGAACCACACCTGCTTCTGGCCGATGCACACCAGCCGGTCGTGGCGGCGGATCGCCCGCTGCGGCAGCCGGTAACGCAGCCAGCCCGGCGTCACCCCGAGCACGGCGACGTGCTCGGGCAGCAGCCCGGTCTCTTCGCGCAGCTCGCGGTACATGGCCTCGAGCGGCGTCTCGTCGGTATTCATCCCGCCTTGCGGGAATTGCCAGCCGTCGCGCCGCACCCGACGCGCCCAGTACACCTGGCCGTCGGGGCGCATCAGCACGATGCCGACGTTGGGTCGGTACCCGTCCGGATCGATCACGATGCGGACTCCAGATTCACTGCGTCCGACTCTGCCACGCGGCCGGTGACGGGACAAGCACGACACGGCCAGCCGCCATCGCAATTGACGCAAGCGCGCGCGGCATGGACAATTCGCGGTTCGCCGCGCCCTGCGCGCGGCCCGCCCCATGGCTATGTAGCTCAGCCGGTTAGAGCACAGCACTCATAATGCTGGGGTCGGTGGTTCGAGTCCACCCATAGCCACCACGTCCGCGCACGGTTCCGTCGCCTTGGACATCTTCAAGACCTTCACCCTCGAAGCCGCGCATCGGCTGCCCAACGTGCCGGCCGGGCACAAGTGCTCGCGCCTGCACGGGCACTCGTTCCGGGTGGAGTTGCACGTGTCGGGCGAGCCGGATCCGCACACCGGCTGGATCATGGATTTCGCCGACATCAAGGCGGCGTTCCGTCCGCTGTACGAGCGGCTGGACCACCATTACCTGAACGAGATCGACGGCCTCGAGAACCCGACCAGCGAACGGCTGGCGGAGTGGATCTGGGCGCGGCTCAAGCCGGCCGTCCCCTTGCTCAGCGAGGTGGTGGTGCACGAGACCTGCACGTCCGGTTGTCGCTATCGCGGTCCGTAAACCGGCCCACCGTACCTGCGGCCCGGACCTCGTCGGGGCCGGTTTTTCCGTCCATCGGCCCCTGTTCCCGCCTGCGGGACCACCGTCGCGCGTGCCGCAAGCGGCCGCGGCGGCGTGGGCTGAACCGTTCGTCGGGACTGCACCCCGCAATGTTGCACCGCAACAAACCGGGTGTTATGGTGCGCTGCACAAATCGGCAATCCCGCCGGTCTGTCCAGCAGGAATCCGCCATGTTCCCGATCAACGAGCAGTTCGCCGCGGCTTCGCGCCAGTTCGTGCAGACCGCCGCCCAGGTCAACCGTCTGGCCCTGAGCCACGCCGAACAGGTGTTCGCCCTGCAGCTCGGCGCCTTCGAGCAGAACGTCTCCGCTGCCTTCGCCCACCTCGGCGAGCTGGCCGAAGTCCGCGATGCCGACGGCCTGCGCAAGGTGTGGCCGAAGGGCCTGCAGGTCGCGCGCGAGAGCGCCGAGCGCGCGGTCAGCACCGGCCAGGAAGTCCTCGACCGCACCGTGAAGGCCGGCGAGGCGATCGGCCAGATCGCGCGTAGCCAGTTCGAGGCCGCCACCGCGCAGGCGCAGGACGCCACGGAGCAGGTCGCGAAGGCCGCCAAGGCCAAGTAAGCCTGCTCTGCGGGCAAGTTCGACAGGCCGGGGAACCGGCCAGCGGGTCCTCTCCCCCCCGCGTCAGGAAACCCGGCAGCATCTGCTGCCGGGTTTTTTTTCGCCCGCGGTCAATGCGGGTGGTGGCTGAGGTCCGGTGCCTCGTCCAGCTTGTCGCCGAGCAGGCGGCGCACGATCGCGTAGAACACTGGGATGAACAGCAGGCCGAGGAAGGTCGCGGCCAGCATCCCGCCGATGACACCGGTGCCGATCGCATGCCGGGCGTTGGCGCCGGCGCCGGACGAGATCGCCAGCGGCAGCACGCCCATGATGAAGGCGAGCGAGGTCATCAGGATTGGTCGCAGCCGCAGCTTCGCCGCCTCCACCACCGCCGCGCCCAGCGGCTTGCCGGCATGGCGCTCCTGGATCGCGAACTCGACGATCAGGATCGCGTTCTTGGCCGCCAGGCCAATTACCGTGATCAGGCCGATCTTGAAGTAGATGTCGTTGGGCAGGTGGCGCAGGTCGGACAGCAACACCGCGCCGAGCACGCCCACCGGCACCACCAGCAGCACCGACACCGGCACCGACCAGCTTTCGTACAGCGCCGCCAGGCACAGGAAGACCACCACGATCGACAGCACCATGAGCATGGTGGTCTGGCCCGCGGAGAGGAGTTCCTGGTGCGACTGGCCGGCCCAGTCGTAGCCGAAGCCCGCCGGCAGGTCCTTCTCGACGATCTGCTGCATGGCGTTCATCGCCTCGCCGGAACTGTGACCCGGCGCCTGCGAACCGACGATCTCGACGGCGGCGAAGCCGTTGTAGCGGGTCAGCGACGGCGGCGCGACGGTCCACTTCGCGTTCACCACGTTCGACAGCGGGATCATCGGCGGCACCGGCGTCGGGGTCGAGGCATCGACCGCCGCCGCCGTATTCGACGGCGTGTAGAAATGCGCCAGCGACTCCGGCCCCGTGCGGTACGGCGCATCGGCCTGCATCAGCACGCGCTTGACGCGTCCACCCTGCACGAAATCGTTGACGTACACCGGCGCCAGCATCAGCTGGATCGCGCTGTAGATGTCGCCCACCGACAGGCCCATCGCCTGCGCCTGCACGCGATCGACGTCGAGCTTGAGCTGCGGCGCCGGTTCCAGCGAGTTCGGGCGCACGCCGACCAACGCCTTGTCCTGGTTGGCCTTGCCGAGCAGCGTGCCCATCGCCTGCATCAGCGCGTCGCGGCCCTGCCCGCTGCGATCCTGCAGGTACATGTCGAAGCCGCCGAACTGGCCCAGGCCGTTCACCGTCGGCAGGTTGACCACGAAGATCTGCGCGTCCCGGATCGGGAACAGCGCCATGTTCGCCTTCTGGATGAAGTCGGACGCGGTGATCTTGCGCTCATCCCATGGCTTGAACTTGATGAACACCATGCCGACGTTCTCGCCCTGGCCGATGAAGCTGAAGCCGGCGACCTGGAACATGCCGTCGTATCCATCGAGCTTCTCGACCTTCCCGCGCACCTGCTCGAGCACCGCGTCGGTGCGGCGCAGCGTCGCGCCGGGCGGCAGCTGCACGACGGCCAGCGCATAGCCCTGGTCCTCTTCGGGGAGGAAGCTGCCGGGCATCTTCCAGAAGGCGAAGGCGCACAGCACGGCCAGCAGGCCGAACACGATCATCCAGCGCGGCGCGTGCCGCACCGCGCCCCCGATGTGCCGCACGTAGGTCGTGCTCATCCGGCCGTAGAAGTGGTTGAACCAGCGGAACACCGGGTTGCGGCTTTCGTGGTGCACGCTCGGCTTGAGCAGGTTCGCGCACAGCGCCGGCGTGAAGCCGAGCGCGAGGAACGCGGAGAACATCATCGCCATCGCGATGGTCAGCGCGAACTGCTTGTACACCGCGCCCGCGCTGCCGGCCTGCAGCGCGCTCGGGATGAACACCGCGGCGAGCACCAGGGTGATCGCGATCACCGCGCCGGTGATCTGCTCCATGGCCTTGCGCGTCGCCTCCTTCGGCGAGAGGCCCTCCTCGGTCATGATGCGCTCGACGTTCTCGATCACCACGATCGCATCGTCGACCACGATGCCGATCGCCAGCACCATGCCGAACAGGCTGAGCTGGTTGATGGTGAAGCCGAGCATCTTCATGCCGAGGAAGGTGCCGAGCAGCGCGACCGGGATGACCAGGGTCGGGATCAGCGTGGCGCGGAAGTTCTGCAGGAACAGCAGCATCACCAGGAAGACGAGCACCATCGCCTCGCCCAGCGTCTTGAGCACCTCGTCGACCGAAATGCGCACGAAGTCGGAGCTGTCGTACGGCGAGAACCAGTGCACGCCCTTCGGGAAGCTCGGCTCGAGCTCGGCCATGCGCTTCTTCACCGCGGCGGCCACCGCGAGCGCGTTCTCGCCGGGCGCGAGCTGCACGGCGAAACCGGCGGCCGGGCGGCCGTTCCATTTCAGGTCGAACCCCTGCGCGGCGCCCGCCACCTCGACGCGCGCGACGTCCTTCAGGCGCACCGCGGCGCCCTGCGGATCGGTGCGCAGCAGGATCTGCTCGAACTGCTGCGGCGTGCTGAAGCGGCCTTCCGCCGCCACCGACGCGGTGAACATCTGCGTCCCGGGCGACGGCTCGCCGCCGACCTGGCCGGCGGAGAACTGCACGTTCTGGGCGCGCACCGCGGCCAGGACCTGGCTCGCCGACATCCCGTAGGCGTGCAGCTTGTCCGGGTTGAGCCAGACGTGCATGGCGTACTCGCCACCGAACAGCTGCGTGTTGCCGACGCCCGGCACGCGCGCGACCTGGTCGAGCACGTTGGACGCGAGCAGGTCGGACAGCTGGTCGCGGCCGAAGGCGGGGTCGTCCGACGTCACCGCGACGACCATCAGGAAGCCGGAGTTGGCCTTCTGCACCACCACGCCCTGCTGCACCACCTCGGTCGGCAGGCGCGGCGTCGCCTGCGCCACCTTGTTCTGCACCTGCATCTGCGCGGTGTCCGGATCGGTCCCGGGCTTGAACGTGAGGTTGACCGACGCACTGCCGTCCGAACCCGACGACGAACTGAAGTAGTCGAGGTTGTCGATGCCGGTGAGCTGCTGCTCGATGATCTGCGTCACCGCGCGCTCGACCGTTTCCGCGCTCGCGCCCGGATAGCCGGCGAACACGCCGACCTGCGGCGGGGCGATGTTGGGATACGACTCGACGCCGAGCGTGCGGATCGAGAGCAGGCCGGCGATCACGATCATGATCGCGATCACCCAGGCGAACACCGGGTGGTTGATGAAATAGCGCGACACGGCGCGTCAGCCCTTCGGCGCGGCGGCGGGCGCGGCGGCCGGCTTGCCGGCCTGATCCGGCGGAGCCGGCGTCGCCTTCGCGGGCTGGCCGGGCTGCGCACGCTGCAGGCCGGACACGATCACCCGGTCGCCATTCGCCAAGCCGGAACTCACCACCCAATCGGCGCCGTCCTGGCGCTCGGTGACGACGTTCTTGCGCGCGACCTTGCCGTCATTCCCGACCACCAGCACGTAGGCGCCCTGCGCATCGCGCTGCAGCGCGACCTGCGGCACGCGGTAGGCGGCGTGCTCCTCGCCGAGCGTGGCCTTCAGCGTGACGAAGGTGCCCGGCAGCAGCGCGTGCTCGGGATTCGGCACGCGCGCGCGCAACGACACCGCGCCGGTGGCGGGATCGACCACGTTGCCGGCGAAGTCGAGCGTGCCGGGATGCTGGTACACGCTGCCGTCGGCCAGCACCACCTGCACTTCGCGCTGGCGGGGACCGTCGTCGCGCTGGCGGATGCCGGTCAGCTGGGCGACGCTGAGCGAGAAGTCGATGTAGAGCGGATCGATCTGGTCGACGGTGGTGAGCAGCGTCGGCGTGCCCTGGCCGACCAGCGCGCCCTCCGTCACCTGCTGCTTGCCCGCGCGGCCGCCGATCGGCGCGCGCACGGTGGCGTAGCCGAGGTTGATGCGCGCGCTGTCGAGCGCGGCCCTGGCCGCCTGCACCGCTGCGGCGCTGCTGCGTTCGGCGGCGAGCGCATTGTCGTAGTCGGACTGGGAAATGAACTTGCCGCCGATGAGGTTGCGGGCGCGCGCGGCGGCGGCGTGCGAGTTCGCGGCGTTGGCCTGCGCCTGCGCGAGCGCGGCCTGCGCCTGCCCGACCGCGGCCTGCAGGGGGGCCGGGTCGATCAGGAACAGCACCTGGCCCTGCTTCACGTCGCTGCCTTCCTCGTAGACCCGGCGCTGCAGCACGCCCGGCACGCGCGCACGCACGTCGGCGCTGCGGTAGGCGGCGAGGCGGCCGACGAGGTCCTGGGTGAGCGGCACGCTGGCCGGATGCACGGCCACCACGCCGACTTCCGGAGGCGGCATCGCCTCGCCGGGCGGCCCACCCGCGGCGGCATCGTGCTTGGAACAGCCAGCGGCCAGTGCAACGGCCGTCGACAGGGTGAGCCAGGCCAGGGAATGGCGCATGCGCAACCTCGAGAAGGGGGGAGTTTCCTGTACCGTTCAGTCTAGCATTGGCCCCTGGGGCTGCCGGACGTGCCGGAAGTCAGTCCGCGCCGCGGACGATGTCATCGGGAAGTCGCAGGAAACGCGAAAGCGCGGTCGGGTCGGCCTCCACCGCATGCGGCAGCACGCCCCAGCACGGCGCCGGCAGGCCGCTGGCGAGCAGGACGAGGTTGTCCTCGCGGCGGGCCATGTCCGGATCGATCGCATTGCCGATCCAGCCGGCCAGCCGGCATCCGTCGGCCTCGATGGCCCGCGCGCTGAGGAAGGCGTGGTTGAGGCAGCCCAGGCGCAGCCCGACCACCAGCACGACCGGGATGTCGAGCGCGCGCACGAGGTCCGCCTGCATCAGCGTGTCCGCCAGCGGCGCGAGCCAGCCGCCGACGCCCTCGACCACGACCACGTCGGCCTGCGCCTGCAGCCGCGCGTGCGCCGCGAGGATCGGCGCCAGCTGCACGTCGACGCCCGCATCGCGCGCGGCCAGCTGCGGCGCGAGCGGATTGGGCAACGCGTACGGGTTGACGTCGGCATAGCGCGGGCGCGGAACGCTCGCCGCCTGCAGCGCCAGCGCATCCTCGTTGCGCCAGCCGTCGGGCGTGCGTTCGCAGCCGCTGGCGAGCGGCTTCATGCCGACCGCGCGCGCGCCGCGTGCGCGCAGCGCGTGCAGCAGCACGCTGCTGGCGCGCGTCTTGCCGATGCCGGTATCGGTGCCGGTGACGAACAGGCCGGGCATGTGGGCTGCCTTCGCGTCGACGGGCGGCCATGGTAACGGCAGCGCCGCGCTACACTGCGCCGATGTTCACCGCGTCCGTCCTCGCCGGCAGCAAGCCGGAACAGTACGCGCAGCTGCTGGAGCAGGCCCGCGGCCTGCTGCACGGCGAACGCGACCGCATCGCCAACGCCGCCAACCTTTCCGCGCTGGTCTACCACGCGCTGCCCGACCTCAACTGGGTGGGCTTCTACTTCTTCGACGGCACCGAACTCGTGGTCGGTCCGTTCCAGGGCCTGCCGGCCTGCGTGCGCATCCCGCTCGACAAGGGCGTGTGCGGCGCGGCCGCGCGGACGCGGACCACGCAGCGGATCGACGACGTCAACGCCTTCCCCGGCCACATCGCCTGCGATTCGGCGTCGCGCTCGGAGCTGGTGGTGCCGCTGTCCCTCGGCGATGCGCTCCTCGGCGTGTTCGACCTCGACAGTCCGCTTCCGGCGCGTTTCGACGTTGAAGACCAGCGAGGCCTGGAGGCGATCGCGCAGGCATTCCTGGAGGCCTGTGCATGACTGCCGCGAAGCTGCGCAACATCGGTCCCAAGTCCGCCGCCTGGCTGCGCCAGGTGGGCCTGCGCAGCCGCGAGGACCTGGCCGCGATCGGCACCGTCGAGGCCTTCATGCGCGTCAAGCGCGCCGGCTTCAAGCCGAGCCTCAACCTGCTCTACGCGATCGAGGGCGCGCTGCTCGACTGCCACTGGCAGGAGATCCCGGACGCGCGCCGCAGCGAACTGGTGCTCGCCGCCGACGCCGCCATCGCGCTGTTGCCGCCACCGCGCTATCGCCCGGCCGCCGCGCCGGTGACGACCACGATGCACGTGCAGGACGCGATGCCGGGGCTGGCGCTGTTCGACGACGACCGTGGCCCCGCGGTCGCCTCCGACGACTGAACGCCCCGTAGCGGCTTATGGCCGCAGCTTTTTCGATGCCCTGCGGAAGCGACGCAAGTCGTGCCTCATGCGCGCCGGCCGCGACTTGCGTCGCTCCCGCCGTCGTGCCGACAACCAGACCACACCGTGCAGGGAGCCCCGGGGCTGCAAGCCGCCCCTGCAGAAGCACGCTTTGCATCCATCGTCCCCGCCCTCTACACTCCGCGCCGCTTCGAGGTGACCTGCGGGCATTCGCCCAAGGGTTGAAACGGGAAGCCGGTGACGCCGCGCATGCGGCCAGTCCGGCACTGCCCCCGCAACGGTAAGCGCGCAAACGTCGTCGGCATCCGCCACTGTGCAATCGCACGGGAAGGCGCCGGCGGCTGGAACCGGGAATCCTGCACCGTGGGCAGACGCCCACGCCATCGCAAGCTCCCGTTCCGCGCGCAAGTCCGGAGACCGGCCCCGGAGTTCGTGGTTGCGATGCGGAGGGCGTCGCGGCGGCGGCGCGTCGTCGCGTCCTCGCTCGGTCTCCCCTCGCATCGTGGCTCCCTTCCTTCCAGGGCGCGCGGGCGTGCGCGCCGGAGATCCGCCATGCGTTCGCAATCCCTCGTTGTCGCCATCGCCGCCGTGCTCGCGGCGCCCGTCCATGCACAGTCGGACGACGCGTCGAAGCTCGACCAGGTCGTCGTCACCGCCACCCGCACCGCCGTCACCGTCGACGCTTCGCTCGCCGCCGTCGATGTCATTACCCGCGACGACATCGACCGCAGCCAGGCACGCTCGCTGCCCGAACTGCTGCGTGGTCGCGCCGGGCTCACCGTGGTCAACCAGGGCGGCCTCGGCAAGCTCACCACGCTGTTCCTGCGCGGCGCCGAGTCCGACCACGTGCTGGTGCTCGTCGACGGCGTGCGCGTCGGCTCGGCGACGTCCGGGCTCGTCGCGTTGCAGGACTTGCCCATCGAGGAAATCGAGCGCGTCGAGATCGTGCGCGGCCCGCGCTCGAGCCTGTACGGCTCCGAGGCCATCGGTGGCGTGATCCAGGTGTTCACCCGCCGCGCCGGCGCCGGCGTGCACCCGCGCCTGTCGGCCGGCATCGGCAGCCACGGCTTCCGCGAGGCGGGCGCCGGCGTCGGCGTGCGCAACGCGACGGGCTGGTTCGACGTCGACGGCAGCTGGCAGCACGACGACGGCATCAATGCGTGCACCGGGATCGGTTTTCCGATCTACGCCGGCTGCGGCACCAGCACGC
Organism: Lysobacter sp.; assembly: GCA_013362405.1. Taxonomy (GTDB): domain Bacteria; phylum Pseudomonadota; class Gammaproteobacteria; order Xanthomonadales; family Xanthomonadaceae; genus JABFWF01. The sequence continues at coordinate 14,963 of JABFWF010000013.1, read as the reverse complement.
CGGATCCCGACCGCGACGGCTACCGCAACCGCTCGCTGTCGCTGCGCGGAGGCCTGACGCCGGGCGAGGCCTGGACGCTGGAGGGCAACGCGCTGCGCAGCGAGGGCCACAACGTGTACGACTCGAACCCCGACTTCGGCCTGCCCGACAACTCCGACATCGTGCAGCAGGTCATCGGCGGCAAGCTGCGCTACGCACCAGCCGCCGACTTCGCGCTGCAGTTCACCGCCGGCCGCAACCTCGACGCGTCCAAGGACTACCTTGGCGACACGTTCACCGACCGCTTCTGGAGCACGCGCGACAGCGCCAGCCTGCAGGGCGATGTCGGCCTCGCGCCCGGCCAGCTGCTCACGCTCGGCCTCGACTGGCTGCGCGACCGCGGCGCGGTGGAAGGCGCGTTCGACACGCGCACGCGCGGCGACCGCGCGGGCTTCGTGCAGTACCAGGGCACGTTCGGCCGGCAGCAGCTGCAGGCCGCGCTGCGCCATGACGACAACGACCAGTTCGGCGGCCACGACACCGGCAGCGTCGCGTGGGGCACCGACCTCGCGCATGGCCTGCGGCTCACCGCCAGCTACGGCACCGCGTTCAAGGCGCCGACCTTCAACGAGCTGTACTTCCCGTTCTACGGCAACCCGGCGCTGCGCCCGGAGACGTCGCGCAGCGCGGAAGTCGGCGTGGGCCAGCGGGGCGCGACCTGGCATTGGCAGCTCAACGCCTACCAGACCGACGTCGACGACCTGATCACCTACGACAGCCACCTGTTCGAGGCCAACAACCTCGACCGCGCGCGCATCCGCGGCGCGGAACTGGTCGGCGATGCGACGCTGGGCGGCTGGCAGCTCGCGGCGCAGGCGACGCTCGCCGATCCGCGCAACCGCAGCGCGGGCGCCAACGACGGCAACCTGCTGCCGCGACGCACGCGCCGCAGTGCGCGCATCGACGCCGACCACGCGTTCGGCGCATGGCAGGTCGGCGCAAGCTGGATCGCGGAGGGCGCGCGCTACGACGACTTCGCCAACGACCTGCGCCTCGGCGGCTACGCGACGCTGGACCTGCGGGCGCGCTACGCGCTCGGCCAGAACTGGTCGCTGCAGGCGCAACTGCGCAATGCCTTCGACCGGCGCTACGAAACGGCGGCCTACTTCAACCAGCCCGGGCGCGAATTCGGCCTGAGCGTGCGCTACGCACCGAAGTGACCCACGCCACGCCGCGCGCCCACCTGGCGCGCGGCGTCATTCGACCACGCGGATGCCGGTGATCGCGCCGGCCTCGTCGTGCGCCACCACGCACACGCGGCTGGCGCGGCCGGAATCGATCTCGGGTTCCCGGATGGCGAAGTGGCGCGCGTAGTCCAGCGTCGTGAGGGTGGCGTGCGCGTGCGTCACCTTGCGCTTGGGCAGCATCGACCACAGCAGCAGCAGCACCGCGGTGCCGATCAGCGCGATCAGCGAGCGGGTGATCGAGATCGGCGTGACGGTCTCCAGCACCTCGCGCGCGGCCAGTTCGAAGTCGACGTGCAGGCGCACCACTTCGCGCAGCCTGCGGAACACCGGCAGCCAGAGCAGGATCCAGCCGATCCACAAGCCGGCGGTGAGCACGTCGGACAGCCAGCGGTGGCGGCGACGCAGGCTGCCGCGCGCGTTGATGATGAACTTCTCACGCATCGCCGCCTCCGCTGGCGCGCGGCAGGTGCGCGCCGCGGTCCGGGCTGACCCAGCGCGCGCGCGTGCCGCGCAGCATGAGCGCGCGCGGATAGGCGACGATGGTGGCGGTGATGTTGATCAGCCAGAACGCGAGCGGATACCACACCATCCAGTAGTAGTTGCGGCCCAGGCCATGGTCGTAGCGGCTGTCCAGCCACTTGCTCAGGGCGAACTGGATCAGGCAGGTGGCGCCGAGGAAGGCCGAGCCCCAGTTCGGGATCAGCGGTGAACCCACCAGCGGCACGTGTCCCGCCGGCAGCGCCAGCCCGGCCAGCCAGACCAGCGTGAGCGCGAGCAGCGCATAGGACCAGAACGCGCTCAGGAACAGCTCCAGCAGCAGCGGCCACAGGTGGTTCTGGGTCGGGTGCAGGACCACGTCGAGGTTCTTCGCCATCACCTGCGCGCCACCGGTGGCCCAGCGCAGGCGCTGCTTCCACAGGCCGCGCAGCGTCTCCGGCATCAGGATCCACACCAGGGCGCGCGGCTCGAAGCGCACGTCCCAGCCGGCGCGCTGCAGCTTCCAGGTGATGTCGATGTCCTCGGTCAGCATGTCGGCGCTCCAGTAGCCGACGTCGTGCACCGCCGACTTGCGGAACGCGGTGATCACGCCCGACACGGTGAACAGCCGGCCGAAGCTGCGCTGCGCGCGCTTGATCATGCCGACGATCGAGGAGAACTCGCCCACCTGCAGCCGCCCGAGCAGCGTGGAACGGTTGCGGATGCGCGGGTTGCCGGTGACCGCGGCGACCTCCGGGCGGACCATGAAGTGGTACACCATCCAGCGCGCGCACTCGGGGTCGAGCAGCGCGTCGCCGTCGATGCACAGCAGGATCTCGTGGCGCGCCATCAGGCTGCCGCCCTGCAGCGCGATCGCCTTGCCCTGGTTGCTGTCCATGTGCACCACGCGCAGGCGCGGGTGCTCCGCGGCGAGCGCGTCCAGGATCGCGCCGGTGTCGTCGCGACTGCCGTCGTTGATCGCCACCACCTCGAACTCGGGATAGTCCATCGCCAGCGCGTGGCGGATGGTCTCCTCGGCGTGCGGCCCCTCGTTGAAGCAGGGGATCAGGATGCTGACCGGCGGCAGCAACTCACGCGGGATGCGCAGCATCTCCTCGACATCGCGCCGCCGCTCGTTGCGCCAGTAGAACAGCACCGCGCCCATCATCCACAGCCACGACATGAACAACGGGTAGTAGTAGACGAAGCCCTGCAGGCCCAGCCATGCGCTGTGGAGGAGGGCGGCGAGGAACGTCATTCAATGCGTCGGCGGCTTGGGCAGCGGGCTGGCGGGCGGCGGCTTGCTGTCGAACACCGGGCGCAGGGCGGCCGGGTCCGGGTTGTTGCGGAACAGGTTGTCGGGATAGTAGGCGACATTCTGCACGCCCCAGCCATACAGCGTGCGGATGGTCTCGGCGACCTCGGCCGAGGGCAGCGGGGTGTCCTCATGGCGCCAGTCGACCGTCTGGAGCTCGATCACCGTTTTCCGGGTTGCGCCGGGAATCGCCTGCATGCGGTCGACCAGCCGGCGGAAGAACGCGGCGGCGTCGGGCGCCTGTTCCATGTACGGCATCGCCATCACCGCCGTGTAGTCGTAGTGGGCGAGCGAGCTTTCGTACGACTGCGCGTACCACTCCTCCGCGCGCGGATTGAGCATCACCTGCGCGTAGAGGTTGCGCGCCGTGGCCAGGCCCGGCTGCTGGGCGCGCACGGACTGCGCGACCTCCATCGCGAACGCATCCAGCCAGGCGGTCTTGCGCTGGGTCCAGCGCGCCATCGCGCGCTCGTCGGCGCGGATCGCCTGCACCGAGCCCGGCAGGCCCCAGCTCCGGTAGGCCTTCAGTGCCCAGGGGCTGCCGTCCTCGTAGTCGGACAAGGTCACGTCGTCGTGGAAGAGGATGCCGTCGATGGTGCAGCAGCGGCCGAGGTCCTCGTACACCTCGCGGATCGCCTTGCGCGCGCGCGGCGAGAACGGCGACAGGCGTGGATACCCCATCGCCAGGTGGTTGGCGACGTTGGGCAGGGTGACGACGGTGTCCTTCGCGGCCGGGTCGCTCGCGGGCAGCTGCCAGGCGAGCAGCGGCATCCACGCGTACACGCGCTTGACCGGTGTGCGCGTGGAGATCTGCCAGGCGACGCGGTTGAACAGGTCCGCGCGCATCGGCAGGTGGCGGTTGGGGAAGTAGACCGCGTCGGCGGCGCCGTTCGCGTCGGGATCGGAGAAGGCCTGCAGGTAGACCGTGTTCACGCCCATCGCGACGATGCGCTCGAGCCACTGGCCGAGGTTGCGCTCCTGCTGCGCCGGATCCGGATCGTAGATGTAGTCGAGGTCCAGGTGCATGGCCTTGACCGGACGACCATCGTCGAACACGAAGGTGTTGCGCAGGTGGATCTCGCGTTCGAGGTCGGGCAGCGTCATCGCGCCCATCACCAGCACGCGGCGCAGCGCGGACAGCGGCGTGGCCGCGATGTTCGGGCCGTCGTCCAGGCTGAGCCCGACCGGCATCCCGAGCGAACCGGCGATGCGCGTGGTCTCGGCGTTGTAGCGCCCGTACGGCCACACGATCACCCGCGGGCCGCGGCCGAGCCGCGCCTGCAGGAGCGCGTTGTTGCGGCGCAGGTCGTCGGCGACGCGGCGCTGGTAGTGCACCTCGTCCTCGTAGCGCCCGTGGTCGGACAGCCACTCGCGCGTGGTCGCGGCGGGTTCGAGGTTGCCCTGCGGATTGCCGTGGACGCCGCGGTGCAGGTCGTAGGTATGGCTGCCGATCTCGACCAGCCCGCTGTGCACCATCGTGCGGATCTCTTCCCACGACAGCAGGTCGCCGCGCGGAAGGGGTTTGCCGTCGAAGTCGACGGTGCCGTTCTTCGGCTCCAGCCAGCTGCCGACCAGGGCGACGACCGCCGGGATGTGCATCTGCTCCAGCACCGGGAACGCGTTGGCGTACACCGACTGGTAGCCGTCGTCGAACGTCACCAGCACCGCATCGGGCGGCAGCGGGCGCTTGCCCGCGGCATCGGCGAGCACGTCGTCGAGGCTGACGAAGTGGTGGTGCGAATCGCGCAGCCATTGCATCTGCGCGGCGAAATTGGCGGGCGAGACCGCGTAGGCGGGCACGAGCGCGGCGTCGCGCTCGGCGATCTCGTGGTAGCTGAGCACGGTGAGCTTGACCGGCGGCTCGGCGCAGGCGGCGAATGCGGCGTGCGCCAGCAGGAGGCAGGCGACGAACAGCTGCGCGATCGGACGGGCGATCGACTGGAGGCGGGCGTAGGAAGGCATCACGGATTGGACGGCAGGGACGAGGGAGCCCGCGCCGCGGCTGCGGCGCACGCACGGCGGGGCCCGGGCGCAGTGTAACGGCGCGGCACCGGCCGCTCCGTTACGGGCTTGTAATCCGCGTGCGCCAGTGCCGGCCGCACCCGTCGTCGTTCATTCGACGGTCACCGACTTGGCCAGGTTGCGCGGCTTGTCGACGTCGGTACCGCGCGCGAGCGCGGCGTGGTAGGCGAGCAGCTGCACCGGGATCGAATGCACCACCGGCGACAGCACGCCGACGTGCCGCGGGGTGCGGATCACGTTGACCTGGTCCGACTCGCCGAAGTGGCTGTCGGCATCGGCGAACACGTACATCTCGCCACCACGCGCACGCACTTCCTGGATGTTCGACTTGACCTTCTCCAGCAGCGCGTCGTTCGGCGCGATCACCACCACCGGCATCTCGGCGTCGACCAGCGCGAGCGGGCCGTGCTTGAGCTCGCCCGCGGGATAGGCCTCGGCGTGGATGTACGAGATTTCCTTGAGCTTCAATGCGCCTTCCAGGGCGATCGGATAGTGCATGCCGCGGCCGAGGAACAGCGCGTGGTGCTTCGGCGCGAAGCGCTCGGACCAGGCGACGATCTGCGGCTCGAGGTTGAGCGCATGCTGGATGCTGCCGGGCAGCTGGCGCAGCGCCTCGAGGTACGCGGCTTCCTGCTCGTCGGACAGGCGGCCGCGCAGCCTCGCCAGCGTGCAGGTGAGGGTGAACAGCGCGACCAGCTGGGTGGTGAACGCCTTGGTCGACGCGACGCCGATCTCGGCGCCGGCACGGGTGTAGTAAACCAGCTTGCTGGCGCGCGGGATCGCGCTTTCCGGCACGTTGCAGATCGACAGCGTGCGCTGCTGGCCGAGCGACTTGGCGTACTTGAGCGCCTCCATCGTGTCGAGCGTCTCGCCCGACTGCGAGATGGTGACCACGAGCTGCTTCGGATTGGCCACCACGTCGCGGTAGCGGTACTCGCTGGCGATGTCGACCGCGCACGGCACGCCGGCGATCGCCTCGATCCAGTAGCGCGCGGTGAGCCCGGCGTAGTAGCTGGTGCCGCAGGCGAGGATCTGCACCGCCTCGACGTCGCGCAGCACGCTGCCCGCGTCGTCGCCGAACAACGCCGGCGAGAAGCCCTGGTTGTCGATCACCGCCTCGATGGTGTCGGCGACCGCGCGCGGCTGCTCGTGGATCTCCTTCTGCATGAAGTGGCGATAGGGGCCGAGCTCGAGCGAGGCGAGCGACACGTCGGAGACGTGCACCTCGCGTTCGACCGGCTGGCCGTCGGCGTCGAACACCTGCACGTGGTCGCGGGTGAGTTCCGCGGTGTCGCCTTCCTCGAGGAAGATCACGCGACGCGTCGCCGAGACGATCGCGGAGACGTCCGAGGCGACGAAGTGCTCGCCCTCGCCGAGGCCGACCAGCAGCGGGCACCCCATGCGGGCGGCGGCCATGCGCGACGGATCGCGCTTGTCGACCACCGCGATCGCGTACGCGCCCTTCAGCTCGCGCACCGCCTGCTGCACGGCAACGACCAGGCTCGTCCCCCGCGATCGGTAGTGGTGGATGAGGTGGGCGATGACTTCGGTGTCGGTCTGCGACTCGAAGGCGTAGCCGAGCGCGCGCAGGCGTTCGCGCTGCTCCTCGTGGTTCTCGATGATGCCGTTGTGCACCAGCGCCAGCTCGTCGTGGCTGATGTGCGGGTGCGCGTTGCATTCGGTGACGCCGCCGTGGGTGGCCCAGCGCGTGTGGCCGATGCCCAGGCGGGCGACGAACTTCTCCGCCTGCGCGGCTGCTTCCATCTCGGCGACCCGGCCGGTGCGGCGCACGCGGCGGACGCTGGCCGACGCTCCGTCGCCGTCGACGACGGCGATGCCCGCGGAATCGTAGCCGCGGTATTCCAGGCGCTTGAGGCCTTCGATCAGGACCGGAACCACATCGCGATCCGCGATCGCACCGACGATGCCGCACATGCTGGGGCGTGCTCCTGCTGGGGCCGTCAGTCTAGGACGGCGGGACGGGGACTGTCCGCCGGACACGGTGGTGTCCGCGTGTTTATCCGGACAGCGTGCCCATCCAACCTTTCGCTTCAATTACTTGCGATTGGCACGACTCCTGCTTCAACCGGCCCGGACCCACCCGCATCGAAGGCTGCATGAGCATCCGCGACACCTCCGCCCAGGACCGCCCGGTCGCCGCCGCCCTGCCCCGCGCCCGCACCCGCCGCCACTGGCTGCTCGGCGGCGGCGTCGGCGTGGCCCTGGTGGTCGCCGCGCTGTGGGTGGTCACCGGCTGGAGCGCCGGCAGCCGCTCGATCGACGCCGCGCGCGTGCGCATCGCCACCGTCACCCGCGGCGACCTGGTGCGCGACATCTCCGCCGACGGCCGCGTGATCGCCTCGAACAGTCCGGTCCTGTACGCCGTCGCCGGCGGCACGGTGACGCTCAAGGTGGTGGCCGGCGACGCGGTCAAGGCCGGCCAGGCGCTGGCCGAGATCGACAGCCCGGAGCTACGCAGCCGGCTCGCGCAGGAACAGGCGACCCTCGCCAGCCTCGAGGCAGAGGCCGGCCGCGCCGCGCTCGACGCGCAGCTCGCCCGTTCGGCCGCGCGCAAGCTGCTCGACCAGGCGCAGATCGACCGCCAGGCGGCGATGCGCGACCTCGAGCGCAACCAGCGCGGCTTCGACGGCGGCGCGGTCGCGCAGATCGACGTCGCCCGCGCGCAGGACAACCTGCGCAAGGCCGACATCGGCCTCGCCCACGCGCACGAGGACCTCGGCCTCAACGACCGTGGCGCCGGGCTCGACCTGCGCAACAAGCGCCTGCTCGCCGATCGCCAGCGCGCGGTCGTCGCCGAGCTGCGGCGGCAGGTGGACGCGCTCACCCTGCGCGCGCCGTTCGACGGCCAGGTCGGCCAGGTGCAGGTCGCGCAGCGTGCCAACGTCGTCGCGCAGGCACCGGTGCTGAGCGTGGTCGACCTCGGCAGGTTCGAGGTCGAGATCAAGGTGCCGGAGAGTTTCGCGCGCGACCTCGCCATCGGCATGCCGGCGCAGCTCACCAGCGGCAGCGGCGAGCCGTACGCGGGCGAGGTCTCGGCGGTGTCGCCGGAGGTCGTCAACGGCGAAGTCACGGCGCGCATCCGCTTCGGCGGCAAACAACCGCCCGGCCTGCGCCAGAACCAGCGCCTGTCCGCACGCATTCTGCTCGGCACCCGCCGCAACGTGCTCAAGGTCGAACGCGGCCCGTTCCTCGAGCAGGGCGGCGGCAACAGCGCGTGGGTGATGGACGGCAGCACCGCCAGCCCGCGCCCGATCCGCACCGGCATCGCCAGCCTCGGTGAAGTCGAGATCCTCGACGGCCTGAAGGAAGGCGACCGCGTGGTCGTCTCCGGCAGCGACCAGTTCGGCGATGCCAAACGCGTGTCGATCCACTGAGCCCATGAAGGCCTGTCGCCCGTTTTTTCATCATCCCCGCGCAGGCGGGATCCAGTGACTTCGTTTCACCTCCCTCCCAAAGACGCTGGATTCCCGCCTCCTCGGGAATGACGGCAAAAAACCACGTAGTCCTCCACGAAGGAACATCGCCATGCTCGACATGCGCCAGGTCACCAAGGTCTACCGCACCGAACTCGTCGAGACGCACGCGCTGCGTTCGCTCGACCTGCACGTGAAGGAAGGCGAGTTCGTCGCCGTCACCGGCCCGTCGGGCTCCGGCAAGACGACCTTCCTCAACATCGCCGGCCTGCTCGAGACCTTCACCGGCGGCACCTACGTGCTCGACGGCCAGGACGTCAGCGGCCTGTCCGACGATGCCCGCAGCCGGCTGCGCAACCGCAAGATCGGCTTCATCTTCCAGAGCTTCAACCTGATCCCCGACCTCAACCTGTTCGACAACGTCGACGTGCCGCTGCGCTATCGCGGCATGGACGGCGCCGAGCGCCGCCGGCGCATCGAGGACGCGCTGGCCAAGGTGGGCCTCGGCTCGCGCATGAAGCACTACCCGGCCGAACTCTCCGGCGGCCAGCAGCAGCGCGCGGCGATCGCCCGCGCGCTCGCCGGCAGCCCGCGCCTGCTGCTCGCCGACGAGCCGACCGGCAACCTCGACTCGCAGATGGCGCGCGGCGTGATGGAGCTGCTGGAGGAGATCAACACCGCCGGCACCACCATCGTGATGGTGACGCACGACCCCGAGCTCGCCGCGCGCGCGCAGCGCAACGTGCACATCGTCGACGGCATGGCGACCGACCTGTCGGTCGAGCCGAGCCTGTTGCGCGTCGCGGCGTCCGCCGCCGCGCGCTGAGGAGCTGCCCATGTTCCGCGACAACATGTTCGGCTACTACTTCGACCTGGCGCTGCGCAGCTTCCGTCGCAACAGGATGCTGACCGCGCTGATGGTGCTGGCGATCGCGCTCGGCATCGGCGCCAGCATGACCACGCTGACGGTGTTCCACGTGCTGTCAGGCGATCCGCTGCCGGACAAGAGCGCCACGCTGTTCTATCCGCAGGTCGATCCCGAGCCGCTCGACGGCTACCACGCGGGCGACGAGCCGAGCGACCAGCTGACGCGCTACGACGCCGAAGCCCTGCTCAAGGCCCGCAAGGGCGCGCGGCAGGCGATGATGACCGGCGGCGACGTCGCCGTGCAGCCGCAGAACAGCACGCTGCATCCGTTCTCGGCCGATGCGCGCTACACGTCCGCCGACTTCTTCCCGATGTTCGACACGCCGTTCCGCTATGGCGCCGGCTGGAAGGCAAGCGACGACGAAGGGCGCGCGCGCGTCGTCGTGATCAACAAGGACCTCAACGACAAGCTGTTCGGCGGCGCCAACAGCGTCGGCCGCACCCTGCGTCTGGACGAACACGACTTCCGCGTCATCGGCGTGCTGGACGACTGGCACCCGAAGCCCAAGTTCTACGACACCAACGTCAGCCACTACGGCGACGCGGAACAGGTCTTCCTGCCCTTCTCGACCTCGCGCGACCTCGACCTGAACCGCGACGGCAGCATGAACTGCTTCAACTCGCGCCCGGACGGCGTGCGCGACACCGACCTCGCCGCGTCCTGCCAGTGGATCCAGTTCTGGGTCGAGCTGCACGGCCCGCGCGAAGTCGCCGCCTACCAGGCCTTCCTGCACAACTACTCCGCGCAGCAGCGCGCCAGCGGCCGCTTCCAGCGTCCGGACAACGTGCGCCTGCGCTCGCTGATGGAGTTCCTCTCCTACCGGAAGATCGTGCCGGCGGACGTGCAGCTGCAGATGTGGCTGGCGCTCGCCTTCCTGCTGGTGTGCCTGCTCAACACGGTGGGGCTGCTGCTCGCCAAGTTCCTGCGCCGCTCGTCGGAGATCGGCGTGCGCCGCGCGCTCGGCGCGTCGCGCCGCGCGATCTTCGCCCAGTGCCTGGTCGAGGCCGGCACGGTGGGCCTCGCCGGCGGCATCGTCGGCCTCGGCCTCGCCGAACTCGGCCTGTGGGCCGTGCGCCAGCAGCCGGTCGAATACGCCAGCCTGGCCCGGCTCGACCCGACGATGCTGGCGACCACCTTCGCGTTGGCGCGGGTGGCCAGCGTGCTGGCCGGCCTGCTGCCGGCGTGGCGCGCTTGCCAGGTCGCGCCCGCCATCCAGCTCAAGTCGCAGTGACCGGCCGCGCCGGAATCCTGCAGGAGACCAACCATGGACATCCGCCCCATCCTTTCCACCCTGCGCCGGCACAAGACCGCCGCCGCGCTCATCGTGCTCGAGATCGCGCTCAGTTGCGCCATCATCTGCAATGCCGTGTTCCTGATCAGCGAACGCCTCGATCGCATGCACATGCCGAGCGGCGTCGCCGAGGACGCGATCGTCAGCCTTCCGGTCAACGGCATCGGCAAGGACGACAACGCGGCGGCGATGACCCGCGAGGACCTCGCCGCGCTGCGCGCGATCCCCGGCGTCGTCGACGCCAGCGTGAGCAACCAGGTGCCGTTCGGCCACAGCTCGTGGAACAGCTCGGTGATGTTGCATCCGGGCGAGCGCCAGCAGGTGCTCAACGCGGCGATGTACCTGGGCAGCGAAGGCCTGGTCGGCACCCTCGGCACGCGCGTGGTCGCGGGACGCGACTTCCAGGCAAGCGAATACGTGGACTTCGACCCCGCCAAGGGCTTCGGCAACCTGTCGGTCCATTCCGCGCTGGTCACCCGTGCGATGGCCGACAAGATGTTTCCCGGACGCAATCCGGTCGGGCAGGTGTTCTACATGGGCGATTCCAAGGCGATCACCGTGGTCGGCGTGCTCGACCGGCTGGTCCGCCCCAACCTGCCCTCGGACGACAGCCATGGCGACTATTCGATGATCTTTCCGCTGCGGATGCCGTACAGCGCGGCCGGCGGCTACCTGGTGCGCACCACCCCCGAGCAGCGCGAGCGCGTGCTGAAGGAGGCGGCGACCGTGCTGGAGAAGAACAACCCGAGCCGGTTGATCCACGACCAGAAGACGCTGTCGCAGATCCGCGACGAGTTCTTCCGCCAGGACAAGTCGATGGCATGGCTGCTGGTGGCCGTGTGCGTGGCGCTGCTGGTCGTCACCGCGCTCGGCATCGTCGGCCTCGCCAGCTTCTGGGTGCAGCAGCGCACCAAGCAGATCGGCGTGCGGCGCGCGCTCGGCGCGACCCGCGGCCAGGTGCTGCGCTACTTCCAGACCGAGAACTTCCTGCTCGCCACGCTCGGCATCTTCGCCGGCATGCTCGGCGCCTACGGCATCAACCAGCTGCTGATGAGCCATTACGAGCTGCCGCGCCTGCCGGCGCCATACCTGCCGATCGGCGCGGTCGCGTTGTGGCTGCTCGGCCAGCTGTCGGTGCTCGGCCCGGCGCGGCGCGCGGCGGCGGTGCCGCCGGCGGTGGCCACGCGCAGCGTTTAAAGTGAAGGCGGCGCGTCCTCGGGCGCGCCGCCTGATTTCGACAACCGGACCCTCGCCCATCGTGCCTACCGTCCTCGTCGTCGACGACAACCCCGCCGTCGCCACCGCGCTGGAGACGCTGTTCTCGCTGCACGACATCGACACGCGCGCGGTGCAGTCGCCGGAGGATGCGCTGGCGCTGCTCGGCCGCGCGCCGATCGACCTCGTCGTGCAGGACATGAACTTCCAGGCCGACACCACCTCGGGCGAGGAAGGCGTCGCGCTGTTCGGCGAAATCCGCGCGCGCTTCCCCGACCTGCCGGTGATCCTGCTCACCGCCTGGACGCACCTGGAAAGCGCCGTCGACCTGGTCAAGGCGGGCGCGGCCGACTACCTCGCCAAGCCGTGGGACGACCGCAAGCTGCTGGCGACCGTCAACAACCTGCTCGAGCTCGCCGAGGCGCGGCGCGAACTCGCGCAGGTGCGCGCCGGCGAGCGCCGCCGGCGCGATGCGCTCCTGCGCGACCATGACCTGCGCGGCTACGTCTTCGCCGACGCCGCCAGCGAGCGCGTGCTGGCGCTGGCATGCCAGGTCGCGCGCGCGGACCTGCCCGTGCTCATCACCGGTCCCAACGGCGCCGGCAAGGAGAAGATCGCCGAGATCGTGCACGCCAACTCGATCGTGCGCGATGGCCCGTTCATCGCCGTGAACTGCGGCGCGCTGCCGGGCGAACTGATCGAGGCCGAACTCTTCGGCGCCGAGGCGGGCGCGTACACCGGCGCAAACAAGGCGCGCGAGGGGAAGTTCGAAGCGGCCGACGGCGGCACGCTTTTCCTCGACGAAATCGGCACGCTGCCGCTCGCGGGGCAGGTGAAGCTGCTGCGCGTGCTCGAAACGGGTCGCTTCCAGCGCCTGGGCAGCAACCGCGAACGCACGGTCAAGGTGCGCGTCATCAGCGCCACCAACGCCGACCTGCCCGCGCTGATCGCCACGGGCCAGTTTCGCGAGGACCTGTACTACCGGCTCAACGCGATCGAGTTGCGCCTGCCTGCGCTGGCGCAGCGGGCCGACGACATCCTCCCGCTGGCGCGCGCCTTCCTGCCGGTGGGCAAGCGGCTCGGCGACGATGCACAGCATGCGCTGCGCGCGCATCGTTGGCCCGGCAACGTGCGCGAACTGCGCAACACCATCCAGCGCGCGGCGCTGCTGGCACGCGACGCGGTGATCGGCGTCGCCGACCTCGGGCTGCCCGCGGCCGCGCCGGTCGCGGGAATGCCGGCGGACGAACCCGACCGTGCGACGATCGAGGCGGCGCTGGACCGCCACGGCGGCATCGTCGCGCAGGCCGCGGCCGACCTCGGCCTGTCGCGGCAGGCGTTGTATCGCCGGCTGGAACGCCTCGGCATCCGACGCGACTGATGCGCCGGCTGCTGCCCCGCTTTCCGCTGAGCCTGGTCTTCGGCGCACTCGCGGCGGCGTACCTCGTCGCCGGCGTCCTGCTCACCGCGTGGCTGTCGCCGCTGCTCGCGCATGCGTGGATGGCGCCGCTGCTGGTGGCGGTGGTGCTGCTGCCGTTGCTTGCCTGGCACGTGCAACGCGCGTTCGCGCCGATGCTTTCGCTGTTCCGCGCGCTGGCCGGCACGGTGGCAAGCTATCGCGATGGCGATTTCGCCTTCGGCCTGTCCTGGCGCGGCCGCGGCGAACTCGCCGAACTGGTCGACGCGCACAACCGCCTCGGCGACGCCCTGCGCGAGCAGCGCCTGGCGCTGGTGCAGCGCGAACTGCTGCTCGACACGATGGTGCAGCACACGCCGGTGGCGATGCTGCTAATCGACCCGCGCCAGCGCGTGGTGTACGCCAACCTCGCCGCACGCAAGCTGCTCGGCGACGGCAAGCGGCTCGAAGGCCAGGCGTTCGACGACCTGCTCGCGCGCACGCCGGATGCCCTGCGCGAGGCGATGCAGCGCGGCGGCGACGGCATGTTCACCGTGGGTGACGCCGACGAAGAGGACATCTACCACCTGTCGCGCCGCCACTTCCGGCTCAACGGCCGGCACCACGAACTGGTGTTGCTGCGCCAGCTCACCGCCGAACTGCGCCGGCAGGAAGTGCAGACCTGGAAGAAGGTCATCCGCGTCATCAGCCACGAGCTCAACAACTCGCTCGCGCCGATCGCCTCGCTCGCGCATTCGGGCGGCGAGCTGCTGCGGCGCGGCCAGCTCGAGCGGCTGCCGAACGCGCTGGCGACCATCGAAGACCGCGCACGCCACCTCGAAGGCTTCATCCGCGACTACGCCCGCTTCGCCAAGCTGCCCGCGCCGCGCCTGGCGAGCGTGCCGTGGCGGCACTTTGTCGCCCAGCTGCGCGCCCAGGTGGAATTCGCCGCCGAAGGCATGATCGACGACCATGCCGCGCGCTTCGACATCGCGCAGATGGAACAGGCGTTGATCAACCTGCTCAAGAACGCGCACGAATCGGGCTCGCCGCCCGACGAGGTGCGGCTGGTGCTGCGCCGCCTCGCCGAGGGCTGGCGGCTGGACGTGCTCGACCGCGGCAGCGGCATGAACGAGGCGGTGCTCGCCAACGCGCTGCTGCCGCTCTATTCGACCAAGCGGCACGGCACCGGCCTCGGCCTCGCGCTCGCGCGCGAAATCGCCGAAGCGCATGGCGGTCGCATCGCGTTGGTCAACCGCGAGGGCGGCGGCCTGTGCGTGAGCATGGTGCTGCCGGACTGAGGCAGCCCGGCGCGCGCTCCTTTCCGCGGAAGCGACTCAGCCCTTCGGCTGCTTCTTCGGCCGATGCCAGCCTTCGACCGTCGCCTGGCGTGCGCGCGCGAGGGTGAGCCGTCCTTCCGGCGCGTCGTGCGTGACCACCGAGCCCGCGCCGATGGTCGCATCGCGGCCCACGGTCACCGGGGCCACCAGCGACGTGTTGGAGCCGATGAAGGCGCCATCCTCGATCGTCGTCGTCGACTTGTTGGCGCCGTCGTAGTTGCAGGTGATGGTACCGGCGCCGACGTTGACGCCGCTGCCGACGATCGCGTCGCCGAGATAGCTGAGGTGATTGGCCTTGCTGCCCGGGCCCAGGCGGGTG
>JABFWF010000262.1 GCA_013362405.1 Lysobacter sp. | reverse complement strand
CGCGGGACGCGCGCTCCTCCTCGGTGTCGATCGCGCTGTTCAACTGCACGGCGGCGATGCCGTGCTCGCGCATCGACTCGACCTGGTCCTTCATCAGCGCGATCAACGGCGACACGACGACGGTGCGCCCGGGCAGCAGCAGCGCGGGCAGCTGGTAGCAGAGGGACTTGCCCGCGCCTGTGGGCATGATCGCCAGCGTGTTGCGCCCGGCCAGCACGCGTTCGATGACGGTGCGCTGTCCGGCGCGCAGCCGGCGCAGGCCGAACGTCTGCTGCAGGACCTCGGTGATGCGCCGTTCGCGGTCGGCGGCGGTGCCGCTGCGCCGGGCCGGCATCAGGCGGCGTCGTCGCCGTCCTCGTCGGCGTCCTTGTCCGCGTCGAGGTCGGTCATCTCCTGGCCGTCGGGGTCGGCCTCGGGGAAGCCGTTGCCGGAGCCGGGGCCGTCGTCGACCGCCGAACCCAGCGCGTCGTCGCCCTCGGCGCCTTCGGACATGCGCACCACGCGATCGGGCGCGATGTCGCCGCCTTCGACGATGTCGGGGCCATAGACGGCGCCACGCTCGCCGGTGCCGACGCCGTCGCTGTCGGCATGGATCTCGCGCGTGCCGAGCGCATCGCTGCCGCTGTCGGAGTTGTCGCTCGGCCCGAGCAGGTCGTTGCTGCGGCCGCTGGGCTGGACCGGCGCGCGGTCGCCGCCGAGGATGCTGCTGTACGCCATGGTTGGCTCCTGTCCGTCTGTGGAAGCCGCCAGTCTCGGCCCCTGCGGCACGTTGTCGCGTCGGCAACCTCGGGTGGCCGCTGTCGGACGCGGCGCTGTCCGACAGGCACGCGCGTGATGCAGTTCGCTGCCGAGCACCGCGCAGCCTTGCGCGCTCCTCACAATGCGTGGTGACCTCCGCGCAACCCCTCGTGATCTGCATCGGCGCCTCGGCCGGCGGGGTCGAGGCCCTGCTGACGCTGGCCGGCGCACTGCCCCGCGACATTCCCGCGGTGGTCTGCGTCGTGCTGCACGTGGGCCCGCACTCCAGCATCCTGCCGGAGCTGCTGCGGTCGCGCGGGCCGTTGCCGGCGCTGCATCCCAAGGACGGCCAGCACCTGCAGCCGGGTGCGATCTACGTGGCGCCGCCGAACAACCACCTCCTGCTCGATCGCGACATCGCGCGCCTGAGCCGCGGCGCACGCGAGAACCTGGCGCGGCCCGCGATCGATCCGCTGTTCCGCTCCGCTGCCGTGCACTGGCGCGAGCGCGCCGTGGGCGTGGTGCTCACGGGCCGCCTCGACGACGGCGCCGCCGGCATCGCGGCGATCAAGGCGGCGGGCGGCACCGCCGTCGTGCAGAACCCGGCGGATGCGATCGAGCCCGAAATGCCCCTGGCGGCGCTGGCCGCCGCGTCGATCGATGCCTGCCTGCCCCTGGGCGACATCGCTCCCTACCTCGCGCAGCTGGCACGGGCCGGAACGCAGCTACCCTCCGTCCCCCTGCCCGAGCGCCTGAGCCAAGAACTCGCGATCAACTTCGGGAGCCTGGACATGAGCCATCTGGAACGGATCGCCGACGTCTCGTCCCTGACCTGCCCCGACTGTGGCGGCTCGCTGTTCGAAGTGCGCGAGCAGCCGCCGCTGCGCTACCGCTGCCACACCGGGCATGCGTTCACCGCCGGCTCGCTGGCACACGGGCAATCCCAGGCGACCAATGCGCACCTGGCCGGGGGCGTGCGGTCGCTGCGCGAGCGCGCGATGCTGCTGCGGCGGATGATGTCGGTGGCGCAGGGCACGGGCGACGCCGCGCAGGCCGCGACGATCCAGGCGCAGGCCGACCGGCTCTGGCGCCAGGCCAACGAACTCGAACTGCTGCTGGAGGAAGAAATCTCGAATGAGGACAAGGGCGGCAGCGCATAATTGTTGGCTCCTAGGAGGGGAGCATGGAGCCTGTGCCACCGGATCGTGAGTCGTCGCGCGGCGACCCGTCCGACGACCTCGTCGCCACGCGCGGGTACCGCATGACCCCCGTCGTGGGGCTCGGCGGCGGCGGTGGCGCTTTGCCTGCGTTGCGGCAGTTCTTCCGCCACCTGCCGCCTGCTCCCGGCATCGCCTGCGTGGTGGTCGTCGACGACGGCGACCACGAGGCCATCGCCGCCGAGCTGGACGAGGCGAGTTCGCTGCAGGTGGTGCCGGTGCAGGACAGCCACCGCATCGAACCGGACCACGTCTACGTGATCCCCAATGGTTCCGTGGTGCATTCGGTCGACGGCCGCCTGGTCGTCGGCACGGTGGACAGCAGCACGCCCGTGTCGGTGGACC
>JABFWF010000094.1 GCA_013362405.1 Lysobacter sp. | reverse complement strand
CGGCTGAACAACCTCTACCGGATCGTCGACAAGGACCAGAACGAGGTCACGTTCCAGCTCAAGGACGTGCAGCAGGAGCTGGACGAGGGACTGCACCACCGCAACGTGGTCCCCAAGTCCCGCCAGCACGGCATCACCACCTGGGCGTGCATCCGGGCCCTCGACACCGCGCTGTTCAAGAAGAACAGCCGCTGCGGCCTGGTCTTCCACACGATGGAGCCGGCCAAGAAGGCGTTCCGCGGCAAGGTGATGTACGCCTACGAACGGCTGCCGGCATGGCTCAAGGCCGAGCTTCCGATCGTGCGGCGCGACATGAGCGGGCAGGTCGAATTCAAGAACGGCAGCACGATCGAGGTCAGCACCTCGCACCGCGGCGGCACGCTGGACTTCCTGCATATCTCCGAATACGGGCCGATGTGCGCGATGTACCCGCTGCGCGCGCAGGAAGTGAAGTCGGGCGCGCTGAACACGGTCAAGGCGGGCGGCATCGTCACCATCGAGTCGACGGCGATGGGCGCCTTCGGCGACTTCTACGAGGTGTGCAAGCGCGCCGAGCGCCACGACCGCCTGGTCGACAGCAAGACCGCCGTGCGCACCGCGCTCGACTACAAGCTGTTCTTCTTCCCGTGGTTCCGCGATCCAGAGAACACGCTGGATCCGGACGGCGTGTCGATCCCGCCGGACCTGATCGAGTACTTCGAGAAGATCGAAGGCGAGGCCAAGACCAAGCTCAGCCCGTCGCAGCGCGCGTGGTACGCGAAGAAGGCGGAAGAGCAGGGCGACAAGATGAAGCGGGAGCACCCGTCGACGTTCGACGAGTGCTTCCAGGGCAGCGTCGAGGGCGCCTACTACGCCAACGAGCTGGCGCGCGCGGAGCGCGAAGGCCGGATCTGCGACCTGCCGTTCCTGCCGAGCCTCCCGGTGCACACGTTCTGGGACATCGGCCGCAACGACGCGACCGCGATCTGGTTCATGCAGGAAGTGGGCCCGTGGCGCCACTTCATCCGCTACTACGAGAACAGCGGGTTCGGCGCCGAGCACTACGCCGGCGTCCTGCGGAAGTTCCGCGATGACCACGGCTACCAGTACGGCACCCACTACCTGCCGCACGACGCGGGCGTGGCCGACTGGTCGATCAGCGACAACCGCACGCGCCGCGAGGTGCTGATGGACATGCGCATCGGCGACGTGAAGGTCGTCGAGCGCATCAAGAACCTGTCCGACGGCATCGAGATGTGCCGCCAGATGCTGGCCTTCTGCAAGTTCGACAAGACGCTGTGCGGCGAGAACCCCGTCGGCAGCGGCCGCGGCGGCCTGCCGTCGCTACGCGCCTACCGCCGCGCCTTCAACGAGATCGCCGAGATCTGGGACGACAAGCCGATCAAGTCCTGGGCCAACCACGGTGCCGACGCGATCCGGCAGGCGGCGCAGGGCTTCGTGGCCACCACCGCGACGAAGCCGGACAGCACGCCGCTGTGGAAGAAGAAGTTGCTCGCCAAGCACGGCACCCAGCGCAAGAACCCAATGAGCGTCTAGCCGAGATCCCATGGCCGACTCCGCTGCCAACTATTCGCCTGGCCCGATCGTGACGGGGCGGGAGAAGTCGCGCTTCGTCTACGAGCGCTACGACGAGATGATCCATCGGGGTCACCTCGACTATTGCCAGCACGCGCGCAGGCTCGAGGACTTCTACCTGGGCGGCGGTCGCCAGTGGGATCCGGAGGTGCGCCAGGCGCGCGAGGGCGAAGGGCGACCGTGCCGCGAGGTGAACCAGTGCCTGATCGCGGTCAATACCGCGGCCGGCTACCAGATCGCGAATCGGGTCGACATCCAGTTCCAGCCGCGCGGTCGCGGCGCCGACGACAAGACGGCGCGCTGTATCAGCAAGGTGATGAAGCAGCAGCTGGACAACGTCGGGTTCAAGTTCCAGGAGACGCAGCTGTTTCTGGACGGGTTGATCCAGCAGCGCGGGTACTACGACCTGCGCATGTCGTACGACGACAACGAGCAGGGCGAGCTAGGGCTCGACGTGCTCGACCCACTGGACGTCATGCCGGACCCGGATGCACGGCATTACGACCCGGATCGCTGGGCTGACGTCGTCACCACCCGCTGGCTCACGGCGATGGAGATCGAGCAGTTCTACGGTGCCGCCGCCGCGCGCGAGGTGATCGCCAACGCCAGCGTCTACGCGGACCAATCGAACTTTGGCACCGAGCACGGCATCCGGCGCGACGCCTTCGGCACGCTGCCAGGCGGGTACACGCTCGGCTCTTGCTACTACGGCGACGGACTCTGGCGCCGCTACCGGATCCTCGAGCGGCAGTCCAACGAGTACGTGAACACCACGGTAGGCCGCTGGCCCGGTGGCGACTTCCGCTCGATCGAGGACCTGCCGCGCGAACACGTCGCCTGGCTGATCGACCACGGCGTGGTCATCACGAAGAAGCGCATGCGTCGCGTCCGCTGGGAAGTCGTCGCCCCGGAGTTGACCCTCTTCGACCAGCTGTCCCCGTACGAGCACTTCACGGTCATTCCGTTCTTCGGGTATTTCCGCCGCGGCCGCACCATCGGCATGCTCGACAACGCCGTCAGCCCGCAGGAGGTGCTCAACAAGTTCATCAGCCAGTTCGAGCACATCACCAACTCGGTCGCCAACAGCGGCTGGGAAGGCGAGGCGGACTCGCTGGCGAACATGGACGACAACGAGTTCGTCGATCGATCGGCTGAGCCTGGGCTGGTGCTGTTGGCCAAGCCGGGTAAGTCGGCACCCAAGAAGATGGACCCGCCGAAGATGCCGCAGGGCATGCTCGAGCTGATCGACCTCGCGCACAACAACTTCCGCGGTGTCACCGGCGTCGACGAAAACCTCAACGGCCTCGGCAAGAGCGATCTCTCCGGCATCGCCATCCAGTCGCGTCAGTTCGCCGCCCAGCAACAGCTGGGGCTGGTCCTGGACGGCCTGCGGCAGACCCGCATGATCCTCGCCCGCAATGCGCTGTCGAACATCCAGCGTTTCATGATCGGGGAGCGCATCTTCCGCATCTGCGAGGTCGACGAGTACGGCGTCGAGCAGCACGTGGAAATGCCGGTCAACGTGCCGAAGGACGACGGCAGCGGCGAATACGTCAACGACCTCACCATCGGCGAATACAACATCGTCGTGAATGAGGCGCCGATGGCGGTCACCTTCGACAACTCGCACTTCGAGCAGATCACCACGATGCGCAAGGACCTCGGGGTGGCCATCCCCGATAGCGTGGTCCTGCGCTACTCGACCCTTCCCGACAAGGAAGAGATCGCCAAGGCGATCGCCGAAGCGAAGGGCACACCGGATCCGAACGCCGAGGCGAACGCGCTGCTCACCCAGGCGAAGGCGCGTCTGGCGAAGAGCCAGGCCGTGGGTGAAGCGATCAAGGCGCAGTACTCCGCCATCCAGACGGCACAGGCCATCGTGGTCACCCCGCAGGCTGCGGCCCTCGCTGACGCGCTGCTGCGCAGCGGCGGCTTCGAGGATCAGGACGCACCGCCGATCGTCCCGGACGCCGGCCCGAACGACCTGCCTGCAGGCACGCCCATCGGGCAGCAGCTCGGTCGCCCGGCCGTGCCGCCGGGGCACCCGCTACTGCCACCGCCCGAGCACAACACCCACCCCCTCGACCCGCCGAATCCAGAAGTGGGCGTCGCCCGCGGCTTGAGCGACGGGCCGAATAACCCGCCACCCAGGAGCGCGTAATACCCATGTCTGGCATTCGCAACGAAAACCCGCACCCGAGCAGCCTGAGCGACGCCGAGCGCGCCGAGCTCAACAAGTTGGTGGAGGAAGACGAAGCCGGCGGCGACGCCGACACCGATACCGACGCCGGCGACAAGGGCAAGAAAGAAGAGGCAGCTGCCGGTGGCAACGCGGCAAATGCAGCGGCCGGCGACACGAAGAACGATGCGGCCAGTCGAGCCGCAGGCGAGCCCGACGCGGCGGCTGCCGAAGATGGCAAGGACGGCGACGCCCCCAACGAGGGCGAAGGCGACAAGGTCGACCGGCGCCAGCTCGATGGCGTGCTACGCGAGCTGCGGGAAACCCGCGCTGAGCTGAAGAGCGTCAAGGCCCAGGTGGCCCCGGCGCGCGAGGCGCTTCCTCCTCGTGATTTCGATGTGGAGGACAAGGCGCTCGACGACAAGGTCGCCGCTCTGGACAAGCGATACGACGA
Organism: Lysobacter sp.; assembly: GCA_013362405.1. Lineage (GTDB taxonomy): Bacteria > Pseudomonadota > Gammaproteobacteria > Xanthomonadales > Xanthomonadaceae > JABFWF01. The sequence goes on along the minus strand of JABFWF010000094.1, from coordinate 4,658 downwards.
GGTCGGCGACCTGTCCGACGAGGAATACCGGCGCGAACTGCGCGCGATCGAGACGGAACGCCGCTCGTTGGACCGCGACCGCAACCGCTACGAGCTTCTCGGCGAGATCGACAAGCGCCAGCAGGCTGCGGCCGAGGAGCAGGCCAAGGTGGTCCAGGCGGACGCCGAGGCCGCGTGGAAGACCGACGTGAAGGGCTGGGAAGAGAACCTCGGCGCTTGGCTGAAAAACCCCGTACGCCGTGCCACGGTCGAGCAAACGATGGCGACGATGAATGCCGACCCGGAAACCGCCGGACTGAGCAACACGGCGTACCTCGCCAAGCTCGATGGCTACCTCTCCGAGGCCTTCGACAATTACCCGCGCAAGGGCGCCGGTGCAGCGCAGTCCGACGCGAAGGCTGACCAGCAGGCGAACGAGCAGCCGGTCAATGCACGCCAGCAGCAGGCCGCGCGCCGCGCTGCGGAAGTCGCAGGCTCGCCGCCTGCGGTGAATGGCGGGGTCGGCAACCGCGGCACCGTTGGCGACGAGGTCAACGTCGAGGGAATGAAGCTGGGCCAGTTCGGGAAGCTCTCGAAGGCCAAGCAGAACGAAGCGCTCGGTCTGCCGCCGGACGCCAAGTAAGACCAAGCCGCTGCCGCGCCGGCCCAACGCGCGGCTCGCTCACCAAGTCGGTGCTCCCGCTCCGCATGCCGAGCGCATTGGCATGCCCACTGGCCCAGCCAGGCCCGCACTCGCGGCAGCGCATCAAGCCGTGTTCCCGCACGACCAGCGCAACGGTCAACCCCTTCCTTCCAGACACCCGATAGGGAGCAATGACCATGAAGACCGATTTTGGTGCACAGCAGACGCAGCAGCGCCTGGCATGGGGCCACAAGGCCTACGAGGAGTTCATCGAGCAGTTCTTCTTCACCAACTTCCTCGGTGAAGGCGAGGACGCGATCATCGAGCACATCACCGAGCTGTCCGAGAACGACAAGGGCCAGTCCGGCGCGATGCTGCACCTGATCGCGGACCTGCACGGTGGCGGCATCGCCGGCGACGGCGAGATCGAGGGCCGCGAGTCCGAGCTGTCCGTTTACTGGCAGGAAGTCCAGTACGGCATGATCAGCAAGGCGGTGACGAACAAGGGCAAGCTGGCCGACAGCAAGTCGGTCATCCAGTTCCGCGTTCCGTCTCGCAAGAAGCTGGCGCGCTGGCTGGCCGAGACGATGGAAGAGCAGGCGATCCACTTCGCCTCGGGCATCCCGTTCACGCTCAACCTCGACGGCTCGCCGCGCCAGACCCCGGCCGGCGAAGATCCGTGGACGGATCTCGACTATTCCGGCGACATCGCGGCACCCACGGCCAACCGCTTCTTCCGCTACAGCGCCGCCAACGGCCTGCAGTCGGGCGACACCACGCAGATCGCGGCGGCCGACACGCTGAAGTACGGCGTGCTGCCCGACCTGGTGGCCGAGGCACGTACCCGCAACATCAAGCCGATCCGCAAGGGCGGACGCGAGTACTACGTGTTCCTCACCAGCGAGAAGGGCATGGCGCAGCTGTGGAAGGATCCGGACTTCCGCACCTCGATCGTGCAGGCCGACACCCGCGGCGACGACAACAAGATCTTCTCGGGTTCCACCGTGACGATGCACAACCTGATCATTCGTCCGTACCGTCGCGTCTACAACACGCGCGGCGCGGCGTCTGGCCAGAAGTGGGGTGCGGGCGGCGCGATCGATGGCGCGCGGTCGCTGCTGCTGGGCGCCCAGGCGCTGGCGTTCGCGGACATCGCGCCGCCGGACTGGGAGGAGAAGGCCTTCAACTACGGCAAGCGGCAGGGCATTTCGCTGTCGAAGATGATGGGCTGGCTCAAGCCCAAGTTCTACACGGGAGTCAGCAACACCGTGGAAGACTTCGGCGTCGCCGTGCTCGACCACGCGATGGGCTAATCGCCCGCCGCACTGCGTGACCCAACCGGCCCGCCTCGTGCGGGCCGGTTTCGTTTCGCGTCACCCATTCCTGCTCGAGGAGCAATGCGATGAAGACCTATCCCCGCCAGTTCTCCCGCTGGGCCGTGATCCCGTTCTCCTACACGGATCTCCCCACGGGTGTGTTCGTCCCCCTGGTCAAGCTGCCGCTCGGCTCGTACCTCGTGAGCGGCACGGTGATCAAGGAAACCGCTTCCAATGCGGGCACCACCGACACGGTCAGCGCCGGCACGCAGGCGGCGCCGACCGGCTACGTCAACGCGAGCGACTTCAAGACCGCGGGCCGCACCGATTTCACCGGGCTGCCGGCGAGCAAGAGCGTCATCGCGAGCACCATCGGCCTCACCCGCACCGTGGTCGGTGCTGCCGCGACCCAGGGCGCTGGCGTGCTGCTCGTGCAGTACGTCTGCCCCGGCGTCGAGGACGAGGTGAAGGCGTAACCCCGCGATCCCACCAGGTAGTCCCCTGAGACGGGGCGGCTTCGGCCGCCCCGTCGCTGTTTCTGCCCACCACCGGAGAGTCACCCATGCACCGCAAGTACCGCAGCCCGTCGGACGAACCGATTCGCGTCGTCACCGACACCGGCCACATCACGCACGTCGGCCCCGAATGGACCGAACTGCCCCCGATCTACCACCACGCCGCCGTCAACTCCGGCTGCGAAGTCGACAGCGCGGTCGTTTCGAACGAGAAGACCCCGCTCGCGGCGTCTGCCAGCGCCGAGCAGCGCAAGGCCGTCGACGTGCTGATCGAAGGCGCGCTCAAGACGATGCTCGAGCGCGACGACGCGGAGGACTTCAACAACGGCCAGCCCAAGGTCGACGTGGTCGCCAAGCTCGCCGGCGTGACCGTCAACCGCAAGCAGATCACGCCGGTCTGGGAGCGGCTCAAGGAGGAAGCCAAGGCGGATGCCGGCGCCTCGGGCGGCGGCCGGTAACACCCACCAGCGAGGCGAGGGCGCATGGATCTGCAGCAGCTCATCAACGAGTACCGCCGCCGCGCCGGCGACACGGCCGTTCCGCCGTTCGTGAGCGACGACGATCTCGCGCCCATCGCCGCGGAAGCCGAGCAGGAGGCGTGCGTTCGCGCACGCCTCCTCTACGACGATGCGAGCCCGGGCGTCGCGACCTATCCGATCACCGCGGGACAGGCGATCGTGACACTCGACGCCTCCGTCGACCGCATCACCGAGGCTTCGTTCCTGCCGGCGAGCGGCGGCCGACGCCGCGAGCTCGAGCTCACCGGGCTCGACTACATGCAGGACCAGTGCGACTGGACGGCGCGCACGAGCAGCAGGCCGGGCTACCTCGCCCATTACGACGTGAGCAAGGCGCGGATCTGGCCGACGCCCAGCGTGGCCGGGACGCTGTACCTCAGCGTGTATCGCATGCCGCTGTGGCCGATCGAGGATCTCGACGACGAGCCGGAGATCGCCGCCACCCATCACATGGGCCTGGTCGATTGGATCCTGTACCGCGTCTTCAGCCGGGTCGACATGGAGCTTTACGATCCGCAGCGCGCGGAGCTGGCGATCAAGGAATTCACCGACCGCTTCGGCGAACGCCCATCGGCTGACGTCCGTCGTCGGCAGCGCGAGCGGCGCCGCGTGACCACCAGGCCATACACCGGATGACCACGCCGCGCGACAAGCAGCTGCTGCGCTCGAGCGGCTTCCCCTACGGGGTGAACAACCTGGCCAAGGAGGAGGCGCTCCCGCGCGATCCGAACACCGGCGAGGTCATCGCGCTCCGCGAGGCCGAGAACGTCGACCTCGATTCGAGCGGCAAGCCGAGCCGGCGCGACGGCTACACGCTGGTGCAGGCCGGTAGCCGCATGCACAGCGCGTGGAGCGACGACTACCTGCCGTTCGGCTTCGAGGTCGACGGCGAAGCGTTGTACGCCGTGCAGGCAGACGAGAGCCGCGACCTGCTGGTCAGCGGGCTCGCGCTGGGGCTGCCGCTGTCGTACGCGCGCATCAATGACGCGGTGTGGTGGACCAACAGCGTGCAGAGCGGGCAGGTCACGCTCGAGCTCGAAACGCGCGGCTGGTCCGCACCACACCCGAACGGCGAGCCTTCAGTAGCTGCAGCTGCAGATGGCGCGCTCGATCCCGGCCGCTACCAGGTGGCAGTCACCTTCCTCGACCAGTGGGGGCGCGAGTCAGGCGCCGAGCGTGCCGTGGTGGTGACGCTCGACAGCGTGGGCGCGATCGCCGTAACCAACCTGCCGCAGCCTCCGGCCGGCTGCCGCGTCCGGGTCTACCTGACCGGGGCCAACGATGCGGTCCTGCATGCTGCGGTGACCGTCGACGCCGGCGTGACCACGGTCCTCCTGACCCAGCCGGCGCAAGGCCGCCGCTGCGACACGCTCGGTCTGCGGCCGATGCCGGCGGGCCAGCTCGTCGCCTACGGCAATGGCCGTCAGTACGTCGCGCGCGGCAACGAAGTCCTCTACTCGCCGGCGCTGCGCTACGGCCTGTATGACCCGAAGGCGGCGCGCGTGGGCTTCGTGCAACGCGTGGACATGCTTGCCTTCGTGGGTGAGGGCACGGACGGCGCCGGCCTGTTCGTGAGCGACGGCAAGCGCACCTACTTCTTCGGCGCGCCCGACCCAGCCAACTGGTCGCAGCGCATCGCCTACCCCTGCGGCGCGGTGCCTGGGCAGATCGCGCTGGTGCCGGGCGA
>JABFWF010000238.1 GCA_013362405.1 Lysobacter sp. | reverse complement strand
ACCTTCGGCTAGCGCCTCGCTGTTGAGGCCGATGGCGTTGCTCTGCGCGCCGGTGGCGTGGCTGCCAGGCCCCAGGGCGGCAGCGAACTCTCCGGTCGCGGCGGCATTGGGGCCGAGCGCGGCCGAGAAGTCGCCGGTCGCCTGAGCGCCCGCGCCCAGCGCGACCGCATGCGTGCCGCTGGCGACGGTGCGGATCCAGCCGATGAACGAGTTGTACTGCCCGCCGATGGCCACCGCCGAATCGCCGCTGGCGCGCGCACCGGCGCCGACCGCGGTCGTGCCCAGCCGCTGCGCCTGCGCGTCGTTGCCGACAGCGGTGGCGTATTCGCCGGTGGACTGCGCGTTCGCGCCCGCGGCAAGACCGCCGTACGCGACCGCCCGGCTACCGGCACCGTAGGCGGACGACAGCTGGCCTTCGGCGCGTGCGTTCGAGCCGGCCGCAACGGAACGTTCGCCGCTCGCCAACGCGCTGTCGCGGCCGTCGCCAGTGGCGCGGAAATAGCTCAGCGTGCCGGCGATGTCGTCGAGGATGCTGGTGACGCCGACCGTCGGGGACCATGGGCCGGGAATCCACGAAGGCGCGGCCGACGCATCGGCTTGGCGTTCACCGGAACGGGACGACGCCGATGCGTCGCCTTGCGCGACGTCGCGTGCCGCGGCCGGACTTCCGATGCGGGCCTGTTCCCGCGTGCCGGCGACCGCGGTGCCAGCGCAAGCCAGGACCGTGAGCACGGCGACGGTCAACTGCACTCTCTTCATGCGACCAACTCCAGACGTGGATGGATCGCCAGATCCTCCTCACGCCCCTCGCCAGCCCGCACTCCAACCGCACAACCGTTTGATTACAGTTTTATTTTCTCGTTATCTTTCCGTCGGTTACGGCCACCTCGCCCGGCATTTCCACATGGCGCGACCGCGGCACCGCGGTCAACGCCGCCGGTATCGAACGTTCACCGGCCATGTGCCGGGCCGTCTCCATCGCCGACATCCACAGATCCCGATGACCCAGCGCGTGGTACAGCTGGACCTGCAGCAGCGCGCATTCGTAGTCGCGATCGGCCCAAAGCCCGACGCGCCCGACCAGCGACCCGGCGACCGCCAGCCGTCCGCGCGCGATCAGCCATGGCGTGTAGGCGGCCACCGCATCGGCGATCTCCGATGGGATGCCGCGCCGTTCGGCCAGCGAGAGTGCCCGCGCGTAGAGCGCATCGGCGCCGGCCACGTCGCCGGCGACACGAAGCCTGATCGCCCGCGCCAGCCATTCGGGCACCGCGCTTCCACGATCGATGCCGGCCTCGTCGCTGACAGCCTCCACCGACGGCGGCATCGCCAGCGGCGCGACGCCCAGCGCCAGCGCGGCCTGCTGCCGACGAAGCAGCACCCAGGCACGCGTGTTGTCCCACGCTTCCTCGGACCAGCCGTCCAGGACCGCGTCGGCGCGCCGCAGCGCGTCGCGCGCGTCGCCGCGGCGCCAGGCCAGTTCGATGTTCACCCACGCGCGGCGGCGCTCGTTGACCAGCGCGCCGCCATCGGCGAGCGATGGGTCGTCCAGCAGCGTCCGCGCACGCTGGAACTGCCCCTGGCGGATGAGGATCTCCGTTCGGTCGAGGGCAATCCCCAGCCGCTGGCCGGGATCGCGCACGCGCTCGCGCATCGCCCAGTCGCGTTCGCTCACCGCCCGCGCCTGCGCGTACTGCAGCTGCATCAGGTGCACCTGCAGCACGTGCGAGCGCGTGATCAGCAGTTCCTGCACGGCGCCATACGACTCGAACACCGTCGCCGCCTTGCGCAGGTAGTCGATCGCGTACGCCGGGCGGCCGCGGTTGAGTTCGAGCACGCCCAGGTTCGCGTCCACGCGCGCCACCGCCAGCGCGTCGTGCGCGCGCAACAGGTGGATGCGGGCCTGGCCGAGGTCGGCGAGGGCCTCGTCGAACTGGCGCAGGCCGCTGCGCGTGACGCCGCGGTAGGTCAGCGCACGGCCGAGTTCGGCGTGGTGACGGTCCGGGTCCAGCAGGCGCACGGCGGCGTCGAAGTCGGCCATCGCCTCGCTTATCTGCGCCTGGCGCATGCGCACCTGGCCGCGAGCGCACAGCACGCGGGCGAGGAAGGCCGGATCGTTAGCGACCTGCGCATCCGACAGCAGCGGCGTGAGGATGGCCATCGCGCCGGCGAAATCGCCCGCGCGCGTGTAGACCTGCGCCAGTTCGTAACGAAGGCGGGGCGCCTGCCGCTGCGGTGGCGGCGCGGACAGCAGGATGTCGCGCGCGGTATTGAGTTCGTTGGCAAGCCGCGCGGCTTCTGCACGTTGC
>JABFWF010000185.1 GCA_013362405.1 Lysobacter sp. | reverse complement strand
ATCTTGTAGCTGGGGTACGCGTTCTTGTAGCCGGTGATGCCGTGGCAACCCTGGCAGGTGTAGGTCAGGGTGTGGCCGCGGGCGGCGTCGCCGGCGAGGGCGGCCGGGTTGGCGGGCGCCGCCGTGGCAGCAGCGGCCGGGGCCTGCGGCTGGGCCGGCGCGGCGTCCTGGGCCAGTACGTTGCCGGCAGCCAGGGTCAGGGAGACAAACAACAGCGTTCGGATCATGGGTCGGTCCGCGGGAGGCGAAAGGGCGTCGATGCAGGCGTCGCGCGGTCGGCGACGCGCAATCCCGGCAGTATAGCCGGCTCCGTTCATGCAACCCAATCAGCGGGTGTCGCATCCCCTTGCCTGCCCGGGGTTGACCACCATGACCTTCGGCGGATTCCGCCCGGTTGCCCGGGTGATATACATACCTACAACACCTAGACAACAGGTTCCGCCATGTCCCGCCTCCCCCATTTTCCTGCGGCTTCCCGCTGGCGCCTGTTGGCCCTGTGCGCTGCGTGCGCGATCGCCGTGTCGGCCTGCAAGGGCGGCAATGGCGATGCCGAGGCCAAGGTCGGCGGGCCGGCGACGCAGAAGGCGGATGCGATCCCGGTGGAGGTCGCGACGGTGGCGCGCCGGCCCATCGCCGCCAGCTACAGCGGCACCGCGCCGCTGGAAGCGCGCGCCGAATCGCAAGTCGTCGCCAAGACTTCGGGCGTCGCACTGCAGGTGCTGGCCGAGGAAGGCCAGCAGGTGAGGGCAGGGCAGGTGCTGGTGCGCCTGGACGGCGCGCGTGCTGCGCTGCAGGCCGCGCAGAGCGCCGCGCAGGTGCGCAAGCTGGAGGCCAACTACAACCGCTCCCTGCAGCTGTCGAAGCAGCAGCTGATCAGCGCCAACGACCTCGACCAGCTCAAGTACGACCTCGAGAACGCGCGCGCCGCCAACCGCCTCGCCGACCTCGAGCTGTCCTACACCAACGTGGTCGCGCCGATGTCGGGCGTGATCGCGTCGCGTTCGATCAAGCCCGGCAACTTCGTGCAGATCAACACGCCGATCTTCCGCATCGTGGACAACTCGCGCCTGGAGGCCACCCTCAACGTGCCCGAGCGGGAACTCGAGACGCTCAAGCCGGGCCTGCCGGTCTCGCTGCAGGTCGATGCGCTGCCGGGCAAGGCCTTCGCCGGCAAGGTCGACCGCGTCGCGCCCGTGGTCGACGCCAGCAGCGGCACGTTCCGCGTGGTCTGCGCGTTCGAGAACGGCCACACGCTGCAGCCCGGCATGTTCGGCCGCATCCGCATCGACTACGACCAGCGCGCGGACGCCGTGGTGATCCCGCGGGTCGCCCTGCTCGACGACGAGGAACCCGCCGTGTTCACCATCCGCGCGGGCAAGGCGGTGCGCACGCCGGTCAAGCTCGGCTACGTCGACGGCGAATGGGCGGAAGTGCGCTCCGGGTTGAAGGTCGGTGATCCGGTCGTGACCGCCGGCAAGGTCGCGCTGCGCGAAGGTAGTCCGGTGCAGGTGCTCAACGGCGCTGCCGATGCCCGCGTCGCCACGGCGAAGCCGGTCGGCGGTCGCAAGCAATGAGTGCCGCCACGCGCGAGCCCGGCGCGCGGGCAGGCTTCAACCTCGTCGAGTTCTCCACCCGCCGCCGCGTGACGGTGGCGATGGCGACGCTCACCTTCGTGCTGTTCGGCCTGATCGCGCTGCGCGACCTCAAGGTCAACCTGCTGCCCGACCTCAGCTACCCCACGCTGACCGTGCGCACGGATTACACCGGCGCCGCGCCGGCGGAGATCGAGACGCTGGTGACCCAGCCGGTCGAGGAAGCGGTCGGCGTGGTCAAGAACCTGCGCAAGCTCACCTCGGTGTCGCGCACCGGGCAGAGCGACGTCGTGCTGCAGTTCGCCTGGGGCACCACCATGGACCAGGCGTCGCTGGAAGTGCGCGACAAGATGGAGGCGCTGCAACTGCCGCTGGAAGCGAAGGCGCCGGTGCTGCTGCGTTTCAACCCGAGTACCGAGCCGATCATGCGGCTCGCGCTGACCGGCAAGACGGCCAGCGGCAACGATGCCGACGCGGTCCGTCGCCTCACCGAGCTGCGCCGCTATGCCGACGACGACCTGAAGAAGAAGCTCGAGCCCGTCGAAGGCGTCGCCGCGGTGAAAGTGGGCGGCGGCCTCGAGGACGAAGTGCAGGTCGACATCGACCAGCAGAAGCTCGCCGCGCTCAACATTCCCATCTCCACCGTCGTCGACCGCCTCAAGCAGGAGAACGTCAACATCTCAGGCGGCCGCCTGGAGGAAGGCTCGCAGCGCTACCTC
>JABFWF010000121.1 GCA_013362405.1 Lysobacter sp. | reverse complement strand
GCCTGGTCCGCGACAAGGACGGCCAGAAGATGTCGAAGTCGAAGGGCAACATCCTCGACCCGCTCGACATCATCGACGGCATCGCGCTCGACGACCTCGTCGCCAAGCGCACCTCCGGCCTGATGCAGCCGCAGATGGCGGCGAAGATCGAGAAGGCGACGCGCAAGGAGTTCCCCGCCGGCATCCCCGCGCACGGCGCCGACCCGCTGCGCTTCACCATGGCCGCGCTCGCCGGCCCCGGCCGCGACATCAAGTTCGACCTCGGCCGCGCCGAGGGCTACAAGAACTTCTGCAACAAGCTGTGGAACGCGACCCGCTTCGTGCTGATGAACACGGAAGGCTTCGCCGCGCAGGGGACGCCACCTCTGTTGACCGCGGCCGAGCACTGGATCCTGCGGGATCTGGAGAACCTGTGCGCGGAGATGCCGGAGTACTTCGAGTTTTCGGGGGACGCACCACTCGGTGAAAACGCCTACCGCTTCGACCTGGCGACGCAATCGCTCTACGAGTTCGCGTGGAATCGTTACTGCGACTGGTTCGTCGAAATGGCCAAGCCCGCGCTCCAGGGTCATGACCAGGCTGCGGCCGATTCGACGCGGCACACGCTGCTGTTCGTGCTCGAAGCCATGCTGCGCCTGCTCCACCCGGTGATTCCGTTCGTGACCGAAGCCCTTTGGCGGCACGTCGCCCCGAAGCTGGGCATCGAAGCTGAAACGATTTCGCTGCAGCCCTATCCACGAATCGAAGGGCTTGCCGACCGCGCACGCGCGAGCGATTTCGCCTGGGTGCAGGGCGCGGTCATCCAGCTCCGCGCGGTGCGCGGCCAGATGGGCATCAAGCCCGGCATGCTCGTGCCGCTGCTGGTCGAGGGCGAGCTGGACGATCCGCACCAGCTGGAACGCCACGCTTCCTCCATCCAGTCGATGGCAAGGATCGAATCGATCGCGCATATCGATGCGGGCACGGCTCCGCCGTCCATGGCGATTCCCTATGGACGCCTCAATGTCCATATCCCCCTTGAAGGGCTGGTCGACCTGGTCGCCGTGCGCGCGCGCCTCGACAAGGAACTTGCGAAGGTCGCGTCGGAAAAGGAAAAGAGCGAAACCAAGCTCGCGAAGTTCGGCGGGAGCGTGCCGCCGGCCGTCGTCGAACAGGAGCGCCGGCGCCTCGCCGACTGGACCACCAAGCTCGACGCGCTTACCGCGCAGCGCGCGCGCCTGTGAGCGACGCGGCACCCGTCGTCGTGGTGCGCGCCGTGGATTCGCGCGACCGCGAACGCTGGGCGCCGCTGTGGGACGCGTACAACGCGTTCTACGGCCGGCACGGCGACACCGCGCTGCCGCGCGAGGTCACCGATGCGACATGGGCTCGCTTCCTCGATCCCGCCGAGCCGGTGCATGCGCTGGTCGCCGAGCGCGCTGGCGTGCTCGTCGGCCTGGCGCATTACCTGTTCCACCGCAGCACGATCCTGATCGGACCGACCTGCTACCTGCAGGACCTGTACACGGTGGAGAGTGCCCGCGGCGCCGGCGTGGGCCGCGCGCTCATCGATGCGGTCTACGGGGACGCGCGGGCGGCGGGGGCATCGCGCGTGTACTGGCAGACGCACGAGACGAATGCGACCGCGATGCGCCTGTACGACCAGGTCGCCGAGCGATCCGGCTTCGTCGTGTACCGCAAGCTGCTCGACGCGCGCTGAGCGCGGCGCGCTAGACCTGGTCGGCAGGCGGCAGCAGTTCCATCGCCATCACGATCGCGTCCTCGCGGCCATCGGCCGCCGGGTAGTAGCGCGGCCTGCGGCCGATCTCGTTGAATCCTTCGGCATGGTAGAGCTGGATCGCCGCGCGATTGGACGGCCGCACCTCGAGGAACACGCGCCGCGCGCCCCGACCGCGCGCGACCTGCAGCAACGCGCGCAACATGCGTCGGCCATGGCCTTGCCCCTGCACTTCCGGCGCCGCGCACACGTTCAGCACGTGCGCCTCGTCGGCGGCCACGCTGAGCACGCCGTAGCCGATCAGCGTGCGGTCGCGTTCCAGCACCCATGCGGGGTAGTCGGCGCGCAGGCAGTCGCGAAAGATGCCGCGCGTCCACGGAAAGGGGTAGGCGCGCTGCTCGATCGCCATCACCGCATCGAGGTCGCCGTCGCGCATCGGCCGCAGGCTGGCCGGCAGCGGCGCGGGCGCGGCATGGGCATTCATCGCGCGCCCCGGCGCAGCGCACGCAGCTGCGGCCACAGCGCGCGCTTGCCGGTGGCCGTGCGCAGCTGCGCCAGTGGCGGCAGGGGCGGCAAGGCCTCCGGCCGCACGCC
>JABFWF010000102.1 GCA_013362405.1 Lysobacter sp. | reverse complement strand
GGCCGCGCTGGTCGGCCAGGTGCCGGTGCGCGCCCTGGCCGCCGGCGCGGTGCCGGCGACCCTCGACTTCAGCGCCGGCCCGCCGTTGCAGCGCGGCGACCCGGTCGTGCTGCTCACCCGCATCGGTGGCCTCGAGGTGCGCATGGCCGGCCGCGCGCTCGGCACCACCCGGCAGGGCGGCATGGTGTCGGCCGAAAACGTCGACAGCCATCGGGTCGTCCGTGGCCGCCTGTCCGCCCCCGGGGTGGTCGAGGTGCTGCAATGAACACCGGCGAGTGTTTTCGTGACCGACCGCTAAAGTTCCGGGACGGAAGGCCGTTACCGGGCTCGAACACAGCACCGAGGAGCGTGCGATGACCCAGAAGATCGACGGCGGCCTGCCGCGCATGGACAGCGTGGCGACCACCGCCACGTCGCGCGCCGGCACCGACCGCACCACGCCGGTGGCGGCCCCGGAAGGCGACAGCCTGCGCCTGACCGGCGAAGCGTCGGGCCTGCAGACGCTCGCGCGGGAGCTCGGCGCGGCCCCGGCCGGGATCGACATGGGCAAGGTCAACGCGGTCCGCGCGGCGATCGCCGACGGCAGCTACCAGGTCGACCCGGCGCGCATCGCCGACCGCCTGCTCGGGCTCGAGCGCGACCTCGCCGGATGAACGCCGCCGGCGTCCTCGCCGACCTCGAGCAGGCGCTGCAGGCCGAGCGCCAGGCGCTGCTCGCGAACGACGCCGAGGCGCTGCTGCAATCGACGCACACCAAGCTCGCCGCGGTGCGCGCGCTGCAGGGCCTGCCCGCCGATGCGGTGGCGCCCGAGCGCGTGCGCGCGCTGGGCGAGCTCAACCAGGCCAACCACGTCCTGCTCAGCCGCCGCCGGCGCGAAGTCGCCTGGGCGCTGCGCCACCTCGGCCGCGTGGAGTCGGCCGGCGTGTACGATGCCTTGGGGCAGTCCGGCGCCCGCCCGCAGGCGCGCTGCCTCGGGGTGGGATGAGCGAACGCAACGAAGCGAACACCGGCACGTCCTGGAGCGAGGACATCCTCTGGGCGTTGTCGGCGATCGACCGCGCCGCGCTGCTGCTCGACCGCGACGCCCGGCCGCTCCAGGCCAACGCGGCGGCACGCACGCTTGCCGCGCGCGCGTTCCCGGGGCGCGTCGAGCCGGCGCCGGAAGACCTGCTCGACCTGCTGCCGGAAGGCGCCTGGGACCAGGCCCATCGCGACGGGCGCTGGCGCGGCAGCGTGGTCGCCGCCGACGGCACGCTCGCGATCGAGGTCGCCGCCCACGCGGGCGCCTACGACGGGGTCGAACGCCGCTTCGTGACGTTCGACGACGTCAGCACGCGTGCCGGCCGCGAAGCCGAGCTGACCCAGCGCCACGACGAGCTGCAGCGCACCTACCACCGCCTCGCCAGCACGCAGGAACAGCTGCTGCAGGCGGAGAAGATGGCGTCCATCGGCCAGCTCGCCGCCGGCGTGGCGCACGAGATCAACAACCCGATCGGCTACGTGCACTCCAACCTCGGCACGCTGCGCGAGTACTGCGGCGCGCTGACCGCGCTGATCGAGGCCTACGCGGCCGAATGCGCGGCCGACGACGCCGCTGCGCCGCTGCGCCGGCTGCGCGAGCGGCTGGACATCGACTTCATCCTCGGCGACCTGCCGCAGCTGCTCGACGAATCGCGCGAAGGCATCGAGCGCGTCACCAAGATCGTGCAGGACCTGAAGGAGTTCTCGCACGTCGGCCGCGACGAGCAGATGCGCCCGGCCGACCTGCACAAGGGCCTGGATTCGACGCTCAACATCGTCTGGAACGAGCTCAAGTACAAGGTCCAGCTGGAGAAGCACTACGGCGAGTTGCCGCAGGTGGAATGCCACGCCTCCGAGCTCAACCAGGTGTTCATGAACCTGCTGATCAACGCGGGCCAGGCGATCGCCGAGCGCGGCACGATCGTGCTCGCCACCGGCGTCGACGAGGACCGCGTGTGGGTGAGCATCGCCGACAGCGGTTGCGGCATTCCGGAGGAGGCGATGCAGCGGATCTTCGATCCGTTCTTCACCACCAAGCCGATCGGCCGCGGCACCGGCCTCGGCCTCGCCATCGCCTACCGCATCGTCGCCAAGCACCACGGCCGCATCGAGGTGCAGAGCCGGCCGGGTTTCGGCAGCACCTTCCGCGTCGTGCTGCCGTTGAAGCAGCCGCGCGAACAGCCCGGCGACGCAGTCTGAGTCCTGTAGGAGCGGCTTGCAGCCACGAGCTCTTCGGTCCCGCTCGTTAGGCAAGCCGACCTGGCATGCGTCGTCGCGACTTGCGTCGCTCCTGCAAACCATGTCGACGCTCGCGGCTGCAGGCCGCTCCTTCACGAGGCGCTAGTAGCCGTCGTTCCCCGCCGCCCGCTCCTCGTGGGCGCGGAAGGCGTCGCGGATGTGCTCGCGCAGCTCGTCGTCGTTCCACGGCTTGGTCAGGAAGCGGTAGATCGCGCCGCGGTTGATCGCCTCGGTGATCGTGGCGAGGTCGGTGTATCCCGACAGCACCATGCGGATGGTGTCGGGATAGAGGTCGCGCACGCGGGTGAGGAACTCGGTGCCGTTCATGTCGGCCATGCGCTGGTCGGACACGATCACCTGCACGCGACGGCTGGCCAGCAGGTCGAAGGCCTCGCGCACGCTGCCGGCGGTGAGGATCTGGTAGCCGTCGCGGCGGAACAGGCGCGCGAGCGAGCGGAGCACGTTCTCCTCGTCGTCCACCAATAGCAGCGTGCGCTCCGGGCTGGTGGCGGCGAACAGCTGGGGCAGCAGGAAGCGCCTGCGGATCAGTTCGTCCAGGCCTTCGGCCGGCATCGGCGGGCAGAAGAGATATCCCTGGAAGAAGTCGCAGTGATTGCGGCGCAGGAAGCCGAGCTCGGCCTCGTTCTCCACGCCCTTGGCGACGACCTTCATGCCGAGCCGATGGCCCATCGCGATGATGCCGCGCACGATCGCCGCGCTGCGCGGATCGCTGGCCACGTTGCGGATGAAGCTGCGGTCGATCTTCAGGCGGTCGAGCGGATATTGCGCGAGCGCGGCGAAACTCAGGCCGCCGACGCCGAAGTCCTGCACGGTGAGGGTGGTGCCGAGCGCGCGCAGGCCGGCCAGCGTGTCGTAGACGTTGCGCGCATCCAGCGCCAGCACGCTTTCGGACAGTTCGAACTCCAGTGCCTGCCCTGGGAGATCGAGCCGGTGCAGCAGCTCGCCGACGAGGTCGACGCAGTCCTGCCGCGCCAGCATCGGGTTGGGCAGGTGCACCGACATGTTGAGGTAGTCGAGGCCCTCCATGCGCCAGTCGGCCAGCTGTTCGGCGGCCTTGCGCACCACCCAGTAGCCGAGCGGCGCGGACAGCCCCGCGCGTTCCACCAGCTCGAGGAAGCGGTTCGGACGCACCAGCCCGTGGTCGCGGTTCTGCCAGCGCAGCAGCGCGTTCATGCCCTCGACGCTGCCGTCGTGGCCGTTCACCGTGGGCTGGTAGAACAGCTGGAATTCGCCGCGCTCCATCGCCACGCGCAGCGTGCGCGAGATCGCCTCGCTGGACTCGGGCGCGTCCTCGCCGGAGGAGAACAGGTCGATGCCGTTGCGCGACTCGCGCCGCGCGCGCTGCATCGCCTGTTCCGCGGCGGCCAGCAACGCGGCGGCGTC
This sequence comes from Lysobacter sp., assembly GCA_013362405.1. Taxonomy (GTDB): domain Bacteria; phylum Pseudomonadota; class Gammaproteobacteria; order Xanthomonadales; family Xanthomonadaceae; genus JABFWF01. Next base: position 5,266 of record JABFWF010000102.1, on the reverse strand, counting down.
GTGCGCGTGGTCGGGGTATATGGCCACGCCGATCGAGAGCGACACCCGCAGCGTGTATGGCGGGAAGGCCAGCGGCTTCTCGAACGCATCGCGCAGGCGCTCGGCCAGCGCGATCGCGTCGGGCTCGTCGTGCCGGTAGCCGATGCCGGCGAGGAACCGGTCGCCGCCGATGCGCCACAGCCAGCCACCCGCGGGCACGGCGTTGTGCAGGCGCGACGCGATCGCCGCGAGCGCCTGGTCGCCGACCAGGTCGCCCAGGTTGCGGTTGATCGCGCCGAAGTCGTCGACGTCGATGTGCAGCAGCGCGACGCGTCGTCCCGTCGCGGCGGCCGCCGCCAGCGCGGTGGTGAGGTTAGGGCCACCCGCGCCGAGGCGGTACAGCGAGGTCAGCGGGTCGACCGGGACGCCGCCGAACTCGTCGTAGCGCTGCACCGCCATGCGCGCCTCAATGCTTCGCCGGCTCCGCCGCGCGCGGCTTGCTGCCGAAGTCGCCCTCGGCCTGCGCGGCGAGCCAGGCGAACACCGCATAGGCGGCGACGTTCTGCGCGAGGTCCTTCGTATCGATCTTGTCGAGCGTGTCCTCGGCGGTGTGGTGGACGTCGAAGTAATGGGTGCCGTCGTGGCCGAGCGAGGCCCAGGTGGCGCCGAGTTCGGCGATCGGGCCGACGTCCGATTCCGGTCCGCCCTCGCCGTCGACCGTGGCGATGCCCAGCGGCGCCAGCGCGCCCGCGATCTGCGCGATCGCCGCCTTCGCCGGGGCCGGCGCACTGCTGTTGAAGCTGTAGATGCGGCCGGCGCCGAAGTCGCTTTCCGACACGATCACGTGCCGCGCGATCTCGCCGGCGTGCTTCTCCGCATACGCCTTGCCGCCATACAGCCCGCGCTCCTCGTTGGAATAGGCGACGACCCGGATCGTGCGCGCCGGATGCAGCGGCTTGAGCAGGGCGCCGGCCGCCATCGAGATGCCCACGCCGGCGGCGTCGTCGATCGCGCCGGTGCCCGGGTCCCACGAGTCCAGGTGGCCGCCGAGCAGCACGACCTGCTCGGGATGCTTCCGCCCGGTGATCTCGCCGATGACATTCTGCGAGGTGTATTCGCCGTCCCAGCCGCAGTCGAGCGCCACGCGCACGCGGGTGTGCGGGTCGAGCGCGACGAGGCGGGCGAGCTGCGCGGCGTCGATGGTCGACAGCGCGGCCGACGGGATCGGCGTGAGGCCGTCGTCGAAGCTGGTCACGCCGGTGTGCGGCGCGCGCGAGGTGTCGGTGCCGGCCGAGCGCATCAGGAAGGCGATCGCGCCCTTGCGGATCGCTTCCGACGGACCGGCATGGCGGATGCCGCCGCCGTTGCGGTAATCGTGGCCGTCGCGGTAGCGCTGCATCTGGTAGTCGACGAAGGCGATCTTGCCCTTGAGCGACCCTTCCGGCGCGGCTTTCAGCGCATCGAGGCTGGCGAAGCGCACGACCTCGGCCTCGACCGTGCCGCCCGGGCTGCCGCCGAGCGCGGTCAGCACCAGCGGCTGCGCGTGCGCGCCGAGCACTTCGGCATGCTCGCTGCGACGCTCCCACTTCGGGAAGGTCACCGGCTCGGTCCACACCTTGTCGTAGCCGAGCGCCTTGAACTTCGCCTTCGCCCATTCGACCGCGCGCGCATCGGCCTCGCTGCCCGCCAGGCGCGGGCCGACCTCGGTGGTCAGCGACTCGACCACCTTCCAGCCCGTGTCGTCGGCCAGCGCGCGCTCGCGCAGCTGCGTGGCGGCGGCGAGCGCGGCGTCCGGGATGCGCGTTTCGGCCGCGACGGCGCTGCCGGCGACGAAGGTGGCGAGCAGGGCCGCGAGCTGGGCGAACAGCAGGGGCAGGGACATGGCGCGCATCGGGGCTCCGGGTTCGCGGAAAAAAGAAGCCGCGAGCGTAGCAGCCCGCGGCTTCCGGTTCGTCGTGCCGCAGGTCATGCCCGCGGCGCGCATGGGCTCAGCGTCGCAGTGCGTCGCGGATCTGGGTCAGCAGCTGCACTTCGGTCTCCGCCACGGGCGGCGGGGTGCGCATGCGGTTGTAGGCCTTGATGAAGAGGAAGATCACGAAGGCGATGATCAGGAAGTCGACCACCGTCTGGATGAAGCTGCCATAGGCGACCGCGACTTCCGGCTTGGCGACCTTGCCGGCGGCGTCGAGCACCGCGGGATGGAGCACGTATTTCCAGTCCGACACGCTGATGCCGCCGGTCGCCACGCCGATCAGCGGCATGACGATGCCATCCACCAGCGCCGTGACGATCTTGCCGAAGGCCGCACCGATCACCACGCCGACCGCGAGGTCGACGACGTTGCCCTTCGCGATGAATGCCTTGAACTCGCCGACCATGCCCATGCCGTGTTCCTCCGCGCGATGTGAACGGTCCCCTGTCCGCGCAGCCTAGCGCACCCGTCGCGCCGGGGCGATCCGCCCGTGCAGCTCGGCGACGCCCTCCAGGCTGGCGACGAACGTGTCGCCGATGCGCAGCGGCCCGACGCCCGCGGGCGTGCCCATGAACACCAGGTCGCCGGCGCGCAGCGCATACAGCGCCGACAGCTCGCGCAGGATCTCGGGCACGTCCCAGATCAGGTCGGCGAGGCGGCCCGACTGGCGCAGCGCGCGGTTGACGGTGAGGCTGAGGCCGCGCCCGGCAAGGTCGCCCACCTCGGTGGCCGGCACCAGCGCGCTGACCGGCGCGGAATCGTCGAAGGCCTTGCCGGTGTCCCACGGCAGGCCCTTGGCCTTGGCCGCGGCCTGGAGGTCGCGGCGGGTGAGGTCGAGCCCCACGCCGTAGCCGAAGACCAATGCCTGCGCCTCATGCCGGCCGAGCAGGCCGGGAGGCGCGTCGCGGCCGATCGCCACCACCAGCTCGACCTCGTGGTGCAGCTCGCTGGTGCCCGGCGGGAACGGCACCACGCCGTCGGTGACCACCGCGTCCGGCGGCTTCAGGAAGAACACCGGCGTGCCGCGCGCGGCCGGCACGTCGGCGCCCATCTCGCGCGCATGCTCGGCGAAGTTGCGGCCGACGCAGTAGATGCGGTGGACCGGGAACAGCGCGTCGCTGCCGCGCACGGGCACGCGCGCGGGCAGCAGCGGATCGAACAGGTCGGTGCTCATGCGCCGCGGCGCGGTGCCGCGAAGGCGCCCTGCGGGGCCTTCATGCCGACGGCAGGGCCGGGCGCCGCACGCTGCGGAACTGGCCGTCGAGCACGCGCGTGCGCTTCGCCAGCGGCTGGTTGCGCTGCCGCCACAGCTTGTACAGCAGGCCCGCGCCCAGCATCGCCGTACCGACGAACACGCTGAAGAACACCAGCAGCGCCAGCACGCCAAGGCCGAGCACGCCGATCGCGATGCGCGCGAGCGGGTTGCGCGGCTTGCGCGGCGAGCGCATGCGATGGATGAAGGCGTGGCGCGAAGCGGACGAGCGGAAAGCGAACACGGCAGGGCCCGGGGGTCGTGACACAATGCAACGGGGCAGCGAGTATCCGGCGGCGCGCAGGCAAGGGTGTGAGGACTTCGTTAAACCCTGGAGCCGGCCCCGACGGGGGCGCCGCGCCGCCGCTCGCGCGGCTCGACGCGTTGCCGGATGGCGGCCTCGCCACGCTGGAGGCGCGCGTGGATGGCGAGGACGAACCGCTGATCGTGCTCCGCCGTGGCGACAGCGTGCGCGCCTGGCTCAACGTCTGCCCGCATGCCGGCCGCCGTCTCGACTGGGCCCCCGGCGAGTTCCTGCGCGCGAAGAACGGCGACCTCGTGTGCGCCGTGCACGGCGCCACCTTCGAACTCGACGCCGGCACCTGCGTCGCCGGCCCTTGCCGCGGTGACCGCCTGCGCGCGGTGCCGGTGGAAGTGCGCGACGGCTGCGTGTGGCTCGCGCCGGACGACGCGCCCGCGGTCGCCTAGAACAGCACGTTGACCGCGATGACCACGATCGTGGTGTAGACCAGCGACAGCGGCGCGCCGACCCGCCACAGCTCCGCCGCCGTGTAGTTGGCCGGGCCGGTGATCATCGACACCGACGGGTTGGACGCCGTCATGAAGTTGTTGGATGCCGACAGCGCGACGATCAGCGCGAAGGCGGTCGGATTGCCGCTCACGGCGAGCGCGAGGTTGATCGCCAGCGGCACCAGCACGATGGTCGCGCCGACGTGGCTGATCACCAGCGAGAAGGCGGTGGTGAGCAGCGCGAGCACCAGCTCGATCACCCACACCGGGAGGCCCGCCGGCAGGCGCTCGATGGTGTGGCCGGCCACCCATGCCGCGGCGCCGCTGCTGTCCATCGCCCAGCCGAGCGGGATCAGGCAGGCCATCAGGAACACGGTCTTCCAGTTGATCGCCGCGTAGGCCTCGTCGATCTTCAGCACGCCGGTGACCAGCATGCCGGCCACGCCGGTCATCAGCGCGATCGACGCGGGGATCTTCGACGACAGCGCGATCGCCATCGTGAGGCCGAAGATGACCATCGCCGCCTTGAACTTGTGCGGCCGCTGCTCGCCCTTCGGGAAGTCGGTGACGACGACGATGTCGCGGGTCGCGGCGACGTCGGCGAGGTCGGTCCAGATGCTGTGCAGCACCAGCATGTCGCCCGCGCGCAGCGCCTGCTTGCGGAGGTTCTCGGTGACCACGTCCTTGTCGCGGTTGATCGCGAGCAGACTGATGCCGAACTGCTTGCGCAGCTGCAGCTCGGCCGGCGTCTTGCCAATGTAGCGCGAGGTCGGCGGCACCACCGCCTCCGAGATGCCCGCCCGGCTCGGATTGAACAAATCGCCGAATTCGCGCAGCCGCGTGGACAGCCGCAGGAAGTTGTTCTGCGCGAAGTCGGCTACGTCCTGCCGCGGTCCCATCGCGCCGAGCACGCTGCCGACCCAGATGCGCGCGTCCGAGGGCGGCGCCAGGCGCGACTCGTTGCCGGTCCGCAGCGCAAGCAGCAGCGGCGTGCCGTGCAGCGCTTCGGCCTCGCCGAGCGACATGCCGACCAGCGGGCTGTCGGCGCTCACCGTCAGCTCGTACACGTCGCCATCGATGCCGTAGGTGCGCGCGAAGTAGCTCTGCGTGCGCGCCGGCGTCACGCCCTGGTCGCCGTCATCGCGCAGCAGCTTCGCGCCGAAGAAGTGGAAATAGGCCAGGCCCGCAATGAGCAGCGCGATGCCGATCGGCAGCGGCGCGAACATGTGCAGCGGCTTGAGCGTGGCCACGCCCGAGGGCAGGTTGGCGTTCGCCGAGACGAGCAGGTCGTTGAGCAGGATCAGCGGCGAGTT
>JABFWF010000147.1 GCA_013362405.1 Lysobacter sp. | reverse complement strand
GGCGCCCTTCGCGTACGCGAGGTTGATCGGCAGCTGCACGCGCGCCGGGCGCGAAGGGGCCTCGCTCAAGGCCTGGCCCCGCGCCGTTCGCGCACCAGCGTGTCGACCACCGACGGATCAGCGAGCGTGGACGTGTCGCCGAGCTGCTCCGGCGCGTCCTCGGCGATCTTGCGCAGCACGCGGCGCATGATCTTGCCGCTGCGCGTCTTCGGCAGCGCCGGCGCCCATTGCAGGTGGTCGGGCGTGGCGATCGGGCCGATCTCCTGGCGCACCCACGCGACGAGTTCCCTCTGCAGCGCTTCGCCGCCCTGCTCGCCGGCCTTCAAGGTCACGTAGGCGTAGATGCCCTGGCCTTTGAGGTCGTGCGGGAAGCCGACCACCGCGGCCTCGGCGACCTTCGGATGCGCGACCAGCGCGCTTTCGACTTCCGCGGTACCGATGCGATGGCCGCTGACGTTGATGACGTCGTCGACGCGACCGGTGATCCAGTAATAGCCGTCGGCATCGCGCCGCGCGCCGTCGCCGGTGAAATAGCGGCCGGGACAGGCCTTGAAGTAGGTGTCGATGAAGCGCTGGTGGTCGCCGTACACGGTGCGCATCTGTCCCGGCCAGGAATCCAGCAACACCAGGTTGCCTTCCGCCTCGCCTTCGAGCGTGTTGCCGCCGGCGTCGACGATCGCCGGCTGCACGCCGAAGAACGGCAGCGTGGCCGAGCCCGGCTTCGCTTCGATCGCGCCCGGCAGCGGCGAGATGAGGATGCCGCCGGTCTCGGTCTGCCACCAGGTGTCGACGACCGGGCAGCGCGCGTCGCCGACGACCTCGTAATACCAGCGCCAGGCTTCCGGGTTGATCGGCTCGCCGACGCTGCCGAGCAGGCGCAGCGACTTGCGCGAGGTGTTCTTCACCGGCGCCTCGCCTTCGCGCATCAGGGCGCGGATGGCGGTCGGCGCGGTGTAGAACAGCGTGACCTGGTGCTTGTCGATCACCTGCCAGAAGCGCGAGGCATCCGGATGGTTCGGCACGCCTTCGAACACCAGCGCGGTCGCGCCGTTGGCGAGCGGGCCGTACACGATGTAGCTGTGGCCGGTGACCCAGCCGACGTCGGCGGTGCACCACCACACGTCGTCCTCGCGCAGGTCGAACACGGCCTCGTGCGTGCAGCTGGCGAACACGAGGTAGCCGCCGGTGGTGTGCAGCACGCCCTTCGGCTTGCCGGTGCTGCCGGAGGTGTAGAGGATGAACAGCGGATCCTCGGCGTTCATGCGCTCCGGCTCGCACGCGTCGGGCTGCCCATTGACGACCGCGTCGGCCCAGCGGTCGCGCGGCATCTGCATCGGCACCGCGGCGTGGGTATGGCGCACCACCAGCACGGTTTCGACCGAGTGGGTGCCCGGCAGCGCGAGCGCGGCATCGACGTTCGCCTTGAGCGGGATGCGCTTGCCGCCACGCAACCCTTCGTCGGCGGTGATGACGAGCTTGCTGCCGCAGTCGGCGATGCGGTCGGCGATCGACTGCGGCGCGAAGCCGCCGAACACCACCGAATGGATCGCGCCGATGCGCGCGCACGCCAGCATCGCCACCACCGCTTCCGGGATCATCGGCAGGTAGATCGTGACGCGGTCGCCCTTGCGCACGCCGAGCGCGCGCAAGGCGTTGCCGAGCCTGCACACGCGCGCGTGCAGCTCGCGGTAGCTGATGCGCTGCGCGGGCTGCGCCGGGTCGTCGGGTTCGAAGACCAGCGCGGCCTTGTCGCCGCGCGTGGCGAGATGGCGGTCCAGGCAGTTGACGCTGGCGTTGAGCTCGCCGTCGGCGTACCAGCGGATGCGGAAGTCGTCCGGGTCGAGGTTGACGTCGCGGATCTGCGTCGGCGCGCGATACCAGTCCAGTCGCTGCGCCGCGTCGGCCCAGAACGCATCGGGATCGGCGACCGACTGCGCGTACCGGCGGCGGTAGCCGTCGGCGTCGATGCGCGCATGAGCGGCGAAATCGGGCGGGATCGGATAGCGCTCGGGCTGCGACATGGCGGTCTCCGGTGCCGATGGACTGCCCGATTGTGCCGCATCCGCCGCGTGCGCCGGGCCATTGCCCGCCATCGGCCGATGGTGTCGAATGCCGGCATCTCGGGACGGAACGCCATGCCATGGGACGACCGGTTCGACGTCGCGCTGTCCTGCTTGCGCTGCTGTGCCTGTGTGGCCCGGCCGGCGCCGCCGACGAATTCTCCGCCGGCACGGTGTCGGCACTGGATGCGCTGTTCGCGCGCAACGTCTCCGCTGCCACGCCCGGTTGCGCGGTCGGCGTGCGCCGCGGCCACGCGGAACTCCGGCGCGCCTACGGGCAGGCCGACCTGGAACGCGGCGTACCCAACACGGTCGACAGCGTCTTCAACGTCGGTTCGGTGGCCAAGCAGTTCACCGCTGCAGCCATTCTGCTGCTCGCGGACGAAGGCAGGCTGCGGCTGGACGACGACATCCGCCGATACCTGCCGGAACTGCCGGATTACGGCGCACCGATCACCGTCGACGACCTGCTCAGCCACACCAGCGGCCTGCGCGACTTCCGCGCCACCGACTGGCTGACCGGGCGCGATGCGCTGGCGCAGAACAACGCCGACATCCTCGCCTACGCGGCGCGCCAGCGCGGGCTCAACCATGCGCCGGGCGCGTCGCACCTCTACACCAACACGGGCTACGTGCTGCTGGCGATCATCGTCGAGCGCGTGAGCGGACAGCCGTTCGCCGACTTCACGCGCGAGCGCCTGTTCAAGCCCGCGGGCATGGCGCGCACCGCGTGGCAGACGGACGTGCAGCAGCCGGTGCCTGGCCTGTCGCTCGGCTATGCGCAGGCCGAGCCGGCGCACGACGGCAAGCCCGGGCGCTTCACGCAGTCGACCACCGCACGGCACGTCGTCGGCAACGGCGGCCTGCTCAGCACCGCCGGCGACATGCTGCGCTGGAACGCGGCCCTGCAGCACGATGCGTTCGGGCCGCGGCTCACGACGCAGCTCGAGCAGCGCGCGCACCTGCGCAACGGTTTCGAGCTCGACTACGCGCGCGGCGTGTCCGTCGGCACTTATCGCGGCCTGCGCGAGGTGCAGCACGCCGGCTACACGGGCACCTACACCGCGTGGGTCGGGCGCTATCCGGAGGCGGACCTGTCGATCGCGCTGCTGTGCAACGGCGACGGCGACGGCGTGTACGGTCGCGAAGTCGCCGACCTGTTCCTGCCGCCCACGACGCCGCCCGAGACGAAGGCGCCGCAGGCCGATCCGGTCGACCTGTCCGCCCACGACGGGCTGTATCGCGACACGCACGATGGCCGCCTCGCGCTGCTGGCCTTCCCGAAGGACGCCACGCTCGCGGACGGGCGCTACATGCAGGGACCGATGGCGTATGCCTTCGACGCCAAGCGGCCCGGGCAGGTCGTCCGCCATCTGTATGGCAGGTCAGCGACGCTCGTGCGCCTGCCGGCATGGACGCCCGCGCCGGCGGCGTTGAAGGACTACGTCGGCCGCTACGCGAGCGACGAACTGCTCGCCAGCTACGACGTGCGGCTGGACGGCGCGCAACTGGTGGTCTCGGTGCGCGGCCTGTCCGACCTGACCGTGCCGCTGCAACCGAAGGCGCGGGACGTCTTCGTCGCGCAAGGCATCAACCTGCCGGTGGAATTCCTGCGCGACCGGGCCGGTCGGATCGTGCGCCTGTCGCTGTCGCCCGACCGCCTGCGCCCGCTGGCGTTCGACCGGGTGGGCGCCATGGGGCCTGCGCGCTAGCGCGGCGGCGCGGCGAGCTCGCGCGCGTCGAGATAGCCGTCGTGGTTGCGGTCCTGGCGGCGGAAGGTGTCGGCCAGGCGGGCGCGGTATTCGGCGCGGCTGATCGGCGCGCCGCGGCCGCCCGGCTGTTCGGCGGGCGAGAGCACGCCGTCGTGGTCGCGGTCCATCTGGTCGAAGGCGTAGCTCAGCCAGTCCTGGTATTCGGCGAGGCTGACGCGGCCGTCGCCGTCGGTATCCATGCGGGCGAGATAGGACGCACTGTCGCGCACCTGCCCGGTTGCGGCGAAGGCGACCGCCATGCACACCGCGGCGACCACGTTCGCGTGGAAGCGCAGGAACAAGAAAGCCCGGCCGTCGCCGGCCGGGCTGCGATGGGGACGCCTGGGGGGCATCCGCGTCAGGCGCGCACGCCCCGCAGCGAGTAGCCCTTCAACCGGGCGGAGAACTCCTGCAGCGCGCGAATGCCGCTGGCCTCGGCCTCATGGCACCAGGCCTGCAGGGCATGCAGCGTCTCGGCGGCGTTGTGGCTGCGCGATTCGAGCACGGCCGACAGCTTCGCGCGGTGCTCGACCAGCGCGTGGATTCGCGGACGCTGGGCGATCCAGGCCTGCAGCTGCTGGCGGGCGTCCGGCTTGAGCCAGCGACCGTCGTCGACCAGGCCCTTGCGCAGCTTGCGCGGCAGCAGCGCGCGCCGCTTGCCGCCGGTGGTCGCGGCTTCTTCGTGCAGCGCCGGCTTGAGCACGTCGCGCTGGAAGTCGGTCATGGCCTGGAAGCGGACCGCGAGCAGCGCCTTGAGCGTGTCTGCGTCGGGCACGGCGATGTTCGGGCGCACGTCCAGCGTCGGCGCGACGCGCAGCACCTTGGCCAGGCGCAACGCCTGCAGGCCGCGGATGATCGCCCAGCCGATGTCGAACTCCCACTTGCGCAGCGCGAACTTCGCCGAGCTCGGGAAGGCGTGGTGGTTGTTGTGCAGCTCCTCGCCGCCGATCCACACGCCCCACGGGGTGAGGTTGGTCGCGGTGTCGTCGGTTTCGAAGTTGCGGTAGCCCCACCAGTGGCCGAGGCCGTTGACCACGCCCGCCGCCCAGAACGGGATCCACAGCATCTGGATCGCCCACACGGCGACGCCGGCGAAGCCGAACAGCGCGAAGCTGATGAACAGCAGCAGGGTCGGGCCCATCGTCGCGTGCGGCGTGTACACGTGCCGCTCGATCCAGTCCTCCGGGCAGCCCTTGCCGTACTTCTCGATGTCGTCGCGCTGGGCGCGCGCCGCGCGGTACAGCTCGACGCCGCGCCAGAACACCGTCTTGATGCCCTTCTGCATCGGGCTGTGCGGGTCTTCCTCGGTCTCGCACTTGGCGTGGTGCTTGCGATGGATCGCCGCCCACTCCTTGGTGATCATCGAGGTGGTGAGCCAGGTCCAGAACCGGAAGAAATGCGCGAGCACCGGATGGAAGTCGACGCCCCGGTGGGCCATGCTGCGGTGCAGGTAGAGCGACACCGAGAAGATGGAGAGCTGCGTCGCCACCAGCAGGTAGAGCGCCAGGGTGCCCCAGCCAGGCTGGACGAGGCCGCCGGCGAGGAAGTCGAACAGGGAAACGTGCATCGATGACTCCGGAAACAGGGATGGGCCGGAGCGCTGGCCCGCGGGCATCATGACAGCTTCAGACCCCATGCGCGCCGGTATGGCCTTGATTTTCCTGCCCGTGTTCAGCCGATGCGCGCAATCGTGACGACGTGCCGACGCGCGCGGCTAAGCTGGTCGCATGCCGGAGCTGCCTGAAGTCGAAACCACCCGCCGCGGGCTCGCGCCGCATGTCGAAGGCCGGCGCGTGCGCACGGTCACGCTGCGACGGCCGGACCTGCGCTGGCCGATCCCGGAGGAGGTCCGCGACCTGCTGCCGGGACAGCGCATCGATGCCGTGCGCCGGCGCGCCAAGTACCTGCTGCTCGACACCGACGCCGGCAGCGCGCTGCTGCACCTCGGCATGTCCGGCAGCCTGCGCGTGCTGCCGGCGGGCACGCCGGTGACCGCGCACGACCACGTGGACATCGCCCTCGACGGCGGCGGCTCCGGTTCGCGGCGCGTGCTGCGCTTCAACGACCCGCGCCGCTTCGGCTGCCTGCTGTGGCAACCGCCCGGCACGGTGCACGAACTGCTGCAGGGCCTCGGCCCGGAGCCGCTGTCGGACGCCTTCGACGGCGATCACCTGTTCGCCCTGAGCCGCGGCCGCAAGGCGCCGGTCAAGACCTTCCTGATGGACCAGGCGGTGGTGGTCGGGGTCGGGAACATCTATGCGGCCGAGGCGCTGTTCGCGGCCGGCATCTCGCCGCTGCGGGCCGCCGGGCGGGTTTCGCGCGAGCGTTACCGCGCACTGGCCGGCGAGGTGAAGCGCATCCTCGCCTACGCGATCGAGCGGGGCGGCACGACGCTGCGCGACTTCATCAGCCCGGACGGCGCGCCCGGCTACTTCGAGCTGGAGCTCCTCGCCTATGGCCGCGGCGGCGAGCCCTGCCCGCGCTGCGGGCGGCCGCTGAAGCAGGCGGCGATCGGCCAGCGCACCACCGCCTGGTGCCCGGGCTGCCAGCGTTGACGGCGAACGGGCCGCCGGACGGCCACGAAAAAACGTGTCCACGGTCGCACTTCCGCCGGTCGTTCAGGCTATAGTGGCCTACCCGCAAGGACAGGGTGACGATGGGCGAGACGGCCGATATCACCGGGTGGCTGGATGCCGCGCGCGGTGGCGATCGCGGCGCGCTCGATCGCGTCCTCGCCACGCTTTACCAGGAGCTGCATGCGATGGCCCGGCGCCAGCTGGCCGGCCAGCACGGCCAGACCCTGGATGCGACCGCGCTGGTCCACGAAGCCTACCTGCGCCTGGTCGGCCGCCATGCGGCCCACTTCGACGACCGCGCCCATTTCTTCGCCTACGCCGCTTCCGCGATGCGCAGCGTGGTGGTGGACTACGCCCGCCAGCGCCTCGCCCAGAAGCGCGGCGGCGACCTGCACCGGGTCACGGAGTTGCCGGAGGAGGTCGAGGGTGGCCTGCGCCTGGACGAGGAGATGCTCGGCCTGGACACCGCGCTGACCCGGCTCGAGGCGGTGGACGCGCGCCTCGCCCAGGTGGTGGAGCTGCGCTATTTCGCCGGCCTGTCCGAGCTCGAGATCGCCTCCCTGCTGAAGCGCTCGGAGCGCAGCATCCGCCGTGACTGGCAGAAGGCGCGGCTGTTCCTGCTGGCGTCGCTGCAGGAGAGGTAACGCCGCCATGCTGGCCGGGTTGCAGTTCGGAAACCGGGGCCCGGTCGCCGGTGGCCGGAAGCGGCCCGCGCGCCCCGGTCCTCCGTACCCCGCCGGGCCGCGGCGCTGCTGATGGACGCCGACCGCTGGCAACGCCTGTCCCCGCTGCTCGACGCGATGTTCGAGCTCGACGAGGACACCCGCCGCCGCAGCCTGCACCTGCTGCGCGAGGAAGACCCGGAGCTCGCCGCCGAGCTCGAGGCGTTGATGGCGCTGGAAGGGGGGCACGACGACTTCCTCGCCGAACCACTGGTCGCGCCGCTGCCGGGCGTGCGGCCGGGCAGCATCATCGGCCCGTACCGGCTGGAGCGCCTGCTCGGCGAAGGCGGCATGGGCCAGGTCTGGCTGGGCACGCGTGCCGACGGCCTGTACGAGCGGCGCGTGGCGATCAAGCTGCTGCGGCCCGGCCTCGCCGACCCCAACCTGCGCCTGCGCTTCAACCGCGAGCGGCAGATCCTCGCCCGGCTCGCGCATCCGCACATCGCGCGCCTGCTCGACGCCGGCTTCAGCAGCGACAGCCAGCCCTACCTCGCGCTGGAATACATCGAAGGCGAGCCGATCAACGACTGGTGCCGCCGCCACGACGTGCTGCTGGATGCGCGCCTGCGCCTGTTCCTGCAGACCTGCGACGCGGTCAGCCACGCGCACGCCAACCTGATCGTCCACCGCGACCTCAAGCCGTCCAACATCCTGGTCACGCCGCTGGAGGAAGTGCGGCTGCTCGACTTCGGCATCGCCAAGCTGCTCGACAACCCGGACCTCGCGCCCGAGCACACCCGCACCGGCCTCCGCGCGTTCACCCTGCACTACGCGGCGCCGGAGCAGATCCGGGGCGAACCGGTCACCACCATGACCGACGTCTATTCGCTCGGCGTCGTGCTTTACGAGCTGCTGACCGGGAGCAAGCCCTACCGGCTCAAGCGCAACAGCGACGCGGCGTGGGAGGAGGCGATCCTCGCCAGCGATCCGGTGCGCCCGTCGGCGGCGGTGCTGCGCAACGACGACGAGACCAGCGATGCGCATGCGCAACGGCGCCACGCGCGCGCGCTCGCCGGCGACCTCGACAACATCGTGCTGAAGGCGCTCGCCAAGCGGCCCGAGCAGCGCTATCCGTCGGTCGAGGCGCTGGCGCAGGACCTCAAGCGCCACCGCGAGGGCAAGCCGGTGCAGGCGCGGCCGCAGAGCTGGGGCTACCGCGCCGGCAAGTACCTGCAGCGCCACCGCTGGGCGCTCGGCACCGGCCTGCTGGTCGCGCTGGTGCTCACGAGCGCGCTCGGCATCGTCGCCTGGCAGGCGCGCGAGGCGGTGCAGGAGGCCAGCCGCGCGCAGGCGCTGCAGGACTTCGTGGTCGGCCTGTTCGAACACGCCGGCGGCAACGGCGACGGCACGCTGGACGTGCGGCGCCTGCTCGACGCCGGCGTCGAGCGCGGCAACCGCGAACTCGCCCGCCAGCCCGCCGCGCGCGCCGAACTCTACGGCGTGATCGCGCGGCTGCGCCTGGGCCTGGGCGACTATCCGCAGGCGCTCGCCCTGCTCGATCGCCAGGCGCTGATCGTCGACGCGCTGGGCGATGCGGTGCCACCCGGCCTGCGCCTGCAGTCGCTGGCGGACCGTGGACGCGCCCAGCGCCTGCTCGGCCATGCCGACACCTGCGTCGCCAGCCTGCGCCCCGGCCAACCGCTGGCGCTGCGCGCGCAGGCCCAGCTGCCGGTGCAGACCGCCGAGTTCTATTCGCAGCTCGGGCGCTGCGAGCGCGACAACGGCGCGGCGGCGGCGGCGCGGCCGTTGTTCCAGCGCGCGCTCGTGCTGCGCCGCGACGTCCTGCGCGACACGACCGGCGTGGTCGAGAGTCTTGCCGACCTGGCCAGCCT
>JABFWF010000184.1 GCA_013362405.1 Lysobacter sp. | reverse complement strand
GGCGAGGTCGAGGCTGCGCGTCCAGCCAGGCTCGTCAGGGGGCTCGGCGAGCACCGCGCCGACTTCGTGGCGGCGTGCGCGCAGGCGGCCGGCGCCGGGCGGCAGCTGGACCTCGCCCGCGACGCGTCGCAGGCCGAGGCGGTGCCCGAGCGCCTCGCGCAACAGGTCGAGGCCGAGGCCGTCGCGCGCCGAGATCCACACGCGTTCGCGGGCGCCGCCGCCGTGGGCGCCATGATCGAGGTCGTCCCCCGGTGCGTCGTGACGCGGCTGCGCGCCGTCGACGCGATCGATCTTGTTGTAGACGAGCAGCTGCGGGATGTCGCCCGCGCCGATCTCCTCCAGCACCGCGTCGACCTGCGCGATGCGCTCATCGCGCAGCGGGTCGGCCGCGTCGATCACGTGCAGCAGCAGGTCCGCCTCGCGCGCCTCGGCGAGCGTCGAACGGAACGCCGCGACGAGTTCGTGGGGCAGGTCGCGCACGAAGCCGACGGTGTCGGCGAGCACGATGCTGCCCCCCGACAACGCGACGCGGCGCACGGTCGGGTCGAGGGTGGCGAACAGCAGGTTGGCCGCGTATGCGTCCGCGCCGGTGAGCGCGTTGAACAGCGTCGACTTGCCGGCGTTGGTGTAGCCGACCAGGGCCACGCGCGGCAGCTCGCTGCGCACGCGCGCGCGACGCATCTGGGTGCGCTGCACTTCGACCTTCTCCAGGCGCTTCTGCAACTGGTCGACGCGCTTCTGCAGCAGGCGGCGGTCGGTTTCCAGCTGCGTCTCGCCGGGGCCGCGCAGGCCGATCGAACCACCGCGCTGGCGTTCGAGGTGGGTCCACCCGCGCACCAGGCGCGTGGCCATGTGCTTGAGCTGCGCCAGCTCGACCTGCAGCTTGCCTTCGTGGCTGCGCGCGCGCTGGGCGAAGATGTCGAGGATCAGGCCGGTGCGGTCGACCACGCGGCGCGAAAGCGCCTTCTCGAGGTTGCGCTCCTGCACCGGGCTGAGCGGATGGTTGACCAGCACGAGGTCGGCGCCGGTGGCGTCGGCGGCGGCCTTTACTTCCTCGAGCTTGCCGCTGCCGATCAGCGTCGCCGGATTCGGGCGATCGATCTTGGCGGTGAGCAGCGCGGCGACGTTGGCGCCCGCCGAGCGCGCGAGGTCGCCGAACTCCTCCAGCAGGCCGGGATCGGGCGGGCCGCCGGCGTGCGGCTGGATCAGCAGGGCGTTCTCGCCCTTGCGCGAGCGTTCGAACATGCGGGGATTGTGGCTCCGTCCCCGCGAGGGGCAAGGAAAGGCGTCCGGGAGCCACCGGGATGGGGGCGGCGGCGGTCGGGTTCAAGCCGCTCGCGCGACCGACGCGTGCACCAGGCCATCGGTGGTGCGCTGGCCGCTGCGGCGGGACGCGGCGCCCCGCGATCGCGGAAATGCGAGCGAAGGCTTACTCGGCTTCGTCTTCCGCTTCGTCGTGCTCGCCCGCCTGCACCTGCCCGCCGCCCGGGCCCACGCGCACGTTGCGCGCCGGCACCACGGTCGAGATCGCGTGCTTGTAGACCATCTGGCTGACGGTGTTGCGCAGCAGGACGACGAACTGGTCGAACGATTCGACCGTGCCCTGCAGCTTGATGCCGTTGACGAGGTAGATGGACACCGGCACGCGCTCGCGGCGCAGCGCGTTCAGGAACGGGTCCTGCAAGGATTGCCCCTTGGACATCGGAATTTCCCCAGCTTGGATCTTGTTATGTCGTCGGCCGGCTGTGCCGGCACCGCATCGCCCGACCCGCTTCCCCACGCGGCGGCGACCGGCCGATGGTACACAAGTCCGGCGGCAGGGCTGGGCAGCGGGCGCGACGGACGTCGCAGTTTCGACCCCGCCGATCCGGGGTTTGCAGGAGCGGCTTAGGGCCGCGAACTTTCCGGACCGTACGCGCAGGGCCACGACGAGCTCGCGGCTGTAAGCCGCTCCTACAGGGCTCGGCCGAGGAACAGGGCCAGCGCCTGTTCGAGGTCTGCGCGCCCGGTGGCCGGGTCGAACCAGCGCAGGTCCGGTTCGCCCCGCAACCAGGTCAGCTGGCGCTTGGCGAGCTGGCGGGTGGCGAAGACGGCGCGGTCGCGGAACGCCGCGAAGGCCGCATCGCCACCCTGCCCCGCCTCGAGCGCGTCGAGGTACTCCCACGCCTGGCGATACCCGACCGCGCGGATCGCGGGCAGGTCGCGCGGCGCGGGATGCGCCCGGAGCTGCGGCAGCGCGCGCAGCGCGCGCACCTCGTCGAGGAAGCCGTCCGCCAGCATGGCGTCGAAGCGCGCGGCGATGCGCGCGTGCAGCACCGCGCGATCGGCGGGCGCGAGTGCCAGGCGGAGCAC
>JABFWF010000022.1 GCA_013362405.1 Lysobacter sp. | reverse complement strand
CGTGGGCGAATACATGCTGCGGCGCTGGCTGTTCCCGCACCGCCCGTACCGGCATTTCTTCGATTTCCTGCGGCAGATGGCGGCGCTGGGCCCGCGGTTCTGGCGCGGCCTGTTCGACTAGCCCGGTATCCTGAGCGCACCTTCGCGCAGCCGCCGCCACGCATGGACTTCACGATCCGCACCGACCATCCGAGCCTGCCCGGGCACTTCCCCGGCCGGCCGCTGGTGCCCGGCGTGGTCGTGCTGGAGCGCGTGGTGGAGGCGATCGAAGCCACGTACGGGCCGCTGCCCGCATTGCGCCTGCCGCAGGTGAAGTTCCTGCAACCGCTGCTGCCGGGCGAACGCGCGTGCATCGAGCTGGCGCGCATCGAGCCTGAGGGCGCCGCGCCGCGCTGGCGCTTCCGCGTGCTGCGCGAGGCGACGCTGATCGCCAGCGGCGAGATTCATGGCGGCGCGATTCACAGCGGCGTGAGCCAGGCCACGCCATGAACGCGCACTGGAAGCAGCGCCCCGAGGGCGGCGGCTATGTCGCGTTGTGGATCATCCGCAGCATCGCGCGTTACGGCGGCCGCGCCGTGGGTCGCGCGTGCCTGTATCCGATCACGCTGTACTTCCTGATCGTGCGCGGCCCGGAACGTCGCGCCTCGCGCGCCTACCTGTCGCGCGTGCTCGATCGCACGCCCACGCTGTGGGACGTCGCGCGCCACATCCACACGTTCGCCGCGACCATCCTCGACCGCGTCTTCCTGCTCAGCGGTCAGCTGTCGCGATTCGACATCGCCACCGTCGGGCTGCCCGCGCTGGCCGCGCGCGTGGATCGCGGCGAAGGCGTGCTCATCTTCGGCTCGCACCACGGCAGTTTCGACGCGCTGCGCGTGCTGTCGCTCACGCGCCCGGCGCTGCGCGTGCGCATCGTGCTCGACATCGCGCACAACCAGGCGATCACGCGCCTGCTCGACGCCCTCAATCCGCAGCTCGCGCGCGACGTCATCGACGCGGGGCAGGACGGCGTGTCGATCGTGCTGGCGATCCAGGAAGCGCTCGCGCGCGGTGAGCTGGTCGCGCTGCTCGTCGATCGCGCCGAGGCCGGCGACGCCGCCGTGCCCGTGCCGTTCCTCGGGCGGGACGCGGCATTACCCTCCGGCCCGTGGTCGCTCGCGGCGACGCTGAAAGTGCCGGTCATGCTGGCCTTCGGCCTGTATCGCGGCGGCAACCGCTACGAACTGGTGTTCGAGGAATTCAGCGACGGGCTCGACATCCCGCGTCGCCAGCGCAGCGAGCGCATCGCCGCGCTTGTTCGCGATTATTCCGCGCGGCTGCAGCACCACGTGCGCCGCGCACCCTACAACTGGTTCAACTTCTACGATTTCTGGCAGGGCGACGATGCAGCGGACGACACCTCCCTCAAGCACCTGGGCGAGGCGACTGGCGCCGGCGCTGCTGCTGACGCTCGCCAGCGCGGCGACCTTCGCCGCGCCGGCTGAGTCGCCGGTCGAAGCGGACTGGATCCTGGCGAAGATCGCGCGTCCCGCACCGGCGCGCACGCCCTTCGTCGAAGTGCGCGGCTCGAAGCTGCTCAAGGCGCCGCTGCGTCTGACCGGCGAGTACCGCCGTCCCGACGCCGACACGCTCGTGCGCGAAGTGCGTTCGCCCTACGCCGAAACCACGACGCTGCGCGCCGGCGAAGCCACCATCGAGCGCGCCGGCCAATCGCCGCGCAGATTCTCGCTGTCGCGCGTGCCCGAACTCGCCGGCCTGCAGAACAGCTTCGGCGCGCTGCTCGGCGGCGATCACGCCTCCATCGAAGCCCACTATCGCCTGCAGGCCGAGGGCACGCGCCAGCGCTGGACGCTGACGATGACGCCGAAGGACGCGGCGCTCGCGTCGAAGGTGCAGGCCATCGTGCTGAACGGTCGCGGCTCGGAGCTGCGCTGCATCCAGACGCGTGCGGCCGGCAACGGCGACACGCAGCGCACGCTGCTCGCAGGTGCGGCGCAGGAGGCGGCGAAGGCCGCCGATGCCGCGGCGCTGGTCGCGCTGTGCGAAGGCGCGCCCGCACGATGAGCCACGACGCAGCGGGCGAACGCCCGATGAGCGCCACGCGGCGGCTCGCGCTCGCGCTGCTGTGGCTGGCGCTGCTCGCGTTGCTGGCGCTGTTCGTCGCGCCGCGCGTGCAGCTCAGCGGCGACCTGCGCAAGTTCATGCCGGCGCCGCAGACGCCCGCGCAGAAGCTGCTGATCGACGAACTCGGCGAAGGGCCGGGCTCGCGGCTGCTGCTGCTTTCGTTGTCGGGCGAGGCGCCGGAGACGCTCGCGACGCAGTCGCAGGCCTTGCGCGAGCGGCTGCTCGCCACG
>JABFWF010000058.1 GCA_013362405.1 Lysobacter sp. | reverse complement strand
GTGCGCGCGATCGCGCTGCGCCACGGCGGCCAGGTGTCGCTCGCCGACAACGGGCCGGGCCTGCGCGTGCGCATCCTCCTGCCCGCCGCCGCGCCCGCCCCGATGGCCTGAGCCCACGCCGCGCGCGGCGCGCGGCGTTTGCCTCGCCCCCGCCGCGCCGCCAGAATGCGCGTTCCCCGCGCAGAGAGTGGCTGCCGTGCTGTTGATGATCGACAACTACGACAGCTTCACCTGGAACCTCGTGCAGTATCTGCAGTCGCTGGGCGCCGAGGTGCGGGTCGAGCGCAACGACGCGCTGACGGCCGACGAGATCGAGGCGCTGGCGCCCGAACGCATCGTCATCTCGCCGGGGCCGCGCACGCCGGACGAGGCGGGCGTGTCGCTGGAGGTGGTCCGCCGGCTCGGCGCGCGCACGCCCATCTTCGGCGTCTGCCTCGGCCACCAGGCCATCGGCCAGGCCTATGGCGGCGACGTGGTGCGGGCGAAGTCGATCATGCACGGCAAGACATCGCGCATCCGCCACGAAGGGCAGGGCGTGTTCGCCGGCCTGCCCGACGCCTACGAGGCCACCCGCTACCACTCGCTGGTGGTCGCGCGCGAGACGCTGCCCGACTGCCTCGAAGTCACCGCCTGGACCGACCACGCCGATGGTTCGTTCGAGGAGATCATGGGCCTGCGCCATCGCGAGCATCCGGTCGAAGGCGTGCAGTTCCATCCCGAATCAATCCTGACCGAGCACGGCCACGCGCTGCTGCGCAATTTCCTCGAACGGTAGGTCCCGCCGGAACGGTTTGCAGCCGCGCGCCCATGCTCGCCACACTCCAGAACGAAGCTTGCGGCCACCAGCCGCTCTGCGGAAAGAACCCGACGCCATGCCCATCACGCCCCAGGAAGCGCTGCAGCGCACGATCGAGCATCGCGAGATCTTCCACGACGAGATGGTCGACCTGACCCGGCAGATCATGCGCGGCGAGGTGTCGCCGGCGATGACCGCGGCGATCCTCACCGGCCTGCGGGTGAAGAAGGAAACCGTCGGCGAGATCGCCGGCGCGGCGACGGTGCTGCGCGAGTTCGCGCGGCCGGTGCCGGTCGCCGACCGCAGCCACCTGCTCGACATCGTCGGCACCGGCGGCGATGGCGCGCACACCTTCAACATCTCGACCGCGTCGATGTTCGTCGCCGCCGCGGCGGGCGCGCGCATCGCCAAGCACGGCAACCGCAGCGTGTCGTCGAAGTCGGGCAGCGCCGACGTGCTGGAGGCTCTCGGCGCCGCGATCGAGCTGCAGCCGGAGCAGGTCGCCGAATGCATCGAGCGCACCGGCATCGGCTTCATGTACGCGCCGGTGCACCACCCGGCGATGAAGGTCGTCGCCCCGGTGCGGCGCGAGATGGGCGTGCGCACGCTGTTCAACATCCTCGGGCCGCTGACCAATCCGGCCGGCGCACCGAACATCCTGATGGGCGTGTTCCATCCCGATCTCGTCGGCATCCAGGTCCGCGTGCTGCAGGAACTCGGCGCCAAGCGCGCGCTGGTGGTGTGGGGACGCGACGGCATGGACGAGTTCTCGCTCGGCGCGGCGACCCTGGTGGGCGAACTGCGCGACGGCCAGGTGTGCGAGTACGAAGTCCATCCGGAGGATTTCGGCATCGCGATGGCCGCCTCGCGCAACCTGCGCGTCGCCGATGCGAACGAGTCCAAGACGATGCTGCTGGCCGCGCTGTCGAACGACCCGTGCATCGCACGCGACATCGTGGTGCTCAATGCGGGTGCCGCGCTTTACGCGGCGGGCGTCGTCGACAGCATCGACCGCGGCCTGGTCCGTGCGCGCGAGGCCATCGTGTCGGGTGCGGCGCTCGACCGGCTCGCGCGCTTCGTCGCCACCACCCGCGAACTCACGGGAGCCGCGGCATGAGCGACACCGGCTTCGCGCGGCTGCCGCAGCCGCCGTACCACGCCGTGATCTTCAGCTCGCGCCGGCGCGGCGACGAACACGACGGCTATGCGGAGACCTCGGCGCGCATGGCCGAGCTGGTGGCGCGGCAGCCGGGTTTCCTCGGCGTCGAATCGACCCGCGGCGCGGACGGCTTCGGCATCACCGTCGCCTACTTCGACAGCGAGGAGGCGATCCTCGCCTGGCGCCGCAACGCCGAGCACGCGGCCGCGCGCGACCGCGGACGCGCCGAGTGGTACGCGCATTTCGAGATCCGCGTGGCGAAGGTCGAACGCGCGTACGGCTGGGACCGGGAGGGCGCATGAGCGACATACTGCAGCGGATCCTCGCGCGCAAGGCGGAGGAAGTGTCCGCGCGCCGCGCGCGCGCGCCGATCGACGCGCTGCGCGAACGCGCGGCCGAAG
>JABFWF010000086.1 GCA_013362405.1 Lysobacter sp. | reverse complement strand
GAGGGTCAGCGCGAGCAGGACGGCGAGCGGCTGGAGGTTCATGGGGCGAGTGGAGCGCCTCGCGGGCGACAGGCGGGACCATCGCCATCGCCGCACTGGCCACGTCGGTCTTGCCCGCTACGCGCCGCCGACGCCGAGCTGGTCGAGCAGGAACGCATACATTTCCGCCAGCTCGCGATACCGGCGGAAGCGGCCCGACTTGCCGCCGTGGCCCGCGTCCATGTTGGTGCGGAAGACGACGGTGCGGCCGCCGGTGTCGAGGTCGCGCAGGCGCGCGACGTACTTGGCCGGTTCCCAGTACTGCACCTGCGAATCCCACAGCCCGGTGCCGACGAACATCGCCGGATAGGCCTGCGCCTTCAGGTTGTCGTACGGCGAGTACGACAGCATGTACTCGTAGGCCTCCTTCTCCTCCGGGTTGCCCCACTCGTCGTATTCGTTGGTGGTGAGCGGGATGCTCGGATCGAGCATCGTCGTGACCACGTCGACGAAGGGCACCTGCGACAGGATCGCGCGGTACTTCTCCGGCGCCATGTTGCTGATCGCGCCCATCAGGAGGCCGCCCGCGCTACCGCCGTAGGCGGCAACGCGATCCGGCGCCGCATAACCTTCGGCCACCAGGAAACCGGTGACGTCGATGAAGTCGGTGAAGGTGTTGCGCTTGCGCAGCATGCGGCCGTCGTCGTACCAGGCGCGCCCCATTTCCTGGCCGCCACGGATGTGGGCGATCGCATAGACCATCCCGCGGTCGAGCAGGCTCACCACCGGCAGGTTGAAGGCCGGATCCATCGCATGGCCATAGCTGCCGTAGGCGTACTGCAGCAACGCCGCGCTGCCGTCCTTGCGGAAGCCCTGGCGATAGACGACCGACACCGGCACGCGGGTGCCGTCGCGCGCGGTGGCCCACAGGCGCTCGGTGGCGTACTGCGCCGGGTCGTAGCCGATCACCGGCTGCTGCTTGAGCTGGCGGCGTTCGCCGCTGCGCACGTTGAGTTCGTACACCGTGACCGGCGTCGTCAGCGAGGTGTAGCTGTAGCGCAGCCAGTCGGTGCCGGGTTCGGAATTGACGTCCAGGCCCATCGAATACGCGGGCTCGTCGGCCTGCACGTGCTCCTCGCCGCCGGGCCGCAGCAGGCGCAGCCGTTCCAGGCCGCCGGAGCGCTCGGCGACCGCGGTGAAGCCGTCGAACAGTTCGAAGCCGTCGATGAACACGTCCGTGCGATGCGGCAGCCATTCGCGCCACTGCGCGCGCGCGCCGGCGCCCGACGACGCCGTCATCAGCTTGAAGTTGCTGGCCGCGCGGCCGTCGGCGTCCGGCGCATTGGTGCGGATCACCCAGCGGTCGCCGAGGTGGTCGGCCTGGTATTCGACGTCGCGCTCGCGCGGGGCCAGCACGGTGAATGTGCGCGGATCGTTCGCCGGCGCGTAGCGCATCTCGCTGGTGACCGTGCTTTCGACGCCGATGCACAGGAAGCGGTCGTCGCGGCTGCGGTCGATGCCCAGGTAGAAGCTGTCGTCCGGCTCCTCGTACACGACCTCGTCGGCGGATGCCGGCGTGCCGAGCAGGTGCTTCTTCACCCGCTTGGTCAGCAGCGTCTCGGGATCGTTCTCGATGTAGAAGATCGTGCGGTTGTCGTCCGCCCACACCAGGTTGGGCGCGACGCCCTGGATCTCGTCCGCGTAGACCTCGCCGGAGGCGAGGTTGCGGATGCGGATGGTGTACTGGCGGCGGCCGACCGCGTCCTCGGCCCAGGCGAGCAGGGTGTTGTCCTGGCTGACTTCCCAGTCGCCGACGTTGAAATAATCCTTGCCGTCGGCCATCGCGTTGACGTCGAGCAGGACCTGCTCGGCGCCTTCGAGTTCGCCGCCGAGCGACGGCGTGTTGGGCGGACGACCCTGCCGTCGCGCATAGACCGGGTAATCCTGGCCGGTCTCGAAGCGCGTGTAGTACCACCAGCCGCGCTCGCGGTAGGGCACCGAACTGTCGTCCTGCTTGATGCGGCCCACGATCTCGTCGTAGAGCGTGTCCTGCAGGGGCTTGAGCGGCGCCAGCACCGCGTCGGCATAGGCGTTCTCGGCACCGAGGTAGGCCAGCATCTCGGGATGCCCGCGGCTGTCGTCGCGCAGCCAGTAGTACTCGTCCTCGCGACGCGCGCCGTGTGGAGCAACGACGGCATGCGGCTTCTTCGCCGCGTCGGGGGGCTGGGGACGGTCGGCGGCTGGAAGGGTCATCGGCAGGCTCGCGGGCGGAGAAGTGGCTTATGGGGGCCGCGGCGCGCCGACGCAACGGCACGCCACGGCGCGGCCGCCACGGTAGCAGCCGGACGACGCCCGGCAGGCGGGCGCTTCACCACGCAGCCGGCGTGGTCACATTACGTGCGCGAGCCACAGCAGTTCGGGCTGGGCCAGGCGCTCGAACTCCGCGTACGGCATGCGCACCACGTCGGTGTGCGAGCCGGCGTTGAACGCGATGTCCGGTTCCTGGGCCAGGCGCGCGTCGACGTAGACCGGCATGCCGTAGAGGTGGCCGAACGGCGGCATCGCGCCGAGCTCGCAGTCGGGGAAGGCGTTGCGGAATTCGGTTTCGTCCGCCAGGTCGACCGCCGCGCCGCCGAGCGCGCGCGAAAGGCGGATCAGGTCGACGCGATAGGCCGCGGGCATCACCATCATCGCCAGCCGGTCATCGACCTTGAGCATCACGGTCTTGGCGAAATGGCGGTTGCCGATCTGGGTGACGTGCGCGGTTTCCTCCGCGGTCACGGTGCGCGGATGTTCGAGCGCGGTGTACGGGACGTGCGCATCGTCGAGGAAGTGGTGCAGGCGTGGACACAGCATGGTCGGCTCCCACGGCGCGCGCCTTCGTCCGCTCCGGCGAACGCATGTTTGCTGGGCGCGCGTCATGTCGCGCCGGCGCCGCCCCGGCGGCGTCGGGAGGACGCTAGCGCAGGCCGCGTGCAGGCGTGGTCACGGCGCGCCTTTTTGTAGGAGCGGCGCAAGTCGCGACCTGCACTGCGATCACGGCTTGCGCTTCTACGGAAAGCGGGAGGGTCCGCTGCAAGCCGCTCCCGCGGGACAGGCTCAACGCCAGCGTGGCAGCTGCGAGGCATCGACGCCGGCGGTCTCGAACACGGCGGTGCGGGTGCCGCCCGCCTTGACCGGGAAGGTGACCGCGATCGTCTTCTTCGCGCCGCGCGCCTTGCGCCACAGCGCCTTCTCGTCCTCGATGAACATCGCGATCGCCTCGTCGGTCTTCGGGCGCGACGCGGCCATCGGCTGCGCGGGCTGGTCGTCGACCTGCACCTTGACCTTGCAACCGCCGTAGCAGTCGAAATCGCCCGCCTGCAGCACGAGGTAGCTGCTGGTGCCCCAGGCGGGGTGGTCGCGGAAGATCAGGCGCACGGGCTTGGCGCCGGTGCCGTCGGTATCGACATCCTCCTTCGCGTAGATCGATGCCGACAGCTGCGTGCCGCCCGTCACCGGCGCCTTGTCGTAGCTCCACAGGTTGGCGAGGCGCGCCTGCTCGCGCGCGGCATCGGCCTTGGCCTTGACCGCGTCGTATTGCGAATGCACGCGCCTGGCGGCCGCGCTGCCCGGATACTGCGCGAAGAGGATGTCGGCCTGCGCCTTCGCCGCCAGCCAGTTCTGCTGCGCGACCGACTGCGTGAAGCCCGCCTCGGCCTGCTGCGCCGCCTGCTCCTGCGCCGCGGCCTGCGCGGCGTCCGCCGATGGCGCGCCGTGGCGCTGGCAACCGGCGAGCGCGGCGACGAGCGCGATGGCGAGCAGCGACGCTTTCACCATGGGCCTCACAGCGACTTCGCCGCGGCGGGCTGCGCCGGCTTTTCCGCCTTGGCGATCGCCGCGGCGACCGAGGCGGTGGTGATCGGGTGGTAGCCCGGCTTCGCCTTCGCGAACACATCCTTGGCGAAGGCCAGGCCTTCCGGCGTTTTCACCAGCGCCTCGTAGGTCGGCATGATCAGCTTGCGCCGGCCGACGCGCTGCAGGAACTCCGCCATCTGCGCATCGCCCGCGTGATAGCCGGCGCGCACGGCGAGCGGATACCAGCGCTGCGCGAGTTCGCCGTTGGGCGTGCCGCTGAAATGGTAGGCGGCGTCGAGCTGGGCGAGCTGCGCAGGCTTGGAGGTTTCATCCAGGCCTTCGAGGAAATGCACCCACTCCTGCGTGGTCCACGCCGAGGTGATCGCCGGCGGTGGCAGCTGGCCGTTGCCCAGCCAGGCGATGCGCGCCGAATCCACGGTGGCGAAGCCGCGCGAGCGCGCGCGCTCGGCGAAGGCCGGGATGCCCGGCTGGTGCAGCCAGGCGTCGAGTTCGGCGTCGCTCACCGCATTCGGGTGCTTCGCCAGCAGGTGCGACTTCAGGTAGTCGACGAACTCGGCGGTGGTCGCGCTCTGGAACGCATGGTCGTCGAACCAGCCGCGCAGGAACGGATCGAACACCTCGCGCCCGACGCGCTGCTCGAGGAAGCGCAGGAACCAGGCACCCTTGGTATAGGCGATGTCGCTCAGCGCCTCGTCGGGATCGCGACCGGTCAGCGCCGGCAGTGCGAGCACCTGGTCGGCGGGGGCGATCTCGCCGTCGGCAATTTCCTTCGCCAGTTCCTGCTGGTCGATCTGCCGCTCCATGTCGGCGAGCTCGGCGCCGTACAGCGCCTCGGTGATGCGACCCTGCACGTAGGTGGTGAAGCCTTCGTTGAGCCAGATGTTCTTCCAGCTGGCATTGGTGACGAGGTTGCCCGACCACGAATGCGCGAGCTCGTGCGCGACCAGCGAGACCAGCGACTTGTCGCCGACGATCACGGTCGGCGTGGCGAAGGTCATGCGCGGATTTTCCATGCCGCCGAACGGGAACGACGGCGGCAGCACCAGCAGGTCGTAGCGGCCCCAGCGGTACGGGCCGTACAGCGACTCGGCCACCTCGATCATCTTCTCGGTGTCCTCGAACTCCTTCGCCGCCTTGCCCACCATCGCCGGCTCCGCCCACACGCCGCTGCGCCTGCCGGTCGGCTGGAACACGAGGTCGCCGGCGGCGATCGCGAGCAGGTACGACGGGATCGGTTCCTTCATGGTGAAGCGGTAGTCGCCCGTGCGCGGCGCGTTGCCGTTGGCGTCGGCCGCGTCGTTGGACGCGCTCATCAGCACCATCGCGTCCTTCGGCGCGGCGACGTGCGCGGTGTAGGCGAAGCGCACGCCCGGCGTGTCCTGCAGCGGCACCCAGCTGCGCGCATGGATCGCCTCGGACTGGCTGAACATGAAGGGCTGGCGCTTGCCCTCGGTCATCGACGGCTCGAGCCACTGCAGGCCCGACGCGTCGGGCGAGGTGCGGTAGGTCACGCGCACGCTCGCGTTGCGCCGGGGCGCCTGGATGTCGAGCCTGCTGCCAAGGATGGCGTCGCGCGGGGCGAGCGCGTACTGCAGCGGCGTCCACTGGCCGGAGGCATCGGCGCCCTCGACCTTCGCGATGGCGAGGTCCCGCGTGTCGAGCGCGAGCGTGGTCGCCTTCGGGTCCTTCCAGTCGAGCGTGTAGGTCGCCGTGCCGGCGAGCTGCTTCTGCGCGAAGTCGACGCCCAGGTCGAGCGCGAGCGCGGTGATGCGCACCTTCTGCGGCTCGGCATACGAGTGTTCGTCATGGTCGGCGGTTGCCTGCACGGCGGCCTTCCTCTCGGGCTGCGGCGCGGCCGCGGGCGGCGCCGCGTCGTGCGAACAGGCGGCGAGCACGACGGACAACGCGAAGGTCGACAGCAGGAGGACGGCGGCGCGCAACGACATGGGGACGACCCGACTGGCAGGAACGGCGAGTGTAGCGGCGGGCCGCAGGACCCGCCCAGCCGGCGACGCGCGTCGTGTCGCTCATCCCTTGCCGCCCGGATGACGCTGGTGCACGAGGTTGCGCCCGGCGCGCGCATGGTGGTTGCGGTTGCCGGGCGCCTGGTGCAGCAGTTTGCGCGTCACGCCGTTGGTCCAGCCGAAGCCGTCCTGCAGCGGATATTCGCCGCCGCCCCCGCCCACCGCGCCCTCCGGCGTCGGTTCCAGCACGTACTTCTCCACCAGCTTGCATTCGCGCTCGTACAGGCTGCCGACGGTGTCCAGCCAGCGCACGGCGATGTCATGGGCGAGCTCGCGTTCGCGATAACGGCGCAGCCCGGCGATCGCCATCCACTGCAGCGGCGCCCAGCCGTTGGGCTGGTCCCACTGCTCGTGGCTGACGCGGCAGGTGGTGGCGAGGCCACCGGGCTCGAGCAGGTTCGCATGCAGGGCGCGCGCGACCCGCCTGGCCTGCCCCGCCGCCGCCAGGCCGACGAACAGCGGCACCACCATCGCGGCGTTGGCCTGCGCGCGCCGGCGATCGTGCAGGCGGTCGTAATCGAGGAAGGCGCCGAGCCGCTCGTCCCACAGCCAGCGGCCGATCGCCGCGCGGCGGTCGCGCGCGCGCCGGGCGAATTCTTCGCCTCCGCGTTCGTCGCCGGCGACGCGGCTGAGCTGTGCGATCTGCATCTCCAGCTTGAACAGGAAGGCGTTGAGGTCGATCGGCAGGATGGTGGTGGTGCGCGTGGTCGCGAGGTCGCCGTCCTCGTCGCACCAGCGGGAACTGAAATCCCAGCCCGACGCCGCGGCCGAGCGCAGCTCGCGGTAGACCTCGGCCGCCGGGCGGCCGCTGCGGCGCGCGGTGGTCTCGTCCTCCAGCCAGGCCTCCTCGCGCGGGATGTCGCGCGCGTCCCAGTAACGGTTGAGCAGCGCGCCATCGGGCAGCCGCACCACGTGGCGGAACGCGTCGTCGCGCCGGAGCTCCTCCGCGCCGTCCATCCAGAACGCGTGTTCGCGCCGCAGCCGCGGCAGGTAGCTCACCGCCTGGCACAGGTTGTGCGCTTCGAACAGTTCGACCATCAGCCCGAACACCGGCGGGTGCGAGCGGCTGAGGTAGTAGCTGCGGTTGCCGTTGGGGATGTGGCCGTAGGTGTCGACCAGCCAGGCGAAGTTGTCGGCCATGCCGACCAGCAGGTCGCGCCGCCCGCTTTCCACCAGGCCCAGCATCGTGAAGTAGGAATCCCAGTAGTACATCTCGCCGAAGCGGCCACCGGGCACCACGTACGGCCGCGGCAGCGGCAACAGCGTCGAGAAGGGCGGATGTTCGCTCGGCTCGCGGGTGAGCACGCTCCATAGGCCGTCGATGTGGTCGACCAGCGACTGGTCCGGGTCGGACACGTAATGGCTGTCGGGCGGGCGTTCGACGCGGAAATGCGCGTGCACGAACGCGGCGAGGTCGAAGCCGGGCGCGTCACGACGCCCGCGGTACTCGGCGAGGATGGCGTCCGGGCGCGCCAGCGGCGCGCAGTCGACGAAGGTCTTGCTGTCGGCGAACACGCGCGCGCGCTGCACGTCGGCGAACAGCTCCTGGTAGCGGTCGGCCGGGCTCAGCGGATCGGCGGGCGCGACCGCGGCGACGCGCGCGGCGGGCGCGTCGGCATCGGGCCCGTCGGTGCGACGGTCGCCCATCCGGCGCTGGTGTTCGGCGGCGGTGTCGTGCACGCATTCACCCTAGCGGGCAGGCCGTCAAAGCGGTGCGCACGCGATGGACATGGCTGCCGCCCGTTCATCCTTCGACGGGCTCAGCGCGAACGGGAAACCGGTGCTGGACATCGCTGGCTCGGATCACCCGTCATTCCGCGGCGAGCCTTGTCGAACCACGGACGGCGACGCGTCCCTTCCGGTGACCGCTACTGCCGCGTCGCCGCCGCCTGCCGGATCGCCTGTTCGAACACGTCCGGCGGCTGCCCACCCTGCACCAGCAGGCGGCGGTCGAGGATCACCGACGGCACCGCCTGGATGCCGTGCGCGGCGAAGAACTGCTCGTGCAGCCGCACGTCCTCCGCGTAGGCGGCGGCGGCGAGGATGGCGCGGGCGCGCTCGCCGTCCAGCCCGGCGGCCTCGGCCAGGCGCGCGAGCACGGCGTGGTCGGAGACGTCCTCGCCCTCGCCGAAGTAGGCGCGCAACAGCCGCTGCTTGAGCATCAGCTGCCGCTCCGCGCCCTCGAGCCCGGCCCAGTGCAGCAGGCGGTGCGCGTCGAAGGTGTTGTACACGCGCTCGCGCCTGGCCATGTCGAAGGCGAAGCCATACTCGGCGCCGCGCTGGCGGATCACCTCGCCGTTCGCGCGCGCCTGCTCGGCGCTGATGCCGTACTTGCGGGTGAGATGCCCGACGGCGTCCTCGCCCTCGGCACCGAGCTGCGGATTCAGCTCGAACGGCTGGAAGTGCAGCTCCACCGGCACGTCCGGCAGCCGCGCCAGCGCCTGCTGCAGCGAGGCCAGCCCGACCGCGCACCACGGGCAGGACACGTCGGACACGAAGTCGATGCGCAGCGGCTCGGCCATGGGAAGCTCGCGTGGCGCGGCCGGTCGCCGCCTCCAGCAGATGCGGGCAACGCGACGGCGATCAAGGTCCACGCATCGTGGCCGTTACCGGTGCTACGTTTCGTGCGCGATGCCCCGGCCTGCGTGTGCAGCGCGTGCGACAACGCCGGCCCCCGACGGAGGACTCCATGGCGCTTGGCGAAGAGCAGGCCCGCGACTACATGCACAAGCTGCTGGCGGCGATGGCCAAGGCCGGCGGCTCGGACCTGTTCATCGCCAGCGATTTCCCGCCCAGCATGAAGGCGCACGGTGCGATGACGCCGCTGTCGCAGCAGAAGCTGACCGGCGAGGTCACCGCGCAGCTGGCCCAGGCGCTGATGAACGCCAAGCAGCGCGAGGAATTCGCGCGCGAGCTGGAGTGCAACTTCGCCATCGTGGTGCCGGGCGTGTCGCGCTTCCGCGTCAACGTGTTCGTGCAGCAGGGCGCGGTCGGCATGGTGCTGCGCACGATCGCCGCCGAGATCCCCAACTTCGAGACGCTGCGCCTGCCGCCGGTCCTCAAGGACGTGGTGATGGAGAAGCGCGGCCTGGTGCTGGTGGTCGGCGGCACCGGCTCGGGCAAATCGACCTCGCTCGCCGCGATGATCGACCACCGCAACCGCACCTCGGCCGGCCACATCATCACCGTCGAGGATCCGGTCGAGTACGCGCACAAGTCGCAGAAATCGCTCGTCACCCATCGCGAGGTCGGCGTCGACACCCACAGCTGGCACCACGCGCTGAAGAACACTTTGCGCCAGGCGCCGGACGTGATCCTGGTCGGCGAGATCCGCGATGCCGAGACGATGGAGCACGCGATCGCCTTCGCCGAGACCGGCCACCTGTGCCTGTCCACCCTGCACGCCAACAGCGCGTCGCAGACGATGGAGCGCATCATCAACTTCTTCCCGGAGGAACGCCGCACGCAGCTGCTGATGGACCTGTCGGCCAACCTGCGCGCGATCATCTCCCAGCGCCTGGTCCGCACCGAGGACGGCAAGGGCCGCGTCGCCGCGATCGAGATCCTGCTCAACACGCCGACGATCGCCGAGAAGATCTTCAAGGGCGAGTTCAACGAGTTGAAGGGCGTGATGAACAAGTCGCGCGAGCTCGGCATGCGCACCTTCGACTGGGCGCTGTTCGAGCTCTACAACGAAGGACGGATCTCCTACGAGGAAGCGATCCGCAACGCCGACTCGGCGAACGAATTGCGCCTGAACATCAAGCTCAAGAGCCGCCGCGGCGAACCCGCGACTGCCGCCGCGGCTTCGCTGTCGCTGCACGAGGAGCCCAGCGGCGAGGACCTGGAGCGCGTGCGCCAGGAGGAATTGCGCAAGCAGCAGGAAACCCGCGAGGCGCTGGAACTGGCGCGCATGCAGGCGGCCAAGCAGGCGCGCGCCGGCGAGGCCTGAGCCGCCGTCACCGCGCGCGCCGATCGACACGCGCAGGCACGCCACGCGGCATTGACCTCGCGCGCGCCATGCTGGCGTCCCGCCATTGCAGGAGACGCGCGATGACCCACGAGCGCGACATGCCGCACCCCCCGCGTCGCCCGCGACCCGCCACCTCGCCGCGCCAGCCCGGCTTCAGTTCCGGCGACCGCAACACCCAGCGCGCCAACCCCGGCCGCGACGCCAACACGCGCGAGGGCGACGAGCAGGGCTGGCCGGTCTTCCACGATGGCGCGCAACGCGACGCCACGCCGGCGGTGCCGCCGCGCGAAGAGGACGACCGCATCCTCGGACCAAAACCGGAATGACACCGTAAAAAAAACGGGCCGGAGATCCGGCCCGTTTTTCTTTTTCGCGGTCGCTCGTCAATGCCGCTTGTTGTCCGTCGCGTCGCGCGTGGCGCGGAACTCGGAGTCCTTCGCCCAGTTCGGCCATTCGTGCGAGTTGGCGAGGTGGTTGCCGACCGTGTACAGCAGGGTCAGGTCCTGCACCATGCCGGTGAACGGCCAGCTCGCCTCCCACTGGTCGGCCGGCTGGTGGTAGCGCTCGGTGACGTAGGCCTTCTCCGCCGCCTCGCCGGCGGCCACGCCGCCGTTCACCCAGTCGTTGCCCGAGCCGAAGGAGATCGCCGGCACGCCCTTCTTCGCGAAGGGGAAGTGGTCGGAGCGGAAGAAGTGGCCCGCAGCCGGATTCGGATCGGGCGAATAGGCGAGGTTCTGCTTCTTCGCGGTGGCGATCATCTCGTCGAGCAGGTCCTGCTGCGCGCTGCCGGAGGTGGTGAAGTTGCGCGTCGGGCCGTGCGGGTCGAGCGCGTCCATGTTCAGCACGGCCACCGTCTTGGCCAGCGGGTACAGCGGGTTGGAGGCGTAGTACTCGGAACCGAGCAGGCCCTTCTCCTCCGCGGTGACGTTGAGGAACACGACCGAGCGCTCGGGGCGGGTCGCCTTGCCGAACGCGCGCGCCAGCTCGATCAGCGCGGCGGTGCCGGTGGCGTTGTCCACCGCGCCGTTGTAGATGCGGTCGCCCTTCGCGTCGGGCGCGCCGACGCCGAGATGGTCCCAGTGCGCGCTGTAGAGCACGGTCTCGTTCGGGTGCTTGCTGCCGTCGATGCGGCCGACGATGTTGTGCGAGGTGATCACCTTGCTGTCGACGTCGTAATGGGCCGACAGCGTCTCGCCGGCGAGGGCCACCGGCTTGAACTCGCGCGTCTGCGCCTGCTTCTTCAACGCTTCGAAGTCCAGCCCCGCGCGCTTGAACAGGTCCACCGCGAGGTCGCGCGTGATCCAGCCTTCCAGCGGCACGTGCGCCGCGTGCGGGTCGGCGCGCACGATGTCGAACTGCGCGTTCGTGTTCGAGTTCTTGACCGTGTTCCAGCCGTACGACGCCGGCTCGGTCTCGTGCACGATCAGCAGGCCGGTCGCGCCCTGGCGCGCGGCTTCCTCGTACTTGTAGGTCCAGCGGCCGTAGTAGGTCATGGCCTTGCCGCCGAAGTCGCCCTGGCCGGTCTCGAAGTCCGGATCGTTGACCAGCACCACCGCGATCTTGCCGTGCAGGTCGACGCCCTTGAAGTCGTCCCAGTTGCGCTCGGGCGCCTTCACGCCGTAGCCGACGAACACCAGCGGCACCTTGTCGATCGACACGGCCTTGTCGCCGTTGAGCGGCGGCCGCGCGGCGATCTCGACGCCTTCGGTGAGCGCCTGCGCCTTGCCGGCGACGTCGACGCTGAGTTTCGGCGTGCCGATGATTTCCGAACGCAGCAGCGGCACCGCCTGCGTCCAGCCGCGCTTG
Source organism: Lysobacter sp. (assembly GCA_013362405.1). Classification (GTDB taxonomy): domain Bacteria; phylum Pseudomonadota; class Gammaproteobacteria; order Xanthomonadales; family Xanthomonadaceae; genus JABFWF01. The sequence goes on along the minus strand of JABFWF010000086.1, from coordinate 17,374 downwards.
CCGTCCTTCTGCAGGTCGCCGCCCGGCGCGAGGCCGGCGGAACGGAACTGGCCGACGACGTAGGCGATCACCTTGTCCTCCGCGGGCGAAGCCGGGGCGCGTCCCTCGAAGGCGTCGGAGGAAAGCACCTTGACCTCCTGCGACAGGCGCTGGGGATCGAAGGCGGGCGCGTTGGCGGCGCCGGCGCTGCCGATGGCGAGCGCCACCGCGAGCGTCAGGGTGGAAGGCAGGAGTCGTGGCATTGGGAGACCTCGGGGACGGGAAAACCGGTCGATGGTAGGCAGGCGAACGTGAACGCGCATAGGCCATCGGTAGGGGACGGTGCGCGCGCGGTCACGGTTTCCGGCGCGGCTATCCGCCCTCGCCGACCGCCTCCGCCGCCTGCTCGGCCGCGGCCGCTTCCGCCGCGGCCTGCTGCGCCTGCTGCTGCAGCCGCCACATCTGCGCGTACTGGCCGTCGCGCGCGAGCAGCGCGGCGTGGCTGCCGCGCTCGACGATGCGACCGGCGTCGAGCACCAGGATCTCGTGGGCGTGCATCACCGTCGAGAGGCGGTGCGCGATCATCAGCGTGGTGCGGCCGACCGCGATGCGGTCGAGCTCGGCCTGGATCGCGCGCTCGGACTTGGAGTCGAGCGCCGAAGTCGCCTCGTCGAACAGCAGGATCGCGGGATTCTTCAGCAGGGCGCGCGCGATCGCCACGCGCTGCTTCTCGCCGCCCGAAAGCTTCAGGCCGCGCTCGCCGACCTCGCTGTCGTAGCCGTCCGGCAATGCGGCGATCAGGTCGTGGATGTGCGCGGCGCGCGCGGCCGCCTCCACTTCCGCGCGCGTCGCCTCCGGGCGGCCGTACTGGATGTTGTAGAAGATGGTGTCGTTGAACAGCACGGTGTCCTGCGGAACGATCGCGACCGCGCCGCGCACCGTGGCCTGGGTGTAGTCGCGGACGTCGCGCGGCAGGCCGACGTCGTCGGTGATCGCGATGCGACCGGCGTCGACGTCGTAGAAGCGGTACAGCAGCCGCGCGAGCGTGGACTTGCCGGAGCCGGAATGCCCGACGACGGCGACGGTCTCGCCCGGCTCGATCGCGAAGCTCACGTCCTGCAGGATCGGCCGGCGCGGGTCGTAGGCGAAGGACACGCGCTCGAAGGCGACGCGCGGCCGATGCGTGCGCAGCGGCACCGCGCCCGGGCGGTCCTGCACGTCCTGGCGCTCGTCGAGCAGGCCGAACAGGCGCTCGAGGTTGGTGAACGCGGCCTTGACCTCGCGGTACATCATGCCGAGCAGGTTGAGCGGCGCGGCGAGCTGCAGCAGGTAGGCGTTGACCAGCACGAGGTCGCCGACGGTCATGCGCCCGGCGACCACGCCGGCGGCGGCGTCCCACATCATGGCGGTGACGCCCAGCGCGACCACCGCGGTCTGGCCGAGGTTGAGCACGGCGAGCGTCTTGCGCGCCATCACCTGCGCTTCCTCGAGGTTCTGCAGGTTGGCGTCGTAGCGGCGCGCTTCGTGCTCCTCGTTGCCGAAGTACTTCACCGTCTCGTAGTTGAGCAGCGAATCGACCGCGCGCTCGTTCGCGCGCGTGTCCGCCTCGACCGAGGCACGGTAGTAGCGCGTGCGCCACTCGGTCACGGCGAAGGTGAAGCCGATGTACGCGGCGAGCGTCACCAGCGTGATCGCCGCGAAGGTCCAGTCGTAGGCGTACACCAGCACGGCGGTGACCAGCACCACCTCCAAGATGGTCGGCAGGATGGTGTAGATCGACCAGTCGAGCAGGTCGGAGATCGCGCTGCCGCCGCGCTCGACGTCGCGGGCGACGCCGCCGGTGCGGCGGGCGAGATGGAACTTCAGCGACAGCGCGTGCAGGTGGCGGAACACCTGCAGCGTGACCTTGCGCGAGACGCGCGCCATCACCCGCGCGAACACCACCTGGCGCAGCTCGGTGAACAACGTCACCGCCAGGCGCGAGGCGCCGTAGGCGAGCAGCAGGCCGACCGGCATCGCCAGCGCAAGCTTGCCCGCGGCCTGCGCGCCGCCGAGACCGTCGACCAGCCGCTTGAGCAGCATCGGCACGGCGAGGTTGGCGAACTTGCCCACCACGACCATCGCGAGCGCGAGCGCGATGCGTCCCCAGAAGGGGCGAAGGTAAGGCGCGAGGTCGCGCAGCACCTGCCAATCGCCGCGCGCGCCGGCGGCGCGCGCCACGCCGGCGACCGCGCCGGCTTCGGGTTCAGGGGTCGGTTGGCTCATCGCGCCGATGTGGTGCCGCTCGCCCGCGCTTGCAACCGCCCCGTCGGCCCACGATCGAGCGGCGCGGGCGGGACGGGATCGTGCGCCGGCGGCTGCACCGGCTGCGGCACGGCCGGGGGTGGGGCTTCTGGCGGTACCGGCGCTGGCCTGGGCGCGGGCGGCGTCGGCGGGCCCGGTGCGGGCGGAGCGGGGACGGACGGCGGGATTTCCGGCGACGGCGTGGACATCGGCGTGGCGGCATGCGGGGCCGCCAGCATGGCGGCCCGCGCGGCATGCAGGCGTGAGCGCGGCGAGCCACTATCCTTTGCGGTTTCCTCCCGCCGACGTGCCGCCCATGACCAGCACCCTCCCCGATCGCCTCAGCAACGACCCGCGCAGCAGGTTCCACGACGCCGAACTGCTGGCGCGCGGCATCGGCATCCGCTTCAACGGCAACGAGCGCACCAACGTCGAGGAGTACTGCGTGAGCGAGGGCTGGATCCGGGTGGCCGTCGGCAAGGCGCTGGACCGCCGCGGCCAGCCGATGACGATGAAGCTGCGCGGCCAGGTCGAGCCCTACCTGCGCGGCGACGACGCCGCGGCCTGAGCGCGACGGCGGCGGCATGGCGGTCTACGTCGACGACGCGGTCACCCTCTGGCGCGGCCACCGCTGGGCGCACCTGATGGCCGACTCGCTCGACGAACTGCACGCGTTCGCCGCGCGCCTGGGCCTGCGTCGCGAGAAGTTCCAGCACAAGACCAGCGGCGCCCATTACGACGTGCCGGCGGTGCTGCGCGAACAAGCGCTGCACCTGGGCGCGATCGCGATCTCGCGCCACACCGACCGTGCGCGGATGCGCGCGGTGATCGCGCGGGCGAAGGCGCAGGGGCGCGGCGAGGCGCCGTAGCGCGCCGCGCGGCTGCAGCACCTGTAGGAGACTTGCGGCCGCGAGGTCCGCAGCCCCAATTTGTCGCGCGCTTTATGCAGGAGGGCAACCGCTCGCGGCCATGGCGCTTCTGCGCGCGAAGAGCTCGCGGCGATAAGCCGCTCCTACAAGCATCTCAACCCGCCGCCGCGCGCGCCGCCGTCGCGGCGCGCGCGCGCAGCAACGCCTGCTCGCGTTCGTTGCGCGCCAATCCGGCGGCCTGCTCGAACTCCGCGCGCGCCTCGGCGTGCCGGCCCAGCCGTACCAGCAGGTCGCCGCGCACGCTCGGCAGCAGGTGATAGCGCTGCATGGCCGGGACGTCGCGCAGCCCGTCGACGATGGCGAGCCCGGCCTCCGGGCCGTCCGCCATCGCCACCGCCACCGCGCGGTTGAGCTCGACCACCGGCGAGGGCATGCGCTCGGCGAGTCCGGCATACAGCCTCGCGATGCGTGCCCAGTCGGTGGCCTCCGCGCTCGTCGCCCGGGCGTGGCAGGCGGCGATCCCGGCCTGCAGCGCGTAGGGACCGTGCGCGCCACCCAGCCGATGCGCACGTTCCAGCGCGTCGAGCCCGCGGCCGATCAGCAGCCGGTCCCAGCGCGCGCGGTCCTGCTCCAGCAGCAGGATCGGCGACCCGTCCGGCGCGATGCGCGCGGGCAGGCGCGAGGCCTGCAACTCCATCAATGCGACAAGACCGTGCACGTCCGGTTCGCGCGGCATCAGCGCGGCGAGCACGCGCCCGAGGCGCAGCGCTTCCTCGCACAGCGTCGGCCGGGTCCAGTGCTCGCCGGATGTCGCCGCGTAGCCTTCGTTGAAGATGAGATAGAGCACGGCGAGCACGGAGGCAAGCCGCTCGCCGAGTTCGTCGCCGCGCGGCACATCGAACGCCAGCTTCGCCTCGCCGAGCGTGCGCTTGGCCCGCACGATGCGCTGGGCGATGGTCGGTTCCGGCACCAGGAAGGCGCGCGCGATCTCGTCGGTGGCGAGGCCGCCGAGCAGGCGCAGGGTGAGCGCGACCTGCGCCTCCGTCGACAGCACCGGATGGCAGGCGACGAACATCAGCCGCAGCACGTCGTCGCCGATGCGGTCGTCCGCGGCGTCGGCCGGATCGTCGGCGAGCGCCTGCTGCAATTCGGCCTCGTAGCCCAGCTCCTCGTGTTTGCGCGCGAGCAGCTGGTGGCGGCGTAGGCGATCGATCGCGCGGTGCTTGGCGGTGGCCATCAGCCAGGCACCGGGATTGTCGGGCACGCCCGACGTGGGCCAGGTTTCCAGTGCGGCGACGAGCGCATCCTGGGCGAGCTCCTCGGCCAGTTCGACGTCCTGCAGCATGCGCACGAGCCCGCCGATGACGCGCGCGGACTCCATGCGCCAGACTGCTTCGATGGTGCGTGCCGGATCGCCCTTGCCCATGGCGGGCGATCACAACATCGCGCGGGCGGTGGTGCAAGTCGCACTCCCGCACGACGCGCACCGGTGCCACCCTTCGGGGCGAACGAAGCACCTGCCATGCCCGGCGCGTTCGCGCGCGGAATGACCGTTCCGTTGCGCTCAGGACGCCCGCGTCACGGCATCGGCTTCGGGTGGATCACCATCCAGTGCACGCCGAAGCGGTCGACCAGCATGCCGAAGGCGGTGGCGAAGAAGGTTTCCGCCACCGGCATGTTGACCTTGCCGCCGGCGGCGAGCGCGTCGAACTTGCGTCGCGCGTCGGCGTCGTCGCTCGCGTAGAGCGACAGCGCGAAGCCGTTGAAACCACCGGGCACCGGCCCGTCGGAGGCGAGCAGCACGCTGTCGCCGACGCGGAAGGCGGCATGCAGCACCTGTTCGTCGCTGCCGGGCGGGCAGCCGACCGGCGGCTCCGGCGCGTCCTTGTTGCGCATCAGCATCTCGATGGTCGCGCCGATCGCATTGCGGTAGAAGTTCAAGGCTTCCTCGGTGCGGCCGTTGAAGAAGAGGTAGGGCTGGATCTGCATCGTCGTCTCCTCGTGATGGGCTGGTCAGCCGCGCGCGGCGAGCTGTTCGCGCAGTTGCGCTTTCCGTGCGTGCATTCCGGAACCGACTTCCTCGCCGAAGTCCTCGGTCTCGTAAAGCGGACGGATCTCGATTTCCGACACGCCCGCTTCGAACGGGTTCGGGCAGCGCCGCGCCCATTCGATCGCCTCTTCCAGCGAGCGCACCTGCCACAGCCAGAAGCCGGCGACGAGTTCCCTGGTCTCGGCGAACGGGCCGTCGAGCACCGTCCGCTGCGCGCCATCGAAGCGCACCCGCGCACCGCGCGCGCTCGGCTTCAGGCCATCGGCCGCCAGCAGGACGCCGGCCTGCATGAGCTCCTCGTTGAACCGGCCCATCGCCTCGAACAGCGCCGGGCCCGGCATCTCGCCGGCCTCGGACTGCGGGGTCGCCTTCACCATCACCATCACGCGCATCGTCGTTCTCCTTCGTCGGCGAAACCGGCATGTCCGGCCTCTTGCATGGACGACGAACGACGGACGGCGGAATCGACACCGCGTTCCAGCAGGCCACCGACGAACGGTCGGGGTGGGCAGGAGGCCCCGGCCGGGCTTCGGCGACCGGGAGGCGACCTTTCCGCCCAGCGCCTGCCACCGCGGCGGCCGCCACCAGCGCTCTGCCATCATGGGCCCATGCCCGCATCCCCACGGAGACACGGCCCATGCAGTTCCTGATGCTGATCTACACCGACCCGCAGCTGCTCGACGCCCTGCCCGACGGCGAGTACGACACCTGGATGCGCGGCTGCATCCGCAAGGCCGACGAGCTGCGGGGCGAAGGCAAGCTGCTCGCCTCGCAGCAGCTGGAAGCGCCCGCCACCGGGAAGTCGCTGCGCGTACGGCAGGGCCGCGAGACCGTGCTCGATGGCCCGTTCGCGGAAACCAAGGAAGTGTTGGCCGGCTTCAACCTGATCGAAGCCGACAGCCTCGACGACGCGGTGGAGATGGCGCGCGCCTTCCCGTGGTCGCGCACCGGCTGCATCGAGGTGCGCCCGGTGCGCGACTTCGAAGGCGTGCGCAAGCGCGTCGGCGCCTAGGCCGGCGCGCGCCGGCCGCTAGTGCGCGCCGTCGCGGTCGATCGAATCGTCGTAATCGTCGGCGATGCCCTTGCCACCGCGGTCGCGCAGGTGGTCGTTCACCGTCGCGCCGCGGTCGGACACGCTCGCCTGGTGCAACGCCGCGTCCGTTTTCGCGTCGTCGCCGGGACGCCGCAGCGGCGGGCGGGAGGAACTCGCCGTGCCGCTGTTGCGGGTCGATGCCTCGCGGCTGCCGCTGCCGCGGTTCGGAGTGGATCGGGTCATGCGTCCTCCTGCGGGCGGGCGTTCCACCTTCGCACCGCCGACGTGACCGGCGCGGCACGCGCACGCATTCAGACGGACGGCTGGCCGCGCCCGCCGGACACCCGCGTTGCATCCGGTGCCGGCACCAGCCGGCATCCCCATGAACCGCGGTGGCGCAGGGGGGCGCGCACCGCGCCAAGGAGCCCTTCCATGAAGCGATCCACCCTCGCCCTCGCCGCGGCCATCGCCACGCTGGGCCTGCTCCCCCCGCCAACCGCCACCGGCAAGACGCCCGCGGCACCGAAGCCCCGCGACGACAGCGCGCTGGTCACGAGCGCGATGCGGGCCGCGCCTCCCGACGTCGCCCGCGACGCCACCGTCATCGACATCGGCGCCGACGGCAAGGCACGCACCGTGCGCGAGGGCCACAACGGCTTCACCTGCATGGCCGACAACCCGGAGACGCCCGGGCCCGACCCGATGTGCATGGACGCGAACGCGATGGCCTGGGCCAACGCGTGGATGGGCCACCAGCCACCCCCGACGGGCAAGGTCGGCCTGATGTACATGCTCGAGGGCGGCACCGACGCCAGCAACACCGATCCGTACGCGAAGCAGCCGAACGCCAGCAACCACTGGGTCAAGACCGGCCCGCACGTGATGGTGGTCGGCGCGGACGACGCCTTCTACGCGCAGTACCCGAAAAGCGAGGACCCGAAGACCGGCGCGCCGTACGTGATGTGGCCGGGCTCTCCGTACCAGCACCTGATGGTGCCGGTGAAATGACGCCGTCCGCCGGTCGCCCTTCGCGGCGGCCGGCGGCTAGTGCGCCGCGCCGATCGCGTCGAACAGTTCGCGCACCTGCGCTTCCTGCGCGGGATCGAAGGCCACGCCCATGTGGTCGACCGCCACCCGCGTCACCTGGCCTTCCAGGGTGATCGCGTGGTCGGTGTCGTGCAGGAAGAACATGCGCAGGTGCGCGCCGTCGGGCGGCGTCCAGTCCTGCGGCAGGCGCAGGCGCGCGCCGCCGAGCGACAGGTCCAGCACCTGCGCGTCGTGGGCGTGACCGTTGGGCGAGACCATCACCGCGGTGAGGGTGCGCATGCGCGGCGACGCGCGCTTTTCGCTGGTGCTCATGGGCGGCGATGCTAGCGGCCGTGGCGGGAGGCGGCGTGAGGATCGGCCGCGCGGCGCCGCGACCGGCGTTCGCGGAACGGCCCGCCTGCTCCGCATGGGGAGCGGTGGCGTCGCCGTCCTGCTCACGGATGGCTGCGACGGTCGCCGCGGTCCGACGCGTCCGGCCGCATGCCCTCGCGCTGCATGTCGCCATGCATCATCGCGGCGTGGCCGGCGTCGAACTCCGCGCGCGACAGGTAGCCGTCGTGGTTGCTGTCCATCGCCGCGAACATGCGCGCCGCGCCGGCGACGTGTTCGCTGGCCGAGATCCGGCCGTCGCCATCGGCATCCATCGCCTTGAAGTGGTCGCGCATCCCCATATCGTGGTGCATGCCGCCACTGGCCGGCATGCGGTCGGCGCCGGCGGCCGGCCTGTTCGCCGCGCCGGTGACGGGCGCGCCGGCACTGGCGCTGGCGGCAGCGTCGTGCGGCGCCTGCATGTCCTGCTGCATGTCGCCGCGGTTCGCGTGCGCGGCTTCCATTTCCTCGACGGTCACGTAGCCGTCGTGGTTCGCTTCCATGCGCGCGAACATCGCCTGCGCGGCGGCCGCGTGCTCCTGCGCGGAGATGCGGCCGTCGTGATCGGCGTCCATCGTCGCGAACATGTCATCGGGCATGCCGCCTGGGGGGTGCGCCAGCAGCGGCACGGGCAGCGCGAATGCGCCGAGCAGGAGCAGGGAAGCCGTGCGGACAGGACGAAACATGGCGAAGCTCCGGCGATGGGAAAACAATAAGCCTGCGCCGCCTGCGGTGAGCCGACCGTCAATCCGCGCGCGACGCCGACGGCGAGCGCCTGACCGGCAGGCAGGCGCCTGCTGCATGCGCCACACATGCGCGCAGCCATGTAGATGACTCGGCGGAATTTCGCGGGCCATGAACCGACGCGGGCCAAAGCTGCGCGATGATGTGGATCCGGTCGGTCCGCGCGCGTTCCGGTGAGGGGCGCGCCGCCGCGTCTGCGACCTCGTCCGCCGCACCCAGGCGTGCCCCTCACCTCCCGCCGTGCACATCACGTCGGCGCCGTGTCCGGCGCGGTCGGCGGTCACGTTGCCCGTGCAGGATGTCGTCATGTCGCGCCTGCAGCAGCCCGCGGCGGCGCCTTTCCCGTGGCCGCCTCCGCCCGTATCCTCACGCGCATGGCTTGCAGCGCGATACGCGGACGCAGGCGGCATCCGAGTCCGGCGCGCATGAAGTCCAACGGCCTGTCCTTCCACCATCCCGTCGCGTTCTGGTGCGGCTGCACCGCGGTCGTCGCCGGCGTGCTCGCGCATGCGCCGATGTTCTGGATGGGGCGCACGACCCACTGGCAGATGGTCGGCATGCCGATGGACGGCATGATGCTCGGCGGCATGGCGCTGATCGCCTTCGGCGCGCTGCTCGCGGCCTACGGCCTGATGCCGCGCCTTTCGCAGATGCGGCAGACGCTGCATGGCGATGCCGGCCAGCCGCATGCGTTCCATCGGTATTTCCACATCGCCGACGGCGTGCCGCTCAATCGCGCGCACTGGAAGCTCGTGGTCGTGCTCGCCGTCGCGCTCGCGATCGACGTGATGAAGCCCGCCACGCTCGGCTTCGTCGTTCCCGGCATGAGCGTCGAATACGCGATCACCAAGCCGACCGCCAGCCTGATCGCGCTCGTCGCGCTGGTCGGCACCACCGTCGGTTCGGTGGTGTGGGGCTGGATGGCCGACGCGTTCGGCCGTCGCGCCGGCATCCTGCTGTCGGCGCTGCTGTTCATCGGCACCGCGATCTGCGGCGCGATGCCGGTGTTCGGCTGGAACCTCGCGATGTGTTTCCTGATGGGCGCGTCCGCAGGCGGCCTGCTGCCGATCGCGTTCACCCTGATGGCGGAAACCGTGCCGGCGGCGCACCGCGGCTGGCTGCTGGTCGCGCTCGGCGGCGTCGGCACCTCGGCCGGCTATCTCGCCGCGGCGGGCGCCGCGAGCGTGCTCGAGCCGATGTTCAGCTGGCGCGCCTTGTGGCTGCTCAACCTGCCGACCGGCATCGTCATCCTGTTCCTCAACCGCTTCATTCCCGAATCGCCGCGCTTCCTGTCGAATGCCGGGCTGGAAACGCAGGCGCGCGCGGTGCTGCGCAAGTTCGCCGGCCGCGACGCGGTGGAAACCGACGACGCACGCCATCCCGGCGCGCCGGTGCTCGACGCGCCACCGCCGCCGGCGACGCTGCGCGCGCTGCTGCGCGGCCGCCATGCGCGCATCACCTGGGGCTTGCTGGTGTGCGGGCTGGCGTGGGGGCTGGTGAACTTCGGCTTCGTGCTGTGGCTGCCGGTGAACCTCGCCCAGCTCGGCGTGGACGCGCACGCAGCCAGCGCGCTGCTCGCGCGTTCGGCGGTGTACGCGCTGCCCGGCATCGGCGTCGTCGTATGGCTCTACCACCGCTGGAGCAGCGTGCGCTCGCTGGTGCTCTTCATCGCGCTGACCACGCTCGCGTTGCTCGCCTTCGCCGCGATGGACCTCGCCGGCCTGCGCTCGCAGCCGCTCACCATCGCCTGCACCGCGGCGTTGCTGGTGAGCGTCAGCGGCGTGGTCGCGATGCTGATTCCCTACGCCGCCGAGATCTATCCGGTGCACCTGCGCGGCACCGGCTCGGGCGTGATCGCCGCGAGTTCGAAGTTCGGCGGCATCCTCGGCGCCGGCTTCGGCGTGCTCGGGCTGCTCGGCCACTTCGCGTGGTCGGCGCTGGTGATCGCGGTGCCGATGGCGCTGTCGGGCGTGATGCTGTGGCGCAGCGGCATCGAGACGCGCGGGCGGCGGCTGGAGGACATCCAGGAACACCTCGCGACCGCGCGCTGAGGCCGCGGCAAGCGGCCGGATCGGTGGCGGCGCGCCGGCAATCCCGGCGCGGTGCGCAGCGCGGCGGAAAATCCCTACCCACGCGCGGGCCATGCACCGAACGCGACGCGCGCGGTTGCCGCATGCCGCGCGTCGTCGCGCCTGCGCAGGCTGTGCGTCCACGCCCCGGACGACGCCCATGCACCCTCGCCTGCTGCCCAGCCTGCTCGCCTGCCTGCTGTCCCTGCCGCTGCCGGCGCTGCTGCCTGCCTCGGCCACGGCACCGCCGCAGGTCATGCTGCCGATGCGCTACCAGCCCGGGCTGGACGTGCGCGCATACTGGGTGAGCGAGAAGCTCGACGGCGTGCGCGGGCGCTGGGACGGTGCGCGGCTCATCACCCGCGGCGGCGAGGCGATCGATGCGCCGGCATGGTTCACCGCGGGCTGGCCGCGGCAACCGCTGGATGGCGAGCTGTGGATCGGTCGCGGTCGCTTCGAGGACGTCAGCGACATCGTGCGGGGCCTGCACGTCGGCGACGCCGCCTGGCGGCAGGTGCGCTTCATGGTCTACGACCTGCCGTCCGATCCCTCGGCCTTCGACGCACGTGTGGCGCGCATGCGCACGCTGGTCGCATCGGCGCGCGTGCCGTGGCTGCGGGCGGTGCCGCAGTTCCGCGTCGGCAGCGCAGCCGAGCTCGACGCCCGCCTGCGCGCGGTGGTCGCCAACGACGGCGAAGGCCTGGTGCTGCACCACCAGGCCGCGCATTACGCGATCGGCCGCAGCAGCGACCTGCTGAAGTACAAGCCATACGACGACGCCGAGGCACGCGTGATCGGCTACGCGCCCGGCCACGGCAAATACGCCGGCCAGCTCGGCGCGCTATGGGTGGAGCGGCCGGACGGGCTGCGCTTCCGCATCGGCAGCGGCTTCAGCGATGCCGAACGCGCGCATCCGCCGCCGCGCGGCAGCTGGGTGACCTATCGCCATGAAGGCGTCACCGCGAAGGGCACGCCACGCTTCGCCCGCTTCCTGCGCGTGCGCCACCAACTGCCCCCACCGGATCCGCGCTGAGCGCGCGATGCCCGGTCGACCTGCGGTTCGTCAGGGGCGCTGGATGCCCGTCGGCACGGTCCTGGTGCGGGCGGTCGCCAGGTCCGGCGTGCCGTAGCGCAGCCAGCGCTCGGCGGCGGCGAGATCGTCGAAGACGCGCGCGTCGAGGCCTGCCGCGCGCGCATGGATCTCGCAGTATTCGAGCTGCGCGATGCCCGCCGGGCGCACGTGGGCGATGCGCACGCCTTCCAGGCCGCGACCGCGCATCGCCTCGACCAGCGCATACCACTGATCGGCGCTCAGCTCCGGCCCGCGCAGTTCGTCGACCACCAGCAGACGGCGCGGCGGCTGCGCATGGACCTCGGCAAGGATGTCCTCCCAGTACGCGCGCACGGTCGCGGGCGTGCGGCGCCCGGCCACGTCGGCGCGCAGCACGTCGTCGCGCAGGCGCCGGCACGCCAGGGTGTAGTCCGCGATCCCGCTCATGCGGCCATGTTCACCGGATAGCGTCGCGGCACAGTGAGGGTGGTCGCAGTCCGTGCGATCCGGGCGGGGCACGGTGGCGTCCTCCCGTCAGGAGGACGCGGGCGGCGGGCCGGCCCTGGGCGCCGGTCCGCCGCCGGTGTCGTCGACGGTCCCGCAGCATTCGCAGCAGCGTCGAGCGGCTGCATGGCCGCGCATCGCGCGGCAGGGTGACAGGCCGTCGCCTGCACAGCCTCGCCCGCGCGCACAGCCCACGCGCGCAGGGCAACAACCGGCGGCCACAACGGCCGCGGCTCACCACGCGACCACCGCCGACGACGCAGGCTGGACCCCCGCCGACGGAGCCCGCCGCCATGCCCACGCACGCCTTCCCGCCCACCGATCCGCGTTACCACACCGCCAACATCGAAGCGGCCCTCGACGACCTGATCCGGCACCTGCGCGAGGACGTGCATGCCTTCGACGAACCGAAGGCGCAGGCGCTGTTCGAAACCAGCGCCGAGGTGCTGGGCGGCATCCGCACCGCCTTCCGCCACTACGACACCGGCGCGGAAGCAGCGATGCGCGAGCCGATGCGGTAGCGGTAGCGCGCCAGCGCACCGGGACGTTCGCCGCTTTCGTGCGATGCCGCTTTTCGTAGGAGCGACGTAAGTCGCGACCACCTCGCTCCGGATCGCGACTTACGTTGCTCCTGCATAAGGAGGACAAGGCGTCGCCCGTCTGGAGAAGCTCGCGGCTGCAAGCCGCTCCTACAGGAGCGGGACGACGGCAACCTGCGGGACCGCCGCAACCGGGGCGTGCAGTGCTATTCCAGTCCTTCGGTGCGCGACCGCGGCACATCGTCGCCGGCACGCCGCGGATGGCGTCCGCGTTCGGCCGCCAACGCCGAACCGATCGGTTCCTCGTGCGCGGGCAGCGTCCCCTCGCCCGGCTCCAGGCCGCGCACTTCGTCGCGTCCACTGGCTTCGCGGCCGACCAGGTTGCCGCCGACGAAGGACGTGGCGTGGTCCATGCCGCCAGGCACCCCCGGGACACGCTGGGTGACGCGCGCGTTCTCGCGATCGCTGCTGGCGCCCGGGGAAATGCTCATCGTCACTCCTGGATGTCGGCGCCATCGTCGCGCGACGACGGTTAGCACGCCGTCAACCGTGCTCGCTGAATCGACTCCTGCAAGGACCGCTGTCGCTTGTCGCAGTGCAGGAGCGCAGCCTCCCCGGCTTCATGGTCGAAGCCCAGCAACGCGTCGGCCGACAGCTCGGAGGACGCTGCTGGCCGGCAAAAGCGCGGCTTCACCATCGCGCCGGCAGCGGCGCGGATCGACCGGCGCTAGCGGGCGAGTGCGCGCCGCCCGGCCTGGGTCAGTTCCCAGTTGCCGAAGCGGTCGTGCGCGTAGTGCAGCAGGGCCAGGCGCTCGAGCACGTCGCGTTCGATTCCGTCGAGGTCGCCCCAGGGCGAATTCAGCAAGCGCAGCACCTCGCGCTCCTCTTCGCTCAGCACCACGGCGGCTGGAAACATCGGCGGACCCTCGTCACAAAGTCGCGCGAACGTACACCCCGCGGATGTGGACAGGAAACGGCACAAGCTGTGGATAAGCTGCGTGCAGACGAGCGGTGACCATCCACCCGGTGGCCACCCACCGACCGATCGGCGCGCATCCGGCATGCCGTTCGGGTCCGCCAGTGCGCGGCGCGCGAGCCCGGACGCGCGTGCCACGTCCCGGCCCGGCCGACCGCAGGTCCGGGCATGCCCAATCGACCGCCTCCATGCGGTGTGCCGCTATACGGAGATGTGCGCGACGAACCGTCCGAGATGCAAGGACACGCGGGGCGCGTGGCCTGGCTTGCATCGGTTCACGCCGTCTTCGCAAAGCTGACAGCGCCCCTCAGCAATGTCGAACCACGTTCAGAAGCAGGCGTGGACACTGGCGCCGAATCAACCGAAGGAGGTCCACCATGCGCACTTCCATCCTGCTCGTCACCGCCCTCGCCGGCGCGCTTGCGTTCGGTGCCGCGCCGCAGGCACGTGCCGCCGAAAAGGGCGACATCGACTGCAAGCTGCACTACAGCCTCACCGGCTGGTCGGCCATCTACAAGCACACCACCGGCCGCGGCACGGTCATCTGCAACAACGGCGAGTCGATGCCGGTGCACGTCAGCGCCAAGGCCATCGGCCTGACCGCCGGCAAGTGGCACATCGACCACGGCATCGGCCGCTTCAGCGACGTCCACAACATCCACGAAGTGCTCGGCCGCTACGCGCAGGCCAGTGCCAACGCCGGCGTGGTCAAGTCCGGCGAGGCGCAGGTGCTGAGCAAGGGCCCGGTGCAGCTCGCCCTGGCCGGCGGCGGCGAGGGCGTCAACCTCGGCGTGGACATCGGCGCGTTCCAGATCACCCGCTGATCCCCGCGCGTCTTGCCGCCACGACGCCCCGGTTCGCCGGGGCGTCGTCATGTCCGGACATCGAGCATCGAGGCGCCCGCGACCGGACACGGCACCCGCCTGCGTTCTCCGAACGAACCACCGGGGAACCCAAAATGAACGTCCGCACCGCCGTGCCCTACCCACGGGCGCCGCTGTACCTGCTGCTGGTCGTCGCCATCGCCGTCTTCGGCTTCTGGCCGTCGTACTTCGCCCGGCTGCGCGAGAACGACGGCGTCCACCATTTCCATGGCATCGTCGCCGGCGCCTGGCTGCTGCTCCTGGTCACGCAGGCGTGGCTGATGCGGCGGCGGCGCTTCGCGCTGCACCGCGCGCTGGGACGCAGCTCGCTGCTGCTGGCGCCGCTGTTCGTGGTGTCGGGGCTGCTCATCGTCCACGCGATGCTGACCAGCGCCAATCCCTTCTCGACGCGCTACGGCACGCAGCTCGCCTTCGTCGACCTCGCCACCGTCGCGTGGTTCGCGACCTGCTACGTGCTCGCCATCCACCATCGCCGCGAGCGCGCGCTGCACGCGCGCTGGATGCTGTCGACCGCGCTGCTGGTGCTGCCGCCAGCGCTGTCGCGCGCGTTGCCGCCACTGGTGCCGGCGATCCATTCCTTCGAGGCCGCGTTCAACGCCGGTTTCGCGATCACCGAGGCGGCGATCGTCGTGCTGATCGTGCGCGACCTGCGCGAGGACCGCCTGCGCCTGCCCTACGTCGCGCTGCTCGTGGTGATGGCGGTCGAGCACGCCGGCTTCTTCGCCTGCGCGCAGTGGCCGTGGTGGAAAGCGTTCTGCGGCTGGATCGCGACCTTCTGACGCGACGTCAGGCGGCTCGCGCCGGCCTGCGTCGACTCACCATCGCCAGCGCGCTGCCGACGACGAGGATGCCGGCCGCTTCGCTCGCCGACGGTCGTTCGCCCAGCACCGCCCACGCGAACAGCACGCCCAGCATCGGGATGGCGAGGCTCGACAGCCCCGCCACCGCGGTCGGCAGGCGCTCGACCACCCACGACCACAGCAGCCACGCCAGCCCGGACGCGAGCACCGCGTTGTAGGCGAGCGCGGCGAGGAAAGGACCGCTCCAGTCGATCGGCCGCTCGTGCACGCACAGCGCGACGATGACCAGCCCGAGCGCGCCGAAGAGCATCTGCCACGCGGTCAGCGACACCGCATCGATGCGGTGGTGCAGGAACGCGCGCTTGCTCAGCACCATGCCGACCGCCCAGGTCAGGCCGCCGGCAATCGCCAGCAGCGACGGCGCCAGCGCGCCGATGCCGCGCCACGGTTCCAGCACCAGCACGAGGCCGGCGAAGGCGACGGCGAGGCTCACCGCCTGCACGCGCGTGGGCCGTTCGCGCAGCACCCGCCACGCCACCAGCACCGCCCAGAACGGCATCGTGTACGCGAGCAGCGCGGTCTTGCCCGCGCCGCCCTCGACCAGCGCGAGCTGCACCAGCGCGGTGAAGCCGAGCGTCTGCGCCAAACCAATCGCCACCACCGGCGCCAGCCGCGGTGGCCGCAGCCGGCGTCGCCAGGCCAGCACCGCGAACAGCACGCAGGCCCCCAGTGCGCAGCGCCACGCGGCGAACTCGAACGGCCCCGCGTAGCGCAGCGCCTGCTTCATCACGATCCAGTTGTAGCTCCAGATCAGGCTGAGCAGGGCGAGGAGCAGGACGGCGTTGCGGCGGGCGGTGTCGGGCATCGGCGGGGAGCGCAGCGGGCACGACACGATACGGGCCGGCCGCGGCGGATGCGACCGGCCCGCGGCGACTGCGCGTCATCGATCCGACATTCCGCGCCGCCGGTTGGTCGTCTGCGCCGGATGTGCGCCGGCCGGGCGGCCCCTAGCATCGATCCTCGACCCGCCGCATTGGCGCGAGGATTTCCATGCCCTTCGACCTGGACCGCCCCTACCCGCTGCGCGACGCGCAACTGGAGCAGTTCCGCCACGACGGCTTCATCAGGCTCAAGCGCGTGTTCAGCCCGGAGGCACTGCGTCTCTACGGCGAGGAGATCACCCGCCTGACCATCGCGCTCAACACGCAGACGCGTCCGCTGGAAGAGCGCAGCACCTACGACCGCGCCTTCCTGCAGGTGATGAACCTGTGGGAGCACGACGCCAGGGTGCGCGAGTTCGTGTTCGGGCGGCGCCTCGCGCAGCTCGCGGCGACGCTGCTGCAGGTCGACGGCGTGCGCCTGTACCACGACCAGTCGCTGTACAAGGAACCGGGCGGCGGCATCACGCCCGCGCACGCCGACCAGTACTACTGGCCGCTGGCGAGCGACCGCTGCATCACCGCGTGGGTGCCGCTGCAGGCGGTGCCGCGCGAGATGGGGCCGCTCGCGTTCTATGCCGGCAGCCAGCACGTGGAGTTCGGCCGCGCGCTCGGCATCTCCGACGAGAGCGAGCGCGAGATCACCGCCAACATGGAGGCGCACGGCTTCCCGGTGTCGGATGCGCCGTTCGAGCTCGGCGAGGTCAGCTTCCACCTCGGCTGGACCTTCCATCGCGCCGGCGCCAACCGCTCCAGCCAGCCGCGCTCGGTGATGACGATGATCTACATGGACCGCGACATGCGGCTGAAGGCGCCGGAAAACGACATGCAGCGCCAGGACCACGCAACGTGGTGCCCCGGCGCGCGCGCGGGCGAGGTGATCGATACGCCGAAGAACCCGGTGCTGTTCGAGCATCCGGCGCGGCGCCGGGTGGCGTGAACGTCTGCGGCGTCCGCGCGGATGGCCTGAGCGCAGGCGTCGTCAGCGCCGCCGCCGCGATCGGCGACGGCCGCGGCGGGTTCTCGATCGAACGCATCGACGTCGATCCGCCCGGCCCGGGCGAGGTGCGGGTGGCGATCGCGGCGGCCGGCGTGTGCCACACCGACCACGCCGCCCTGCGCTGGCCGGGCCCGCTGGTGCTCGGGCACGAGGGCGCGGGCCACGTCGAGGCGATCGGCGACGGCGTGCACGGCCTGGTGCCCGGCCAGCCCGTGCTGCTCAACTGGGCGATCCCCTGC